>NZ_JBEXHW010000005.1:22920-165780 GCF_040608235.1 Streptomyces sp. NPDC005202 | reverse complement strand
ACCGGCCCCTGCGCCATATGTCAGGGGCGGTCACTGGGGCGCCGGCCCCTGCGCCATGCGTCAGGGGCGGTCACTGGGGCGCCGGCCCCTGCGCCATGCGTCAGGGGCGGTCACTGGGGCGCCGGCCCCTGCGCCATATGTCAGCGGACGCCCGCTGCGTCCAGCAGCGCCGTCGCGGTGGCCGTGGCCAGCCCATCGTCCAGCGTCTCGACCCGGGCCCCGCTGCGGGCGCTCGCCCCGTCGAAGACCAGCATCAGCTGGCGGGCCAGCAACTCCGGATCATGCGCCCCGCCGAGCTCGGCCTCCTTGCGGAAGGCTTCCTTCAGGCGCTCCTTGGCGCCCCTGGCCACCTTGCTCGCCGCGTGTTCGGGGTTCTTCAGCTCGACCAGCGCAGCCAGGTAGGGGCAGCCGTGGAAATCGGGTTCCGCGGAGGCCTTCGCCAGCCGCTCGAAGACGTACAGAATCCGCTCGCGGGGGGTGTCGGCATCCTGCGGGCCGGGCGTCAGGCGGGCCTCGTATCCGGGCAGCCGCCGCTCCAGGCTCGCGGCCAGGACCTCGTCCTTGCTGTCGAAGAGCTGGTACATCGACCGCTTGGAGACCCCGGCAGTCCGGCACAGCGCCTCGACGCCGATGGAGACGCCGTCGCGGTAGAAGAGGTCGGCCGCCGCGTCGAGCAGCCGGTCCCGGGGAGACGCCTTGTCGGAAGTGGCCATAGTGCGAGGTTACCGCGCCCCGTGCGACCGGGAAACCGATCGGTGTACGGGGCGGCCGGGAGCCCGATCGGCGTGACAGAGGCCGTGAACAAGCGCTTAGATAGGTGACCGCATGCCGCTTCGTCCGCGCCGCGCTGGAGGCCCTGTTGTTCACGTCCGTCGACGATGTCTCCGCCCGCCTCGCCGAGACGGGCTACCTGGCCTCGCCCGGGGTCGCCACGACCGTCTTCCTCGCCGACCGCCTCGGCAAGCCGCTGCTGGTCGAGGGGCCCGCCGGGGTCGGCAAGACGGAGCTGGCCAAGGCGGTGGCCCAGGTCGCGGGGGCGCGGCTGGTCCGGCTGCAGTGCTACGAGGGCGTCGACGAGTCCCGGGCGCTGTACGAGTGGAACCACGCCAAGCAGCTGCTGCGCATCAGCGCGGGCCGGGACGAGACGTGGGACGAGACGCGCACGGACATCTTCAGCGAGGAGTTCCTGCTTCCCCGCCCGCTGCTGACGGCGATCCGCGGCGACGACCCGACGGTGCTGCTGATCGACGAGACCGACAAGGCCGACGTCGAGGTGGAGGGCCTGCTGCTGGAGGTGCTCAGCGACTTCCAGGTCACCGTTCCCGAACTGGGCACCATCACCGCGACGCGGCGCCCCTTCGTCGTGCTCACCTCCAACGCCACCCGCGAGCTGTCGGAGGCGCTGCGCCGCCGCTGCCTGTTCCTGCACATCGGCTTCCCGGACGAGGAGCTGGAGCGCCGGATCGTACGGCTGAAGGTGCCTGGGCTGGACGAGGCGCTGGCCGCGTCCGTGGTGCGGGTGGTCGGCGCACTGCGGGCGATGGACCTGCGGAAGGTGCCGTCGGTCGCCGAGACCGTCGACTGGGCGCGCACCCTCCTCGCGCTCGGCGCCGGCACCCTCGACGAGACCGTCGTACGCGACAGCCTGGGCGTCCTCCTCAAGCATCAGGAGGACATCCTGAAGGCGGCCGCCAAGCTCGACCTGAACGCCCTGTGAACACCCCCGCGCCGGCCGGCGTCGCGGAGCGGCTGACCGGGCTCGTCGGCGCGCTGCGCGCGCACGGCATCCGGATCGGCACCGGCGAGAGCGTGGATGCGGCGCGGGCCGTCGAGGCGCTCGGTCTGGCCGACCGCGAGCTGCTGCGCGAGGGCCTGGCCGCCACGCTGCTGCACGGCAGCGGCCAACGCGTGGTGTTCGACCCGGTCTTCGACCTGTACTTTCCGCGCGGGGTGGGCGCCCCCGAGGGGAGGCCCGCGGGCCGCGAGGAGTTGCGCGACCGGCTCGCAGACGCCCTCGCCGCCAACGACCTTGCTCTGATGGAGCAGTTGGCCATCGAGGCGGTCGACGGCTTCGGCGGCTACGGGAGTTCTCCGGCGTCGGAGGGCTGGTCGGCGTACCAAACCCTGGAACGGATCCGCCCGCAGACGCTGCTGGCCCGGGTGCGCGCGAGCGTCCTGGCGCGCAGCGGCGACGCCGACTTCGCCGACCGGCTGCTCGACGACGAGATCCGGCGCCGTATCGAGGTGTTCCGCCGGCAGGTGGCCGCGGAGGCGCGGCGCCGGGTCGCCGAGCGGCGCGGGCGGGACGAGATCGCGCGGCGGGCCGTGGCGCCGAGCGCGGACCGGGTCGACTTCCTGTACGCGGGGCGCGACCGGCTCGCCGAACTGCGCAGGACCGTCCAGCCGCTGGCCCGGAAGCTGGCCACCCGGCTCGCCGCCCGCCGCCGTCGCGCCGCACGTGGCACGATCGACCTGCGCCGCACCCTGCGCGGCTCGCTGTCGACGGGCGGGGTGCCGATGAAGCCGGTGCTGCGCCGACGCCGGCCCGCACGGCCCGAACTGGTGCTGCTCTGCGACGTGTCCGGTTCGGTGTCGGGGTTCTCCGACTTCACCATGCTGCTGGTGCAGGCTCTGTACGACCAGTTCAGCAAGGTGCGCGTGTTCGCCTTCGTCAACCGGATCGACGAGGTGACCGGGCTGCTCAGGCACGGCGCCGCCGACCCGCAGGGGCTCGGCGCCCGGATCCGGGCGGAGGCGCGGCTCACCGGCTGGCACGGCAGCAGCGACTACGGGGTCGCGCTGGGTGAGTTCGCCGAGCGGTTCGGCGCGGCGGTCGGCCCGCGCACCACCGTGTTCGTCCTCGGCGACGCCCGCACGAACATGAGCGACCCGAACCTGCCGGCCGTCCGGGAGATCGCTCAGCGGGCCCGCCGCCTGTACTGGTTGAACCCCGAGCCGCGCACCCTGTGGGGCACGGGCGACTCGGCCGCCCCCGCCTACGCCGACCTGGTGGAGATGCACGAGTGCCGCAACGCCCGCCGGCTCAGCGCCCTGATCTCCCGGCTGCTGCCCGTGTGACTAGGCCGCGAGCTGCGGATACAGCACCGCGAGGTCCGCGGACAGGCCCGCCTTGACCTGGCGGGTGAGATCGTCGGCCAGGACCTCGTGGGCGTCGGACTCGATGCCGTCGAGCGCCTGGGCTGCCACGTTCTCGGGAGTGGACTTGGGCGCGTCGACCCCGGCGGCCATGTCCGTGTCGACGTATCCGACGTGGAGGCCGGTGACCTGGATGCCGCGCGGCTTCAGGTCCAGGCGCAGGGAGTTGGTCTGCGACCACAGGGCGGCCTTCGAGGCGCTGTAGGAGCCCAGCAGCCCGACCCACGACAGGACCGAGTGGACGTTGAGGATGTGGCCGCCACCGTTGCGCTCGATGATCGGCACGAAGGCACGCGTGACGTTGAGCGGGCCGTAGAAGTTGGTCTCGAACTCCCGGCGGACGTCCTCGACCGGCGAGTCCAGGAAGTTCGCGTTCACTGCGGCGCCCGCGTTGTTGATCAGAATCGTGACGTCCTGGGCCTGCTCGGCCGCGGCCGCGACGGATGCCGGGTCGCTCACCTCCAGCGCCACCGCCACCGCGTCGGGGTGCGTGACGGTCTTCGGGTCGCGCGCGGTGGCGTACACCTTCTTCGCGCCCCGCTCGTACAGGGCTGCCACCAGCGCCCGGCCGATGCCGCGGCTGCCGCCGGTGACCAGGGCGACGGAGCCTTCGATGTGAGTCATGGGGATCTCCAGGAGGATGGGGGAGCCGGAGTATTGGAAACCGATCGGTTTACCTACCTCGACTACAGTAAACCGATCGGTTTCCGAGGCGCAAGGTAACCTGCAGGACGAGGACGTACGACATGAGCCAAATGAGCCACCCCCCTGTGGAACTCGGCACCTTCCCCACCCCCGTGGAGCCAGCGCCCCGGCTGGCGACCGCGATCGGGCTCGGGCCGGAAAACCTGTGGATCAAACGCGACGACCTGACCGGGCTCGGGGGCGGCGGGAACAAGATCCGGAAGCTGGAGTGGACCGTGGGCGCGGCGCTCGCCGAGGGGGCGAACACCCTGGTGACCACCGGCGCCCCGCAGAGCAACCACGCACGCCTGACCGCGGCCGCGGGCGCGCGCCTGGGCCTCGACGTAGTGCTGGTGCTGCGCGGATCACCCGGTGCGTCGCACTCCGGGAACCTCGTCCTCGACGGACTGCTCGGCGCCCGGCTCGTCTGGGCGGGCGACGTGGACCAGGAGGGACTCGACCGGGCGGCCGCCGAAGCCTGCCGGCGATTGCGCTCGCGGGGTGCCCGACCGGCACTCGTCCCGTTCGGCGGCTCGAACGCACTGGGGGCGCGAGGGTACGTCCGGTGCGGCGAGGAACTGCGCCGCCAGGTGCCGGACATGCGTCACACGGTCGTCGCGCTGGGCTCCGGGGGCACGATGGCGGGGCTGGTCGCTGCGCTCGGCGCGCGGGCGGTGCTCGGCGTCGACGTCGGGGCACTCGCCGAACCGGCCGAAGCGGTCTGCCGGTTCGCGGACCCTCTGACCTCGGCGCCCGTCACGCCGGAGGACCTGCGGGTGCGCCGCGACCAGGTCGGCGCCGGCTACGGAAGGCTCACGGCGCCGGTGGCGTCGGCCCTCACGCTCGCCGCCAGGACCGAGGGACTGATCCTGGACCCCGTCTACACGGGCAGGGCCCTGGCCGGACTGGTCGCGGCCGTCGCGGACGGGGACATCGGGCCGGGCGACAAGACGGTGCTCGTGCACACCGGCGGGCTGCCGGGGCTGTTCGGACACGCCGAGGCGGTCGCATACGCCGAGCACGGCATCACCGCGCACGAGCGGTGAGGTCCGATCCCGCGGCGCCGCGCTGCTCCTGACAGACGCCCATCCCGACCGGCACGTGCTCGGGCTCGGCTTCGGCGGCGCCGGCGCGCCGGGACCAAGCCCCTGGCGGCCATGGCGGAGTACCTCGACGAGAGGGACGCGGTCGAGACGCCCAACCCCGCACCGAAGGCCGCGATCCACCGCAGCCTGGCCGCGTACGGGCCCCGGATGCTCGAGCTGGCGCGCGACCGGACCGCCCGTGCGCAGACGTACCGCACTTCCTCGCCTTCACCAGCATCGCCTGCACCCTCATCTGCTACCGCAGACCAGCCGAATGAGATGACATCCAAGGGTCCAGCGGCCGGGGCCGGGCACTGCGAGTGCCCGGAGATCGAGAGCACCCAACGTGTGTTCACGGACCCTGGCACGGCGCGGCCGGTCAGGGCGTGCAGGTTCGAACCTGGTACGGCGCGTTCGAACCTGGCGCCGCGCTCTGCGCTGATCGTGCCGCCGAGGATCACGCAGCACCATGTGTACGCCGTTCGCTTCGGTCGCGGTGCATCAGTCGAAGGCCTCGATGAGTATTCCCGGTATGACCCTCGGCAATGGGATGGGTCGGCGTCCAGGGTTCTCGAATGGAGGAACGCGAGCATGATGCACCGGTTAGTCGTCCTCGCCGTGATGAGCGCGCTGGCCACGGCGCTCTCGGCCGGGGCGGCCCCCGCAGGGACCGCCCCAGATGGCGGAGGGCCGAAGCCACCCGGGCCAACCTCTCCGCCAGGGACCGGGCCCAGCAGCGAGGCATGGGCATGGACCCAACTGACCAGTCGTGGCACCCAGATCCGCTACGTGACCACCGATACCACCCGTACGTGCCCCACCGTGCGGTACACCGTGGGCGTGAACAGAGCTCCCTTCCCGATGCACCGGGTGAGCACCCCAATGCTGCCGCAGTTCCCCACCACCGTCTGCGAGTTGAGCGTGCCCCTCGGGGCCTCCAACGCGGTGCTCCAGCAATCGACGGTCCGGGCGGCCGTGGTGCACCCTGCGAAGCGTCAGCTCCCCTTGCCGAACTGGACCGCGACCACACGTCCCCGCACCATTGGCGTCATCGGCGACACCGGCTGCCGAGTCACGACGGCGGGCCCCGAACAGGACTGCGCGAACCATCAAACCGGCTGGCCGTTCCCGCAGATCGCGACCAGTGCTGCCAACGTGACGCGACCGGATCTGGTGATCCATGTCGGCGACTACCTCTACCGTGAGGACCCGAGCCAGGCAAACGACACGGCGTCAAATCCGGGCTGCACGACGGTGGGAGACAGATTCAGCTGGCCCTGTGTCGTCGCCGATTTCTTCAGACCGGCGGAAACGCTGCTGGCCACGGCGCCGGTCGCGTTGACCCGAGGTAACCACGAAGACTGCAACGCCGCGCAGCAGGGCGGCGCGGGTGGCGCGTGGTTCCGCTACCTCGCCGACGACCTCCGCGCCAACGGATCGTGCAGCCCTTACACCACGCCCGTGGAGATCCGCGCAGGCACCCTGAACCTCGTCTCCGTGGACTCCTCGTTCGCCGACCCGGCCGACAGCGGAAGCACAACGCAGCGGGCGATCTACACTGCGCAATTCGAAGCCGTGAACCAGGCTGCGCGGCAGCATCCCACCAACGATTACTTCGTGTTCACCCACAAGCCACTGTGGATGGTGAGATCGGCCGGCCCCCCGGCGCAATGGGTGACCCACGTCCTCGACGAAGCCGTCGCCCGTACGAACCTGGGTCGGCTGGAGGACAACGTCCGCATGGTGCTGTCGGGCCACGTCCACCTCTACCAGATGGTCGATTTCAACACCACCCGCCCACCCCAGGTGACCGTGGGCTTTTCAGGTGGAGCACCACTGGACCAAGGCCCGAACGACGCCAACGTCGTCGGAAAACCAGTCGGCACGCCGCCGCAGCCCGTCCATCAGTCGATCACCCAAGGGGGGGTCTTCGGGTACGGGGTTCTGCGCGACAACGGCGGGACCTGGGACCTCACCTCTCATGACACGACCGGCGCTGTCCGTGGTCAGACCTGCACGCTGAGCACGAGCACCGCCAACAAGGCATTCACCTGCCACTGAAGGGCGCGCCAGAAGGTCATCGACGCCCTCCGCTCCGGCAGCCGCACCCCGCGGTGGAAGGAGTCCGGGAGCCGCAGTACGTCCCCGCCGGCTCGCGAGCCCGTATGGCCTGACCACAGGTCATAGGGCCGACGGCCCTGTGCGGACAATGGCGGAGATGTCTCACGGCATCTCCGCCATCGGTGCGACTCGGCTCAGGCTGCCCGGGTTCTCCGTACGGATCATCCTGCGCAAGCTCGTACGAGCCGCGGCGAGGTCCTGTGGTGGCGGCGACGGTATCGTCGACGGCCTCGTGTTCTGGGGGGACGTGGACACGATCGCCGAGAATCAGCAGGCGCACGTCGAGGCGGGCGCCGACCACGTGGCCGTACAGGTGATCGGGATCGAGCCGGGCGGGTCCGCGCTGCCGTACTGGCGGCTGCTCGGCGAGGCGCTCCTGGGCAAGGGCGCCGACGGCTGACCGCTCGGCGCCCTGCTGTCCTGTTCCTGCCGGGGCTGTACCTGCTGGGGCTGTACCTCCCGGGACCGTACCCGCCGGGGCTGTTCTAGCTCTCGCGGGGCTTCGCGTACTCCTGGGCCATGGCGCCGGCGAAGTCGTACACCACGACCTGTTCGTCGCCCACGACCCAGGCGTCATGGCCGGGCGGGCAGACGAAGACGTCGCCGGGGCCTATTTCGGCCTCGCCGCCGTCGTCCATGGCGAGGTGCATCCGTCCCTGCAGGACATAGCCGTTGTGGTGGATCTGGCAGCTCTTCGTTCCGGCGATCGGGGCGACCGACTCGGACCAGCGCCATCCTGGTTCGAAGGTTCCCACTGCGAAGTCGAGCCCGGTGAGGTGGACGGCTTCGAGGTGGCCCCGGGGGAAGTCGCGCCGCTCATCCGGCTTCTCGACCGTCTTCACTTCCAACATGACGGTGTTCTCCCTTCCGGCCGTGATCCCCACGGCCGGGGCCCGTCTCCGTCTCCCGGGCGAACGCGCACGGTACCAGCGGGGGCCGAGCCCCTCCCCTGCGCTTGGGCACCGCCATTCAGGGGGCGGCCGGTGCCGCCCTCGGCCCGGCCGTGGACGAGCTTGATGGCGCTCGTCGTCAGGTCGGGGTCGTGCATCTGAACGTAGTGATCGCTTCCCGTCGCCGTGATGTGCGGGGTCTGCGGCTCGAGGGCGACCAGCGCGTCCTGCACCTCGGGCCAGGCGGCTTCGAGGCGCTTGAGTACGTCCTTGGGTGCGCCGGGGGAAGTGGCAAACGGCTGGGACTTGCTCAGGACCACCGGCGGAACCTTCGGCAGCGGACGCGCCTCGTTGATTGCGGCGATGGCTCCGTCGATATCCACTTTCTCGAAGTGGGGGTTGTTGTCGGAAGGAGTCCCCGGGTTGTTCACGAGGTGCGCGTAGGCCGGCCAGTCATTCCCCATCAGTGGTTTGGTGTTCACTCCGAAGGCGTCCACAAATACGAGTCCTGCGACCTGGCTCGGGTGCTCCTGCGCATACAGCCGGGTCACCATGCCCCCGAAGGAATGGCCTACGAGGAGGTAGGGTCCCGGCACTTTTGCGGCAGCCAGCAGCTTTCCCAGGTCACTGGACATACCGGCCAACGACCTGGTGCCGGACGGCGGGGTGCTCCGCGTGGTCAGGCTCGGCCTTTGCGTGCACCGGACGGTCCCCGGCCTGTCGTGTGCGCACACGCGGGTGAACGAGGCGACGCCGTCGAACACCGACGGCTCCTTCCTCGCCGAGCTCGTGCTGGACCGCATTGCCCGGCTCGAGCACCAGGCCGCCGCCCTGATCGAGTCCGCCGGGACCGGCACCGTCGCCGGCAACCTCACCGCTGCGCTCACGGACCTGTTCGGATCGGTCGCCGTGGCGATCGTCGGCCTCATCACCTCCCGGGACGAACTGCGCGCCCGGCTGCGCGAGTCCAGGCCGACCGGTGTGCCGCTCCTGGCGGAGGCCACGGCCATGATCGCCTCGTACCTGACCGCCGAGCGCGAACGGGGCCGCATCGCGGCCGACGCCGACGTCGACACGCTCGCTCCCACGCTGATCGGAGCCGGGCACCTGCTCTTCGCGGACCGGACGGGCACCCCGGCCGAAGGCCGAGGCCGTCCGCAAGGTCGTGACCACGGTCGTCGCGGGCGTGGTGCGGGAAGCGCCGAAGCCGTCCTGATGACCCCGCAGGCGCCGTTGGAGACGGATGAGGCCCGGACCGAGCGATCCGGCGCCGAGGCGGCAGGTACCGATAATCCACCTTGTCCGAGAGACCGTTGCTGGTCCGTCCGCCGGTCGACTGCGCCACTCCCCGGATCACCGGCGCCGGAAAGGACATTGCTCACTGGGCGCTGGTGAGCAGCTGCGGCGACAGCTCCTTGATCATGGTGTTGGTCCAGCGGATCTGACGGAGCGTCTGCGGATGGCAGGACGTGGCCAGGCCGAGGAGCCGGTCGTCCCGGGCGGCCTGCGCGGGGCCGGGAAGGCGGTGCTCGCGGTGCGCGCCCGCCGTCGAGCCGGCGTCCGAGTTCCCGGCGCAGGTCGGCCGGGCAGGTCGGCCCGGCCGCGGGCGATCAGGACCACGACCACATGGGCGCCGCGCCGCGCGTACAGGCGGGCGGTGGCGCGGCCGATGCCGGCACTGGCGCCGGGGATGACCACGGTCTGGGACATGGGTCAGCTCCTCTCGCGGCGGCGGGCGCCACGCGGCCCGGGATCGCGGGCGCCACGCGGCCCGGGGTCGCGGGCGAGGCGCGGTTCGGGGTCGCGGGCGAGGCGGGCGGCGGTCTCCAGCAGCAGGGCGTGGACGAAGGCCTGCGGGATGTTGCCGCGCAGCTGGCGCTGGGCGAGGTCGAACTCCTCCGCGTAGAGGCCCGACGCCCCGCAGGCGCCACGGTTGCGTTCGAACCAGCGATGCGCCTCAACCGGGCGGCCCTGCTGGTGCTCGGCCAGCGCCATGACGAACCCGCACAGCAGGAAGGCGCCCTCGGCCTCCTCCAGGGGCCGGTCGTCGTGGCGGAAGCGGTAGATGAAGTGGTCCTGGGTCAGGTGCGCGCGGCAGGCGGCGAGGGTCGCGCGGGTGCGCATGTCGTCGGCGGGCAGAGCGCCGCGGATGCCGGGCAGCAGCAGCGCGGCGTCGACCGCGGGGTCGTCGGGGGCGCGCTGCCAGTGGCCGTCCGCGTGCACGCAGGTGGCCGAGGTGGCGGCGAGTACGGTGTCGGCGAGCCGCGTGCAGGTGTCGGCGAGCGGATGGCGCGGTGCCGCGTCGGCCAGGGCGCGCAGACCGGCGACGCAGGTCAGCCGGCTGTGGGTCCATGGCCGGGGGGCCAGCTCCCAGATGCCCGCGTCGGGTTCCCGCCGGCGCTCGGCGATCGCGCGCACCGCGAGGTCGGCGGCCTTCCAGGCGTCGGCGTCCAGTCGATGCCGGCGCTCCGCCGCGGCGAACAGCAGCAGCGCCTCGCCGAAGCAGTCGAGCTGGAACTGCTCCCCCACCCGGTTGCCGATCCGGCTGAATCCGCCGGGGTAGCCGGGCAGGTCGAGGTCCCGCCGGCCGGGGACGGCCGTGCCGTGCACGGTGTAGGCGGGGGCGAGGCGCGGGCCGTCGGCCAGCAGCCGCTCGCCGACGAATCGGACGGCGTCGTCGAGGAGGTCCGGCGCCCCGGCGGCGGCCGCGGCCTGCCCGGCGAAGCTCTGGTCGCGGATCCACACGTACCGGTAGTCGTAGTTGCGGCCCGCCTCGGCACGCTCGGGCAGGCTGGTGGTGGCCGCGGCGACCATGCCGCCGCCCCGGGTGGTCAGGCCGCGCAGCACGGCGTAGGCGCGTCGGGCGTCGCGGGTGGCGATGGTGTGCTCCAGCGGGGGCACCGCCTGCCGCCAGGCCTGCTCCGTCGCGGCCCAGGCCTGCTCCGCCCGTGGGGCGGTGCGGGGCAGCGGGGAGTCGGAGCACTCCAGGACCAGGTCGTGGCAGTCGCCGGGCTTGAGCAGGAGGTCGGCCGTCAGGCCCTCCGCGCGGGCGGTGGCCGACGGGGCACCCTGCCAGCGCAGGCGGTGGCGGCCGGAGTTCAGGTGCCAGACGCCGTCGTCGCCGCGGTGCGCGGAGGTCAGCGGGGCGCGGCCGTAGTCGGCGTGCGGGTCGAGCACGACCCGTACGTGGGCCGGTCCGTCGACGGCGTGCAGTTGCCGCAGCAGGATCAGACGGCCGGGTTCGCCGGGGAAGGCGAGGGTCTCGCGGCACTCGGTGACGCCCTCGGTGGTGACCCAGCGGCTGCGCCGGATCAGGGTGCCCTCCTCGTAGTAGCCGCCGGGGACGTAGCGGGCCCGTGGGGTGATGGCGTAGACGCCCCGGCCGCCGATGAGGGAGGCGAAGACGGCGTCGTCGTGCCAGGTGGGCGCGCACAGCCAGCTGAGGGCCCCGTCCGGTCCGACGAGGGCGCCGCGCTCCCCGTCGGC
Source organism: Streptomyces sp. NPDC005202 (assembly GCF_040608235.1). Taxonomy (NCBI): domain Bacteria; kingdom Bacillati; phylum Actinomycetota; class Actinomycetes; order Kitasatosporales; family Streptomycetaceae; genus Streptomyces; species Streptomyces sp. NPDC005202. The sequence goes on along the minus strand of NZ_JBEXHW010000005.1, from coordinate 154,358 downwards.
CAGCAGCGCGTAGTCGTGCAGCGCGTGCGGCGGGAAGGATGTGGTGCTCATGGGTGCTGCCTCCTGCTGTCAGCCCACCCGGTGGGCCTGTGCCCGCTCGGCGTTCGGACTCAGGCCCAGTCCGGCGCCGTCGGCGCCGGGGGTGATGCTGCCGCCGCCGGGGTCGAGGACGCCGTCGAAGAGGATGCCCTCGGTCCGGACGTGGTCGTGGAACCACTCCGGGTGCCGCAGGTTGGGCACCGCGGCGGCGGTGTGCGCGTGGGCGTGCGGGGCGCAGTGCCGCGGTCGACGCCGCGCTGCTGCCGGCTGGTGCCGCCGCGGCGCGACAGGTCCAAGGCGGCGCCGAAGCGGGCGCACACCCCCACCGCGGGCGCCCCGGCCTCCACGCTGCGCGGGACGACGACGCCGATGGGCACCTGGCGGTGGTTGGAGCCGTCCGAGGCGTACGCGCCTCTGCTGCCCGCGTCGAACCGGACCTCGGCGTCCACGGCCTCGCACAGCGCCGTCTCCAGCCCGGCCACGTCCACCGTGGAGGCATCGAAGGCGGATGTGCGAGTCATGGGGGGAAACCGCCTTCCCGGACCGTGCAGCACGTCTGGCCGCGCGAGCGGCCCCCTCCGGCCGCCGCCGCGCCCCCGAGTACCCGCTCTTGCAGTGTGCAAAGGTGCCTTTTCGGGCGGCGGTCGCGCGCCGCGGGTCGCGCCGCGCTGATCCGGTGTGGGCATTGGCTGTCCGCTCTCGCGGTCAGGCGTCCGGCCTGACCAGGCTCCTAGTCGGGGCACTCCTCTCAGGAGGGAACCCGCACGGCGAAGGGTGCGAACGATGGGTGCGATCGGGCACGCGCTGGCCATTGCCGGGTCGATGACCTGGGAGGTCACCTGGGCGCTGATCCTCGGCTTCACGCTCTCCGCCGTCGTACAGGCAGTCGTGCGCCGCGCGACGATCGTTCGGCTGCTGGGGGACGACCGGCCGCGGACGCTCGCGCTGGCCGCGGGGCTCGGTGCGGCCTCGTCGTCCTGCTCCTACGCGGCCGTCGCCCTGGCCCGGTCGCTGTTCCGGAAGGGCGCGAACTTCACGGCGGCGATGGCCTTCGAGATCGCCTCGACCAACCTGGTGGTCGAACTGGGAGTGATCCTCGCCCTGTTGATGGGCTGGCAGTTCACCGCGGCGGAGTTCGTCGGCGGACCGATCCTGATCGTCGTACTCGCGGTGCTGTTCCGGCTCCTGCTGCGCGAGCGGCTGCTGCGGCGGGCCCGTGAGCAGGCCGACCGGGGGCTGGCCGGTTCGATGGAGGGGCATGCGGCGATGGACATGTCGGTGCAGGGCGAGGGAAGCTTCGCCCGGCGGCTGTGCTCCCGCGAGGGCTTCACCTCCGTGTCGCACATCTTCGTCATGGAGTGGGCGGCGATCCTGCGGGATCTCGTCGCCGGTCTGCTGATCGCCGGCGCGATCGCCGCGTGGGTGCCGGACGACTTCTGGCGCACGTTCTTCGCGGCCGGTCATCCGCTTGCGGCGAAGCTGATCGGTCCGCTCGTAGGCCCACTGGTGGCGATCGCGACGTTCGTCTGCTCGATCGGCAACGTGCCGCTGGCCGTGGTGCTGTGGAAGGGCGGCATCAGCTTCGGCGGCGTGATCGCCTTCATCTACGCGGACCTGCTGATCCTGCCGATCCTGAACATCTACCGGAAGTACTACGGCATGCGCATGGCCGCGTTCCTGTCGGCGACGTTCTTCGCGGCGATGGTGGTCGCCGGGTACGTCGTCGAGTTCGTCTTCGGGGGCCTGGGCCTGGTGCCCGACCAGGCCGACGCCAAGCTCCCCGAGCAGGGTGTCACCTGGAACTACACGACCTGGCTCAACATCGCGTTCCTGCTGCTGGCCGCGGTCCTGCTCGTACGCTTCCTGCGCACCGGCGGACCGGCGATGCTGCGGATGATGGGCGGCTCGCCCGACCACGGGGAACAGGAGCGCGAGCCCTCCGGCACCCACCAGGGCCATCACCACTGAGCCCGCGTCACCAAGACCGTCGGCAAGGATGGCCTCCATGGCCTTGACGACCCCACGGTTTCCTGGAGAGCAGAGCCGCTCGGGGCTCACGGTCGGTGGCGCGGCGAGGTGCATCGGTAACTGCGTCCCCTCGGCATCGTCCTCAAGAGCGGCATCTGGTACTTGGTGGCCCTCACGGACGGCGCTCCACGGACGTACCGCGTGTCTCGGTTCCTGGCCGTGGACATCACGGATGAGTCTTCGAACGGCCGGCCGGGTTCGAGCCGGCCGCCCACTGGGAGAAGTCGAAACCGCACGACTGCGGATCTCTCCTCGGGCACAGCGGCTGCTGCCCGTGCAGTTCGGCGCGATCGGCAAGCGAGCCCTGGAGAACGCCGGACCGCCGGACCACGAGGGCTGGGTGCAGGTGGAGATGCCGGTCGAGGCACGGGCCGTCGCGGTCGGCGACCTGCTCGGACTGGGCACGGAGGCAGAGGTGCTGGGCCCGCCCGAGCTGCGTCGAGCCGTCGCCGGGGCCGTCACCGTACTGGCACACCGCTACGCGGCAGCGCCCTGACCTCCGTCAGGCGGTGCGGAAGCGGAAGGCACCGGTTCCGCCACCCAGGGTCAGCCAGATGTGCGCTCCCTCCCTGACCAGCCGGAGGGCGATGTAGGCGCATCCCGGGCAGCGGGCGGTCAGCCCCGGCTCGGGTCCGTAGACGTGCAGTTCCGCCAGCGGGCCGGACCGCGCGCACTCCGGGCAGCGCCACCACGCCGTGGTGGGCTCCACCAAGAGGATCTCCGAGAGCGGGCCGGCGAGACAGTTGCCGTCGAGGTGGGCAGTTGCGTCTGCCATGAGGAGCTCCCCTGTGGTGAGGGTCGAAGGGTCAGCCGAAGCGTTCGGTGCGGATGGTGGCGGGGTCTCGGCCCAGGCCGACGAGCAGGTCGCTGACGGACTCGACGAAGCCTGTGGGCCCGCAGACGTAGACGGGGCCGGCCGGCTTCAGCCAGGACGCCGGGTGGTCCAGGTCGGCCCGGGTCACACGGCCCGGTGCGCGGGTGCTGCCCGGCGGCGTCTGCCGCGTGTGCACGATGCGGGCGTCGAGCAGGGGATCTGCGTCGGCGAGGTCGTCGTGGTACCAGACGTCGTCGGGGCTGCGCACGGAGTACAGCAGGTGGAAGGAGCTACTCGAGCCCGCCCGGCGGTGGGCGCGGATCATGGCCGCCAGCGGCACGACACCGGAGCCGCCCGCCACCAGCAGCACCGGATCGGTCTGCTCGCTCCGCCACAGGAACCAGTTGCCGAGCGGGCCGCGCACCTCGACGTCCGCGCCCGGTGGCAGCTCGTCGGCCAGATAGGGCGACACCTCGCCGTCGGGCACGGCCTGCACGCCCAGTTCGATGCGGTCGCCGTCGGCGGGTGCGGCCAGGGAGTAACTGCGTACGGCCTGGTAGCCGTCGTCGGCGGTGAGCCGCACGTCGACGTGCTGGCCGGGCAGGTGGCCGGGCCAGCCGGGCACGGTGAAGACCAGGGAGCGGGCAGTGGCGGTCTGGGCGTGGCGCTCGACCAACCGCGCGGTGCGCCAGGCGATGCGCATGGTCAGTCGCCCCAGTTGCGCTGTTCGCGCCAGGGGTCACCGTAGGTGTGGTAGCCGACGGACTCCCAGAAGCCCGGCTCGTCCTCGAGTGTCAGCTCCAGTCCGCGCACCCACTTGGCCGACTTCCAGAAGTACAGGTGGGGCACGAGCAGCCGAGCCGGTCCCCCGTGCTCGGACGACAGCGGATATCCGTCGTAGGTGTGGGCGACCCAGGCCTTGCCGTCGAGGAGGTCCTCCAGCGGCAGGTTGGTGGTGTAGCCGCCGTAGCTGTGGACGACGACGTGGTCCGCGGCCGTCTCGACGTCCTCGAAGAAGGCGTCGACGGGGACACCGCGCCACCGGGTGTCGAACTTCGACCAGCGGGTCACGCAGTGGATGTCCGTCACTGTGTCCTGCTGCGGCAGGGCCATCATCTCCTCCCAGGTCCAGCTGTGTGTCGCTCCCTGCTCCATGGTCACGGTGAAGGCCCACGTCTCGGTGGGCACCCGCGGCGTGGGCCCCGCCGACAGCACGGGAAACGACTCGGTCGGGTACTGGCCGGGCGGCAGCCGGTCCGCCAGGGAACGGGCACGCCCGCGGAAACCGGGTGAGAAGGAGGTCACAGCGTCATCTCCTGAGCAATGTGCAGGCCGCCGTGCGGAAGGCGCGAAGGTTCAGCCTTCAGTGTCGGGCGGTGGCGGCGGCTTGACCACTCGGTCGCCCCGGGCTGCGGGGCCGCGCGGACGCGGTACGGGGGAGTCGGTCCCCGTGGCTGTCCGGTGCCGCCCGGGTCAGCTCGTCGCGTGCACCGCGTCGCGGATCAGGCCGGCGACTTCCTGCGGCTGGGAGACGACGACCGCGTGGGACGCGCCCTCGATCTCGGCGTGGGTCGCCCCGGCCCCGCGTTCTCCTGGGGCACCGCATGAAGATCGCCCCGGGCCCCTACATGTTCCGCGCGCCGCCCAGGGACCGGGTGGTGCGCACGGTGGATGAACTCGGCTTCGAGGAGGTCGAGTTGTCCCCGCACGACGACGTCATGCCGACCTGCCTGCGCCCGCGGGCGGACGACGAACGCGTCACGGCGCTGAAGAAGTCCCTGCGCACACGCACGGCGTGCGGTTCTCCTCCGTGCCGGCGCTGCTCAGAAGACAGGTTGGCCGACGCCCAGCAGGTTTCCCTCACTGTCACGGAACCAGGCGCCGCGTTCCCCCCGGGCGCCCTTGCTCGGGTAGTTTCCTTCGATCTCGGCGATACCGTCCCTTGTTCTGAACCCAGGTGCGTCGACGTCTTCGAAGACCACGCCGCGCCGCTTGAGTTCCGACACCACCGCCTCGATGTCGTCGACCTCCCAGGCCATCTGAGTGAAGGTGCCGGGAGAAGCTCCCGTCGACTGGAACACCACGAAGTGCGCGCCCCCGCACCGATACAGCAGCCCGCCGGGCCGTTCGTCGACGGGCACGAGGCCGAGCCGTTCGGAGTAGAAACGCCGCGCCCGGTCCAGGTCCTGGGCGGGAAGCCTGGTCGCCACGCGTGCCCGGGCCAGTGGGTTGCTGTCGTCTGTGCTCATGACTCCACTGTGCAACAGGGGCTCCCACCGCAGGCGGCGCGGCTCACGCGGGGGACGCACGAAAAAGTGGCGAGGAATCGCGATGCGCACCGGCAAGTTCGCCCTACGCCGCCAGGCGGCCTGCCGTCGAGCGGCCACAATGACGCACAGGGCTACATTTCGATCTGTGCGACGGCAGGTACCGCGGGGGCGGAATGGGGGAACGTTGCTGCGAGGAGACGAGTGGCCGCGAAACGGCGCCGAGGTTCGAGCCGGCGGGGGCGGATCAGGGGGCGGCGGAGCCACGTCCGCCGCGGGCAGTGACGATGCGGCAGAGCTGCGTCTCCTGACGTATCGGCTGGCGGGGTCCGTCGGGCGCATGCTGCGTGGCGAGTGGCGTGGCATCGTCGTCGATCCGGTGCGGCAGCTCCTGCGTCGTGGCCTGTCCGGGCTTGTGCTGGCGTTCGTCGCCGCCTTCGGCGTCATCTTCTTCCACGATCTCGCGCAGCGGCCGGCCGGCGCGGTCGTCGTGTGGCGTGTGGGTGGCGTCACGGCCGATCTGCCGCTGTGGCTGGCCCTGGTGCGCACTCCGGTGTCACTGTACGTCCCTGCCCTCGATCTGCCGGTGTGGGCGGGCATCACTCAGCTGTTCCTCGCGTTCGCCCTGGCCGAGCTCACGCTGGGCCGAGCCCGGACGCTGGCCGTCGCATACGCGACCACGCTGGCCGGCACGCTCACGGTGCGCGTGATGATCGCGATCGGTCCGGGCTGGTGGGGGTTGGGCCTGCCGCCCGAGATCGGGCGGGTACTCGACACCGGGCCGTCCGCCGCGGTGGTGGGCCTGTTCACCTATCTCGCCGTCGCCCGGCGTGCGCCCGTGGTCTTCACCCTCACCGGCGGGTCGATGGTGTGGGAGTCGATCGCCAAGCCCAACCTGGCCGGCCGCGAGCACCTGATCGCGGTGAGCGCGGCGATCGTCCTGGGCCTGATCCACGGGCGGGGCCTGAGGTGGTTGGGGGGCCTGAGGTGGTTGCGGGGCCTGAGGTGGTTGCGGGGCCTGAGGTGGTTGCGGGGCCTGAGGTGGTTGCGGGGCCTGAGGTGGTTGCAGCAGGTGGCCCGCCTATGCCGGGGACGGTCCGCCCAGCGGCCAGGCAGCCCGGGCCCGACCGAGGCCGCGCCGGCGACGCCTACGCGTGCCGGCCTGCCCGTGGCACAGCCGATCAACGAGCGGGAAGCCCGCACGTCTTCAGGTCGTGGCGGTGGCGAGCTCCGGGCCGCGCCCGCCCCTCCGGACGCGGCTGCCGACAGGACAACTGACGCCCCGTCATCCGGTTACGCATGGGCACCACGAGGCGACGACCCGTCAGGAACATGCCGGGTCGAGGACATTGCGCCGTCCGGTTCTCCGGGTTGACGCTCTCCTGGCGCCGCTCGTTGCCATCGCTGCGATCGGGACACCTCGCATGCTCGAGGGGAGCGAGTGTCGCGGCCGCGCCGCTCTACTGGAAGGGCAGGCGCTGCTGTTCCTGGCTGCGCCTGTATTCCTGGCTGCGCTTGCGCGTGCCGCGTCGGGAGCTGCCGCGCCGAGCGGTGGTGGCGCCGTGCGCGCGTCGCGGCCCTGCGGCTGTGACCCAACCGGACGTACCGGGCGCACGCGTGCTGTCGGTGACCGCCGTCGCGCGTACCTGGCAGACCGGCTGATCTTCCCTCAGGGCACGGTCGACTACCGGGACCGCGTGGAAGCGGTCATGGGCGGCGCCGCGACCGACACGTTCTACCGTGTCCACCTGGCGCCTGGTGCCGACCACTGCTCCGGCGGCGGCCCCGTCCCCACCGATCCGCTGGCGGCAGTCGTCGACTGGGTCGAGCACGGCCACGCTCCCGCCACCCTGCCCGCGGCCACCACGGGCGCCGACGGCCGGAAGATCACCCGCGACCTGTGCCGTTACCCGCTGGTCTCCCGCTGCACCGGACACGGCGACCCCGGCACCGCCGCCGCCTACGCCTGCCGGCAATCCGGCGACGGCCGTTGAGAGCGCCCACCTGCACCTCGGGACGGTGCCCTCCTGCCGCGGAAGGGAAGGGGCCGGCACAGGAGCTACTGACTGCCGTCCGCCGGGTGCGAGCCTGCGCCCGGGTCGGGCGGGGAGCCGGGCGTGGGATCCAGGTACACGGTGCTCACCGACGGGAGCGCTTCCGCAGACGCCGTTGCGCCTCCTCCCCGGCTCGCTCCACCTCGTCGGAAGTCGCCGTGTCCGCGAAGTCGACCTTCGCCGACACCATGACGTCCGGCGGCCCGTGGACCAGCGTCACCAGGTCGATCACCGAGGCCACCTGCGGGACCGCCTCGAGCTCCCTGCGGATCGCCGCAACTGTCCCGGGCGGCAACGCCCGACCGATGAGCAGTCAGGCGTTGTCCCGTCCGAGGACGTAGGCCACGCAGGCCAGCAGCACGCCGATCAGCAGCGAGGCCACACTGTCCCAGACTCCCGACCCGGTGAGCCGGCCGCCCACCAGCCCGCCCGCGGCCAGCAGCAGTCCGGCCAGCGCGGCCGAGTCCTCCAGCACCACCGCCTTCACCGTGGTGTCCGCGGTCCAGCGGAAGTACCGTCGGGCCGGCACTCCGCGCTGCCGCGCCTCGCGTCGCACCTGCCGCACTGCGCGCACCAGCGAGGCACCCTCCAGCAGGAAAGCGACGGCGAGGACGAGGTAGGCGATGGCGATGAGGGGGTTGCCGAGCTTCTCGCCATCCACCAGGGTCCGGACGCCGTCGTACACCGAGAACGTCGTACACCGAGAACGTCGTACACCGAGAACGTCGTACACCGAGAACGTCGTACACCGAGAACACGGCACCGCCGACGAAGGTGGCCACCGACGCCAGCAGGGCCCACACGTAGCGTTTTCGCTGGCGTGGCCCAGCGGGTGTTGGGCGTCCGCCGGTCGGTCGCTGCGTTTGAGCGCGGTCAGCAGCAGCACTTCCGTGACGGTGTCGGCCACCGAGTGCGCCGCCTCCGAGAGCATCGCGCTGGACCCGCTGACGAGTCCGCCGACGACCTTGGCGGCCGCAATTCCGAGGTTCGCCGCACCCGCCACCAGCACGGTGCCGATGCTCTCCTCGTTGCCACCCGGCTCGGGACCGTGGTCACCGCCGTGATTCCGCGTGGTCGCCTCGCCATGGTCGTGAAGTATCTACGAGACCGCGCCGCACACCCACGTGCGGCCCGCGCTGATATCGCTGCGGCGAGGGGAGCGGTTGCGCCGGGCAGGGCGGGGACACACCCTGGGAGGGGCTGCACCGCAGCGCGCGACACGCTGGGAGTCACCGCCCGCGCCGACCGCCGTCTGCTGGCCTGCCTGCAGGAAAGTGCCCAGGTCACAGGGGCAGGTCAAGCACATCCGACGACGATGATCATCCGGTGAACGACGAAGGGCCGTGCGGGAGGAGGTGTCCACGGAATGCTGACGACCGTCGTCGACCGGCCCGAGGGCGCCGTGATGTCCGACAGCACCGAGCGGCTCCCGGCCGAGATGGGGCACGGCATGACCGACGATGACGCCTTGCGCGCGCTGCGCGGCCGCGGGATCGGCAGCGTCGTCAATCGCCCTGATGATCCCGAGGCAGCCGACCGGGCCACCGCCGCCGGGTTCGTCCTCGCTTCCCCCGACCAGGTGAAGCGGTTTCTCCACACCCTTGGCGTGTTGACCGCGCCGGATGCGCTCATGGGGGCGCCATGGATGACTTCACACTCTCCTACGACTACTTCGACCCTGACTCCGAGGGCCTCCGGGAGGCACTGACCTCGACGGGGAACGGCTTCTTCTGCACCCGGGGCACGGCCGAGTGGGAGGACATGGGCCCGGTGCACTACCCGGGCACGTACCTCCACGGCGGCTACAACCGGGAGACAACGATCTTCGACGGGCGTCCGGTGCTCAACGAGGATCTCGTCAACCTGCCCAACTGGCTGGTGCTGAAGCTGCGCATCGAGGGCGAGGCCGCGGTCCGGTTCGGCAACGTCGAGGTGCTCGACTACCGGCACACCTACGACGTCCGGTCGGCGGTGGTCCAGCGCGACCTGCGGTTCCGCGACCGCGCCGGCCGCGAGACGACTCTGCGCAGCCGCCGGTTCGCGAGCATGGTCCACAGCCACCAGGCCGCCCTCGAGTGGACGCTGGTCCCGGAGAACTGGTCGGGCCGGGTCGAGGTGATCACCGCGCTGGACGGTCGCGTGACCAACCGGATCGTCGCGCGCTACCGCGACCTCGAAGGACGCCACCTCGACCCCGTCTCGCCGCGTACGTTCGGCCCGGAGGTCATCGCGCTGAAGGTGCAGACCCGCCAGTCGAACATCTACGTCGCTCAAGCGGCCCGCACCCGGGTGTTCCGCGGCGACGAGCCCGCCGAGGTGGACCGCACCCTGCATCAGCTGGACGACTACATCCAGCAGATCCTCGTCTTCGACGTCGAGCAGGGCAGCCCGGTGCGCGTGGAGAAGATGATCTCGCTGTTCACCGCCCAGGACAACGCGATCAACGAACCGCTGACCGCCTGCGGGCGGCACGTGCGGCGGTATCTGGACTTCCCCGAGGCGCTGGCTGAGCACGAGGCCGCCTGGACCGAGCTGTGGGACAGCTGCGACGTCCAACTGCCCCGCGAACCCCGCGCGCAGTTGCTGCTGCGCCTGCACGTCGCCCATGTGCTGCAGGTCTGCTCGCGGCACACCGCCCGGCACGACGCCGGCGTTCCGGCCCGCGGCCTCAACGGTGAGGCGTACCGAGGGCATGTGTTCTGGGACGAGCTCTACGTCTACCCCTTCCTCAACGTGCGTCTGCCCGAGATCACCCGCGCCCTCCTCCTCTACCGGTACCGGCGGCTGGCCGAGGCGCGGGCAGCCGCGACCGAGGCGGGCCACCGGGGCGCCATGTTCCCCTGGCAGAGCGGCAGCGACGGCACGGAGGAGACCCAGAGCGTTCATCTCAACCCGCTGTCCGGGCAGTGGGACCCCGACTACAGCCACCATCAGCGTCACGTCAACGCCGCGATCTTCTACAACGTCTGGCGCTATTACCAGGCCACCGACGACTTGGAGTTCCTGCGGGACTACGGCGCCGAGATGATGCTCGAGATCATGCGCTTCTGGGCGTCGATCGCCCACTACAACCCCGAGCGGGAACGGTACGAGATCCACGGAGTGATGGGGCCCGACGAGTTCCACGAGCGCTACCCCGGAACCGAGAAGGCCGGCCTGCGGAACAATGCGTACACCAACGCCATGGTGGCCTGGATCGCCGCGACCGCCCCGCGGGTGCTCGACCTCCTCCCGCCCAGCCGGTACACCGCGATGCGCGCGCGGCTCAGCCTGACCGACGAGGAGCTGCGTACGTGGGAGGACATGAGCCGCCGGATGTACATCCCCTTCCACGACGGCGTCATCACCCAGTTCGAGGGCTACGCGGACCTGAAGGAACTCGACTGGGACCACTACCGCGCCAAGTACACCAACATCCAGCGCATGGACCGGATCCTCAAGGCCGAGGGCAAGGACCCCAACGCCTACAAGGTGACCAAGCAGGCCGACGCGGTGATGCTCTTCTTCCTGTTCGGCGAGGACGAGTTGGAGGAGCTGTTCGAGCGGCTCGGCCACGCCTACGACCGCGACCTGGCCCGCCGCACCATCGACTACTACGACCAGCGCACCTCCCACGGCTCGACCCTCAGCTTCGTCACGTACGCGGGTGTCCTGGCGGCCCTTGACCCCCAGAGCTCCTGGGAGCGGTTCATGGTGGCGCTGGAGAGCGACGTGAGCGACATCCAGGGCGGGACCACCAAGGAGGGCATCCACATGGGGGTCATGTCCGGGACGTTGGACCTCCTGCAGCGGAGCTTCGTCGGAAGCAGCATCGCCGACGGCGTCCTGTACCTGGAACCACAGCTGCTCGACCGGCTCGACGGTGTCGCCCTCTCGATGCGATTCCGGGGCACGGCGCTGCGCGTGAGCATCCAGGGGGACCAACTGAACGTCTTCGCCGAGGCGGAGGGCTTCCGCGGTCCGATGCGGGTCGGCGTCGGCGGCGAGGTCCACGAGCTGGGGCCGGGCAGCGGGTGCGAGTTCACACTGCCCCCGCAGAGCTCCTCGGCCCAGCAGTAGTCCGCACCGGACAGGAAAGGGAACCGCTGTGTCCACCAGGGGATTCCAAGGAGCCATTTTCGACGTCGACGGCGTCCTCGTCGACTCACCGCACGAACGGGCCTGGAGGGAGGCACTGCGCGAGCTGATGGAGGGCGAGTGGGCCGACATCCGCGACCAGAGCGAATGGTCGGAGGGGCGGTTCACACCGCAGGTCTATCAGCAGGTCATGTCGGGCAAGCCCCGGATGAGCGGGGCACTCGCGGGCCTGGAGTACTTCAAGGTCCCCGACGCCAAGGACCGTGTGGAGACGTACGCGGCGCACAAACAGAAGCTGCTGTTCCAGCTGATCGAGGCCCGCGAGTTCCACGCCTACCCCGACGCGCTGCGCTTCGTGCTCGCCGTGCGAGCGGCCGGCATCCCGGTGGCGGCGGCCTCGTCGTCCAAGAACGCCGGCCTGTTCCTGCGCCAGATCAGGCTCGACACCTTCGCGGAGAAGGAGGGCCTGACCTACGACTTCCTGCGCCCGGGCCTCAGCCTGCTCGACTTCTTCGACGCCGACCTGTCCGGCCGGGACGTGGCGCGGGGCAAACCGGATCCGGAGATCTTCCTGGCTGCGGCGGACGCACTCGCCGTGCCACCCGAGGACTGCTTCGTGGTGGAGGACGCCGTCAGCGGGGTGCAGGCGGCCAAGGCCGGCCGGATGGCCGCTCTGGGCGTCGCCCGCGCCGACGACCGGGAACTGCTCGCCTCCGCGCACGCCGACCTCGTCGTCACCACGCTGGACGAGGTCGATGTGGGGCGGCTGGCCTCGCACGAACTGGCGAGGCGGTCCTCGTGAGCAGGCCCGATCCGGTGCCCTCGCCCGCAGCCGGCGCTGCTGCGGTCCGGTGGTCCATCGACGCGCCGAACTCCAGGTCGTCCCAGCCGAGTTGTGCCGAAGGAAAGGTCTGACTGGCGATGGACAGAACGCGCACGACGGCTCCCCCGCTCGTCGCGGGCCCGCTCGACGCGGAACAACTGCACCGGATCCACGCCTGGTGGCGAGCGGCGAACTACCTGTCCGTCGGGGAGATCTACCTGCTGGACAACCCACTGCTCCGCGAGCCGCTGCGCCCGGAGCATGTAAAGCCGCGGCTGCTAGGGCACTGGGGCACCACTCCGGGGCTCAACTTCATCTACGCACACCTCAACCGCTGCATCACCCAGCGCGACCTGGACATGATCTACGTGATGGGACCGGGTCACGGCGGCCCGGGGCCGGTGGCGGCGGCGTGGCTGGAAGGGACGTACAGCGAGATCTACGCCGATGTGCCGCAAACCACGGCGGGGATGAAGCGGCTGTTCACCCAGTTCTCCTTCCCGGGTGGCATTCCCAGCCACGTGGCCCCGGAGACGCCCGGGTCGATCCACGAGGGCGGGGAGCTCGGGTACGCCCTGTCCCACGCCTACGGCGCCGCGTTCGACAACCCCGGCCTGGTCGTCGCCGCGGTCGTCGGCGACGGCGAGGCCGAGACGGGCCCGCTGGCGACCAGCTGGCACTCCAACAAGTTTCTCGACCCGCAGCGCGACGGTGCCGTGCTGCCGATCCTGCACCTGAACGGCTACAAGATCGCCAGCCCGACCGTGCTCGCCCGCATCGAACCCGAGGAGCTGGACCAACTCCTGCGCGGCTACGGGTACATCCCCCATTTGGTGGAGGGCTCCGATCCGGCGCGGATGCACCAGGACTTCGCGGCCACGCTGGACCGGTGCCTGGACGAGATCGCACGGATCCAGTGGCGCGCCCGTGAGGACGGAGTGACCGAACGGCCGCGCTGGCCGATGATCGTGCTGCGTTCGCCGAAGGGCTGGACCGGCCCGAAGGAGGTCGACAGGCTGAAGGTGGAGGGCTCCTGGCGCTCGCACCAGGTGCCGTTCAGCAACGCCCGCGGCGACGACGGGCACCGCGCGGTGCTGGAGCAGTGGATGCGCAGCTACCGCCCGGAGGAGCTGTTCGACGAGTCCGGAGCCCCGGTGCCCGAGATCCGTGACCTGCACCCGGCGGGCGACCGGCGGATGAGCGCCAACCCGCACGCCAACGGCGGTGTGCTGCTGCGCGATCTGCGGATGCCGGACTTCCGCGACTACGCCGTGCCGGTCGAGTCGCCCGGCACGGGAGCGGTGGAGGCGACCCGGGTCCTGGGTGGCTTCCTGCGGGACGTGATGCGCGGCAACATGACCAACTTCCGTGTCCTGGCCCCCGACGAGAACAACTCCAACCGGCTGACCGCCGTCCTGGAGGCGACGGACCGGACCTGGGAGGCCCGGATGGAGCCGGACGACGTCGGCCTCGCCGTCGACGGACGGCTCATGGAGATCCTTTCGGAACACACCTGCCAAGGCTGGCTGGAGGGCTATCTGCTGACCGGCCGGCACGGGTTCTTCTCCTGCTACGAGGCGTTCATCCATATCGTCGACTCGATGTTCAACCAGCACGCCAAGTGGTTGAAGACCACCGACGGCATCGCCTGGCGGCGGCCCATCGCCTCGCTGAACTACCTGCTCACCAGCCACGTGTGGCGGCAGGACCACAACGGGTTCTCCCACCAGGACCCGGGCTTCATCGACCTCGTGGTGAACAAGAAGTCCGACGTGATCCGGATCTACCTGCCGCCGGACGCGAACACCCTGCTGTCGGTGGCCGACCACTGCCTGCGCAGCAGGCAGTACGTCAACGTCATCGTCGCCGGCAAGCAGCCGGCGCTGCAGTACCTGGGCATGGACGACGCGATCGTGCACTGCACCAAGGGCATCGGCATCTGGGAGTGGGCCAGCACCGACGCCGGCGTCGAGCCCGACGTGGTGCTGGGCTGCGCCGGGGACGTGCCGACGATGGAGACCCTCGCCGCCGCGGACCTCCTGCGCCGCTGGTTCCCCGATCTGCGGATCCGGGTGGTGAACGTCGTCGACCTGATGCGGCTGCAGAGCGACCGGGAGCACCCGCACGGCCTGTCGGACCCGGAGTTCGACGCGCTCTTCACCACCGACCGGCCGATCATCTTCGCCTACCACGGCTACCCGTGGCTGATCCACCGGCTGACCTACCGGCGCACCAACCACGACCAGTTGCACGTCCGCGGCTACATCGAGGAGGGCACGACCACCACCCCTTTCGACATGTGCGTACTCAACCGGATCGACCGGTTCGACCTGGCCATCGACGTCATCGACCGGGTGCCCCGGCTGCAGGGGATCTCCGCACACCGCCGGGAGCAACTGCGCAACAAGCTGATCGAGCACCGCCGGTACGTCCGCACCCACGGCGAGGACCTGCCCGAGGTCCGCGACTGGCAGTGGTCGGCGATCCCGGGACCGGCCACACAGTCCGGGAACCCGCCGCTGACCGAGCCGGTGTAGCGATGCGCGTGCCGGTCGTTCGCCAGCCACGTCGCGGGTGATCCTGACTGTCACGCCAGTGTTCTGCAAGCCCGGGACCTCCTGGTCGCTGCCTGCCGATCAACGAGCGGAGGAGGACACCATGGACCTGTTTCCGGCCATTCCGCTGTCGGAGTGGAAGGACTCCAAGGAGACATTGCACCGGTTCACCCAGATCGTCGGCAAGGTTCGGCTTGCGAACAGCATGCGGCGAAACCACTGGTGGAACGTCCCGTTCCACCTCACCGGGCGAGGCATCACGACCCGCCCCATGGGCGGGACCCATGGCAATCCGGTCTTCACCATCGACTTCGACTTCGTCGACCACAGGCTGACCGCATATTCCCTCGAAGGCCCGACCGTTTCCTTCCCGCTCGCCGGGCACTCCGTCTCGTCGTTCTACCGCGAGACGCTCAACGCTCTCGGCGCGATCGGCGCGGCGGTGGCCATCGCGGATCCCTACCCGTTCGGCCTGCCTGACGCGCACCGGCCGTTCGCCGACGACACGGAGCACGCCTCCTACGACCCGTTCTGGGTCAATCGCTACTGGCAGGTGCTCAGTCAGATCAACCTGCTGTTGGAGGAGTTCTCCGCGGGCTTCTCCGGGAAGATCAGCCCGGTGCACCACTTCTGGCACACCTTCGACATCGCGGTCACCCGGTTCTCCGACCGCGTCGTGGACCAGGGAGCGAGTGTCGACCCGGTGACCCGTGAGGCGTACTCGCGCGAAGTCATCAGCTCGGGCTTCTGGTTCGGCGACGACCATTTCCCGCGGCCGACCTTCTACTCCTACGCCGCACCCGAGCCCGGCGGACTGGCCGAACGCCCTCTTCGCCCCACTGCCGCACGATGGGTCGCCCAGGGCAGCAGCCACCTGGCCACACTGAACTACGACGACGTCCGGGGCAGTTCGCACTCTCGAGGCATCGTCCTCGATTTCTACGAGTCCGTGTACCGGTCCGCAGCGGGCCTCGACGGCTGGAACATCGACCGCCGAGCGTGCCCCGGAGGCGTCACCGACCCTCTGGCGTCGAGAAAGGCGTGAGTGAAGCGAGTCACGGCAGGATGGCGATGGCACTCGACCAGTTGAGGCCGAGCCGCTCCTGGGATGCCATGTGGAGGAACTGAAATGCCTCCAGCTCTCGTGCCCGGCGCAGCGGACCCACGTCAAGGGGGCGCATGCCTCCCGAGGTCACGACCGTGGCCACGGTCCCCTTGGCCGCCTCGTCGTCACCCGCGATGAAGACATCCAGCGGCCGACCGGCCACCTCACCGGAGAGAAGCGGGCCTGCGAAGGTGGTGTTGAAGGCCTTGACCACGCGCGCGTCCGGTACGGCTGCCGCGATCTCCTCCGCTGCCGAGGTGCCGGGAGGGACGACCAGCGAGTCGAAGGTACTGAAATCCACGGGATTGCAGATGTCGACCACGACCTTGCCGGACAGCGCGGCGCCGAACGAGCCGGCCACCTCACGTCCGGCCGGATACGGCAGGGCGAGTACCACCACCTCCGCGCCTCCGGCCAGACCCTCCGCGTCGATCGCCTGCACGTCTGCCCCGCCTCCGGCATCACCCAAGACAGCAGCCAGTTCCTCCGCTTTGTCCTGGGTGCGATCATGCAGCCGGACGGAGTGACCGCCCGCCAGAACCCTTGTGCCGATGCCTCGAGCCATGTTCCCGGCTCCGACGATGCCGATGATCACCTGATACTCCCCTACGGACGTGCTGCGCCTCGCTCCACCCTCACACCCGCGGACAGCCCCTGCCACTGACCAACCGCTGTCCGGAGTAACTGACCAACCGCTGTCCGGAGTAACTGACCAACCGCTGTCCGGAGTAGAGGACTGGACGCCCAGCCGGCTCGCACCTGGCCGAGTGGGCAGCCCGCGAGGCGAAGCTCCGCGATGTGCCGTGAAGCTGGTCCACGCCCCACCTGGTCGCCGCCGCACACGAGGCCTCCCTCGTGGTGGTCGGCCGCCGTGCCCGACGCCCACCGTTCGGCGCCCACATCGGGCACGTCACGCACTCCGTCCTGCATCACGCCACTGTCCCCGTCGCCGTGGTCTCGCACAACTGACCCACGAGCACGGCGTCGTGGTTTCGCACAACTGACCCACGAGCACGGCGCAGTGCACTGATCACGCGGGCATCCGGGTGGTATTCGCTCTGCACTGCGCAGCAGAAGCCGCCAGGGCGGCGCCGCGCGGCAAAGATGAGTCTGTCGCGTCGGCGTCGACCCGAAACCGGTGATGCCGGCCAGTGATCGCACGAGAAGGAGGGGCGTGGCGTATGCCCACCTCGGCCAGGACACAGAGCACCATGCCCGAGCCTCACATCTCCCCGCCACGCCGCAGTCGCGCCGGTGCCGCGGTGGTGAAGTGGCTGAGCACGACGGACCACAAGGTCATCGGCACGATGTATCTGACGACGTCGTTCGCGTTCTTCTGCATCGGCGGCGTCATGGCGCTGCTGATGCGCGCCGAGCTCGGCCGCCCGGGTCTGCAGATCATGTCGAACGAGCAGTTCAACCAGGCGTTCACGATGCACGGCACGGTCATGCTGCTGATGTTCGCGACGCCGCTGTTCGCCGGCTTCGCGAACTGGATCATGCCGCTGCAGATCGGCGCCCCGGACGTCGCCTTCCCCCGCCTGAACATGCTCGCCTACTGGCTGTATCTGCTGGGCTCGCTGATCGCGGTGGGCGGCTTTCTCACCCCCCAGGGCGCCGCCGACTTCGGCTGGTTCGCCTACTCCCCGCTGACCGATGCCGTCCATTCCCCAGGCATTGGCGGCGACCTGTGGATCATGGGTCTGGCCCTGTCCGGATTCGGCACCATCGTCGGCTCCGTCAACTTCATCACCACGATCATCTGTATGCGCGCGCCGGGCATGACCATGTTCCGGATGCCGATCTTCACCTGGAACGTGCTGCTCACCGGTGTGCTGGTCCTGCTGGCCTTCCCGGTCCTTGCCGCTGCGCTGCTCGCCCTGGAGGCGGACCGCAAGTTCGGCGCCCACGTCTTCGACGGGGCCAACGGCGGACCGTTGCTGTGGCAGCACCTGTTCTGGTTCTTCGGACACCCCGAGGTGTACATCATCGCGCTGCCGTTCTTCGGCATCGCCTCAGAGGTCATCCCCGTGTTCTCCCGCAAGCCGATCTTCGGCTACATGGGCCTGATCGGCGCGACCATCGCGATCGCCGGCCTGTCCATCACGGTGTGGGCCCACCACATGTTCGCCACGGGTGGTGTGCTGCTGCCGTTCTTCTCCTTCATGACGTTCCTCATCGCCGTCCCGACCGGCGTGAAGTTCTTCAACTGGATCGGCACCATGTGGCACGGCAGTCTCTCCTTCGAGACCCCCATGCTGTGGACCGCCGGGTTCCTGGTGACCTTCCTCTTGGGCGGCCTGACGGGTGTCATCCTGGCCTCTCCACCGTTGGACTTCCACGTCACCGACTCGTACTTCGTGGTGGCGCACTTCCACTACGTCGTCTTCGGCACCGTGGTGTTCGCGATGTTCGCCGGCTTCCACTTCTGGTGGCCGAAGTTCAGCGGCAAAATGCTCGACGAACGTCTCGGCAAGATCAGCTTCTGGACCCTCTTCACGGGCTTCCACGGCACCTTCCTGGTCCAGCACTGGCTGGGCGCCGAGGGCATGCCGCGCCGGTACGCCGACTACCTCGCGGCCGACGGCTTCACCGCCCTGAACACCGTCTCCACGATCAGCTCGTTCCTCCTCGGACTGTCCTTGCTGCCCTTTTTGTACAACGTGTGGAAGACCGCCAAGTACGGAAAGAAGGTCGAGACCGACGACCCGTGGGGCTACGGCCGCTCCCTGGAGTGGGCCACCTCCTGCCCGCCGCCACGGCACAACTTCGTCACCATGCCACGGATCCGCAGCGAATCGCCGGCCTTCGACCTGCACCACCCGGACATCGCCGAACTGGACCAGTCCGAGAACGAGCCCAAGACCGCCCTGCCGCAGTGATCGCTCCGCTCCAGCGACACGGCAGGTACAGGTGCATCCAGAGACAGGGGTGATCACACTGAGTTCCGACCGGGAATCCGCCCATGGCATCAACCAGATCGAGGGATACCTCCTGTGGAACGCGGAAACGACCAGCGCCCAGCAGCGAGCGAAAGAGTTCACCGAGCAGCTGCCGTGGCTGACCACGGCACAGCGTGAGGAGGTCGAGCGCGTGTACACCGCGGACCGACTTGCTGACTCCACAGAAGCACTGCAGCGCATCGCGCGCCGATCGGCCGAGCTGAAGGCCGAATACATCGCACGGTACAGATTGCTCAGGACCCGCTGTGTCGCCTTGTCGCTCGCCGCCACAGCAGCCCTGGGCGCGACCGCGGCCGTGGTCGGACTGCTCCTGACACGCTGACGCCCCGGCGCGCACCGAGAAGTGTTCCCCGGTCCCGGCGAGGAGGCGTAGTAGCGCTGGATCCTGGCGAACAACTGCATGAGCAGCGGTACCGTCACGACGACGAACCAGGCGCCCGCAAGGAACTTGGTGGTGAGCGGGGACGATGCCCGCGACGGCGGTGAGCACGGCTCCGGTGGCGTTGATCAGCACGCGGGGAAGCCACCCGTCGGTCCCGCTCACCGGAGCCGCCTGCGTCTCCCGCGTGTACACGGACCACGGTGTCTTCGCCACGGGTCCTGCCGGAGTGCGCGTGGTGGAGACGTACGGCATGGAGACGTACGGCATCGCCCTCGCCGATCTCCGACAGCGGTTGGAGGTTCAACTGCTGGGCTGACCCCGCGCTTTCACTCGGTTGACTCAACGGGTGGGTCGGCCTGCCGACCGAAGCGGTGCCGTGGCCCAGCGGCGGCGCAGGCGCTGGTCGGTCCCCTCAGCCGCTGGTGTAGTGGTGCGCGTTGTTTCCCACCCACTTCACCCACGCCAGGTCGTCGAGCAGATCCTCGACACCAGGCAGTCCGGCGCCACGGAGGAACTCCAGATCCTGGTCGGAGTACGCCAAGCCGAGGAGCTGTCCGCGCGCGGTCACCCGGCGCCCTCCAGTGCCGAGCGGCGGGTACACGACTACAGGCGGCCTCTCCGGCATAACCCCAGGATCACGGCGCCTGCTGCGCCCCGCATCCGCACGAGACGATGTCACCCGAACGGCCTACACGCTCCCGCGCTCCGGGGTGCGGCGTACCCCATTCGGCCGCACGCTGGGCGTCAACCCGCTGCGATACGCCACAGCTTTGATCACTGCTCCGTCGGGAGGCATCGTGATCGTCATAGCTCTGCTCGTCCCGGTGGTGCTGCTGATACTGATGATGGCGATGGCCGCGCTGGAGGACTTCCTGTTTCCACCTGCTCAACCACCCCCGCCAGAGGCGGTGATCCCTGACCAGTCGGTGTCGGAGTGAACGAGAAGCTCGAGTGGAGCCCGTGCATCCAACCGAACTCCGTGATCGAGTTGACCCGGTATGGGCCCACTGGGTCCAAATCCGACCTCAAATTCGTCAATTGATCAC
This sequence comes from Streptomyces sp. NPDC005202, assembly GCF_040608235.1. Lineage (NCBI taxonomy): Bacteria > Bacillati > Actinomycetota > Actinomycetes > Kitasatosporales > Streptomycetaceae > Streptomyces > Streptomyces sp. NPDC005202. The sequence goes on along the minus strand of NZ_JBEXHW010000005.1, from coordinate 134,205 downwards.
GGCCCTACCACGGCACGGACAGAAGCGAAGGTGACGATGAAGTACGACGAGTTCCTCGCCCGGGTACGCCAGCGCGGCGAGTACACCAGCCGGGACGAAGCCGCAAAGATCACTGAGGCGGTCCTGGGGGTACTGGCGGAACGGATCAGCCCCGGCGAGGTCGAGGACCTCGCCTCCCAGCTGCCCGGCCCGCTCGGGCCGGCCCTGACCAGCGCCAAACGGCAGCAGCCCGAGAACTTCGGGATCGAGGAGTTCTACCGCCGGGTGGCGGAGCGCACCGGTGCCCGGCCCCGTACCGCCGAGTGGGATGCCGGCGCCGTGCTGACCACTGTTGCCGAGGCCGTCTCCGGCGGCGAGCTCAACCAGATCATCAGCCAGCTCCCCTCCAGCTTCGCCGTCCTGTTCGGCAAGGCCGACGCGGACTGACACGGCAACGTGCGCACCCGGGGCACACCGTCGGCGACTCGCCCTGGCTCGGCCGCGGACCTCGGTGCTGATGAGCCGATCGAAGCAGTCCGCCGCATCGGCGAGATGCCGCAGAAGCTGCCGCAGTTCCGCCGCCACGTCGCCGGAGTACACGGGTTCTCGCTTCCGCGCGATTCGGCGAGCTCAGCAAAGGACGGCACAGGAGCGCATACCCACCGCGCAGTGCTCGAGGGTGTCCAGGCCGCGGCGCAGGATCAGCCTCGCCCCGAGCACTGGGCGTCCTCGTGGATTCAGCCGCAGGCTCTCCTCGGCCCTGGCCAGGGCCGCGTCCACGCTTTCGGCCAGCTGATCCAGCCGGCGCGCCTCCTCCACCCAGCGTGCCACCTGGGTGGAGGAGGCCCCCCGCACCAGCTCGTCGCCGATGCGCAGAAGTAGCCGGCGCAGCCGCGCGGCAAGGTCACCGATCGCTTCCCCTGCGGGCTGGACGTAGACGGGAGGGGCGACCACGACGTTCAGCAGGACGCCCACGGCGGCGCCGATCAGCGTCTCGACCACGCGCCCGACCGCCTGGGCCGGCTCTCCGCCGACACCGAGGACGAGAATGCCGGTGACGGCGAACCTCCTCCACCCAGGGAGCCAGGTGGAGCAGGTGGCCGATGGAGAGGCAGGCGAGGATGAGCAGGCCGAGGCTCCACCACGTCAGTCCCACGGCGTCGGCGAAACCGACGGCGATCAGCACGCCCGCGACCACGCTGGCGATCCGCCGGATCCCGACAGTCAGGGTCGCGTATTGACCTGTACGACCAACACCGCGGTCAGCGGGGCGAGGAGGGGCTGCGCATTGCCGGACAGCCACAGCCCGGCGAGGTAGGCGAGGACAGCGGCGAGGTCGAGCGCAGCGTGCGTACGACCACGGGTTCCTTGCGTCGCCTGACCAGGCCCACCACCGGGGGCGGGGATGCGGGCACCGTACCGACCCGTGCTTACAGGGTTCCGTCCCGGCGGCCCCCCGGTGTTCTGCCGGCTTCGTCGGTTCGGCCTGTCGGGGCGTAGACATCGTTCGGCAGGCGCCTCGCGCGACCGCCTCACGCAGGGCCCGGCGGAAGCGTCCGGGACCCCAGGACCGGCCGGCGACGGCCGTTTCGAGCCGGTCGCGGCTGGTCGGACCACTGTGTTCGAGCTCCTGGGCGACCTGTTCGATCTCGTCGTCGAGGCGCTGCTCGGCCATCGCGGACGTACGGCTCGCCGTACCCGTGGTGCCGACCATGCCCGGCGAGTAGAAGGAACTGCCCGCTCCGGTGCCCGGGCGGTACCGTCGTGCCCCGGCGCGCTCCTGCGGCCCGTAGGGGGCCGCACAGCAGCAGACCGCGGTGCACGGAGGTGACGGCCAGCCTTCATTTTATGGCCTTTGCCGTACATATGTAGAAATCTGCGGCCCGCCCGGCGTTGGCCTCGGAGGCCGAGGGAGAGAGCCGGTTCCACCTGGCAGGCGGAAGCACCCGAGCGAGCTGCTCGCCACGCTGGAAGGAGCGACACGACATGGGTGCGCTGCCTCTGGCCGGGGCGTCGGCATGGTGACGGTCAACCGCATCGCAGTCGGACGCGGAAGCCGACGGCCCGGTCAACAAGGGGCGACCAGGAACCCGGCATGCGTCGCGGCGCCATCGAACCAGCACGCCCCAGGCGAGGCTCCGAGCAGCGGGAACACGACACAGGCCGTCAGCAAAGTTGGCGCTGGGTCAGCAGAAGACCGGACAGCGCTGCACGCCTACAACTTGGCCGCGTGTCCCCCTGGGGCAGCTCCATGGCGTCCCAAGCCAGCATCGGACGCGCCGCCATCGAGCCAACACGCTCCAGACGGAGGTCCGAGCAGCGCACACACGACCCGAACACCACCTGATGGACCGTCAGCAAAGTCAGCATTGGGTCAGCATGAGGCTGGCCAGAGGTGCCCACAGATGCCCACATCCTGGAATCGCGGACATCTTCACTGATGCCCCGCGGAGGTCTACGGCCAGACGTCCTTCAACGATCGGAGGACTCACATGCAGGGCCGAGCGGCATATCTGATAGGAGCTGGCACTTGCCGAGACAACCTCAGGTCAGCGCACCCTTCCCCGTGGTTTCAGCGGTACGGGCGGCAGTTCGGGGGCGGGCAGCGGGTCGCCGTCGTAGCCCTTCACTTCGCCGAAACGGGTGCCTGTCATCCAGTCCGTACGAGCCTGCGCGATCTCTTCCTGGGACCGTCCGATGAAGTTCCAGAACATGATGAGCTCCTCCTCGAACGGCTCGCCACCCAGGAGCATCAGGCCCGCGTCCGACTCGGCGCGCAGCGGGAGTTCGGTGCGGCCGCAGCCGAGGTAGAGCATCGAGCCGGGCAGCACCGGCACGCCGTCGACGTGGGTCTCGCCGGACATGGACAGCACGGCGTACTCGAAGTCCGGCTCCAGGGGGAGGTTCAGGTCCGCACCGCGAGCCAGGGCCAGGTCGGCGCCCACGATGGGGGTGTACGTCGTTCCCGGCGAGGTCGCGCCGTCGAGGTCGCCGAGGATCAGCGTGGCCCTCAGGCCCGGCGCCGTGACGACCGGCAGCTCGGCGTGGTGTTCGAAGCGCGGGTCGGTGTGCCGGTGGCCGTCCGGGAGGGCCACCCACAACTGCGCCCCGTGCAGGAAACGGGCGTGCGGCCTGGGGCTCTCCTCGGAGTGGCTGATCGCCCGCCCGGACGTCATGAGCCCCAGCTCTCCGGGGCGGATGAGCTGCAGGCTGCCGGTCGAGTCGCGGTGCAGCACCTCGCCTTCGTGCAGCCAGCTCACCGTCTGCAGGCCCATGTGCGGGTGCGGCGGCACCTGCATGCCGGGCTCGTCGGCGATGTCGTCGGGACCGTAGTGATCGACGAAGCACCAGGCGCCCACCATGCGGCGGCCCAGGTTCGGCAGCAGCCGGCGGACCTCGGTGGACTCACCGAGCTGGACGTGTCGAGGACTCAGCAGCTCCCGCACGGGCTCGGCGACGACGAACCCCCGGCCGCCGCACACACTGGGCACCGCCTGGCGCTCAAGATTGCTCATGCTGCTCAACCTAGCCCCTGGTGCGGCGTCACTGGCAGCCCACGCCCGGCCCGGTCACACCGGCGAGGCAGCCCCAAGGACACGCGGGCACAAGGGGCAGGAAGAGGCAGGCACCCAACCGCCTCGGTTGTCATCCGCTGCCCTTCGCTGTCATCCGCCGAGCAAATAGTAGCCATGGACATAGCAGTCATGGACATAGTAGCCATGTACTGTATCTGCCATGAGTACGGCATCCGAGGGCGCGACGCCCGGTTTCCTGGTCTGGCGGCTGTCGATGAAATGGCGGGTCGCCGTCGACCGGGCGGTGGCCCCGCTCGGGCTGACGCACGCGCAGTATTCGCTGGTGGCGTCGCTGTACGGCATGCAGCGGTCCGGACACCGCCCCAGTCAGCGCCGGCTCGCCGACCACACCGGGCTCGAACCCCTCTACGTGTCCAAGCTGGCGCGCAGTCTCGAAGCCGCCGGACTCCTCGAACGCGCCCGGGATCCCCGCGATCCCCGCGCCGTGCAGCTCGCCCTCACCGAGCAGGGCCGGGACGTCACACGGCGCGCGATCAAGGTCGTCCAGGGGCTGCTCCAACAGCTGCTGGAGCCGCTCGGCGGGCTCGACAGCGCAGGGACGCGGGAATTCACCCGCAACCTCGCGACCCTGCTCGACGCACCTCTTGATCCCTTCAGCGAGCACGAATCGTTCAGCGACAGTGAGACGGAGCAGTCATGACCACCACCGCACCCCTTGTCGACGGCCGGGTCATCGGCCTGGCCCACTACGCCGGACGTGCGGTCCTCGAAAGCGTGCTGGCCCGCCACGGCGTCACCTTCCAGCAGTTCGTCACCCTTCGACTGGTTGTCGTCGCCGACGGGCCGGTCGAGCGTGAGCGGCTCGTCGACGGCGTCGTCGGCACGCTGAAGACCAATGCGCAGGACGTGCACCGCGTCATCGAGGAGCTGGTCGGCGCCCAGCTCCTCGCCCAGGAGGAGCCCTCCCGCCTGCGGGTCACGGACGCCGGACGGGAGCTGTACGACACCGGCTCCGCCGAGACCGGCGCCATCTCCGCCCGGATCTACGCCGGCATTCCGGCCGAGGACCTCGCCGTCGCCGGCCGTGTACTGACCCTCGTCACCGAGCGGGCCAACGCGGAGCTCGCCACCGCGGGAAAGTAGTGGAATATTCAACCACCGGGTTCTGTTGTCGGCCTCGAAGGAGGTCAGGAGTGGACACGACGTACTACGACCACGGAACCCCGGCGGAGCGCTGGGAGCGTGCGCGGATGTTCTTCGACGCCAAGGACTACGCCGCCGCGGCGCGCGTCCTGGGCGGACTGGTCGAGGAGGTGCCGGAGCAGACCGGACCGCGCCTGCTGCTGGCACGCGCCTACTACCACTCGGCCCAGCTGCGCCGCGCCGAGGCCGAGTTGCGCGTCATCGTCGAGCGCGACCCGGTGGAGCACTACGCCCGGCTGATGCTGGGGCGCACCCTCCAGCGGCAGGGACGCCACGACGAGGCCGAAACGCACCTGCGGATCGCCTCGGCGCTCGCGGGCGACTTCGAGCGCGTCTGAGACACGGCTGTCAAGGCCCGGTTCCTGACGACGGGGACCGGGCCCTGACGCATCCGAGGACATCGCCGCCACGAGCCCGTCGGCGTCAGCGCCTCACGGGGCGGCAACGCCCCGCGCGGTGACGCCGACCGCCGTCACTTCACCCCGGCGCCGCTCGCGTCGTCCGCCGCCCCCGCCGGTGGGCGATCTCGCCGAGCACGACGTCCACGGCGACGAACGCGGCGAGCGGAATGCCGAGCAGCGGCACGAAGTAGCCCAGGACGGCGGCCGCCGCCATCAGCGGGACCAGGAGCTGCGGGGGCACCTGCTGCCACGCGCCGCGCGGGATCGGCCGGCCGAAGGCGGAGCCGCGGCCGCGCTGCCACCACATGCGGTAGCCCCAGACGATCAGCAGGATGAGGGCGAGCAGCAGCATCAGCGCGATCTGGCTGACGAGGCCGAACAGGATCCCGGTGTGCAGGTCGATGCCCCAGCGGGTGAGCTTGGCGAGGGCCGGGTAGTCGGCGAACCGCAGGACGTCGGTGACCTCGCCGGAGGCCGGGTCGACGGCGACGGAGTCCTGCTTCTCGGGCCAGCTGCGCTGGATCTGCCTGACGACGTACGCCGACTGCGCGTCCGCGGGCGGCACGATCTCCACGGGGTCGCTCAGGCCCTCGGCGCGTGCCGCCGCCAGCACCGTGTCGAGGCCGACGTGCTCGGCGCCTGCGGCCGAGGCGGACGCGCCGTGACCCGCGTGCTCGCCGCCCGCCGCCGCGGACACCGACGGGGTGGCCTGGCCGAGCGAGGTGCGCAGCTCGCCGATGTTCGCCTCGGCGTACGTCGACCAGGTCAGGCCGGTCGCCGAGAGGAAGAACAGCCCGGCCGCGGCCCAGACGCCGACAGTGCCGTGCAGGCCGAGGGTGCGGCGCCGCCCGCCGGCCCCGCGCACCTTCCGCAGGGCCCGGCGCCGGGAGAACCACAGCACCAGGCCGCCGCCCGCGATCACCCACAGCCAGCTGGCGGCGAGCTCGCTGTAGAGCCGGCCGGTGTCGCCGAGGTGCAGGTCGCGGTGGAGTTCGTCGATCCAGGTGCGCAGCGGCAGCGCTCCGGTCGAGCCGTACTGCTCGAGGGCGCCGCGGACCTTGCCGGTGTACGGGTCGACGAACACGGCGAGGGTGTGGTCGGCCGCTGTGCCCTTGACCCCGGACAGCAGCACCCTGGTGGTCGCGTCGGGCTCCGGCGAGGGGCGTACGGCCGAGACGGTTCCCTCCGGGTGGGCCTTGCGGGCGGCGGCCACCTGCTCGGAGACGGGCAGCTTCGTGTCGCCGACGGGGACGGTCAGCTCATGGGCGTACACGATCTTCTCGGCCTGGAACGACGCGGCGTACAAAAAGCCGGTTCACGGCGGCAACGAGCAGGAAGGGCGCGACGAGGACGCCGGCGTAGAAGTGCAGGCGCAGGATCAGCGGGCGCAGCAGCGTCCATCTGCTCTGCGACGGCGCGGGAGCGGCGGGTTGCGGTGCCTCGTCCGTGGTGGTGGAGTCAGCGGTGGGCATCTCTGCTTCTCCGGGGTCGTTTCTCAGCGGTCGTGGTCCAGTGGTCGGGCCGCGCAGGTGCCGAGTTCCGGGAGACGCGAGAGTGGCCTGCGTCATGTGGGAGGGGCGGCAGGCCGTGGCATGCTGACGCGATGGCACCTCCGAGTGATCGCACGCCCCTTGCCGAGCAGGTCGAGGAACTCCTCGCCGCCGACGGCCCGTTGCCCATCGTTGCGGCCGGTGACCCGGTGCTGCGGCGCGGCGCCGAACCGTTCGACGGCCAGCTGGAGCCCGCGCTGCTGGCCCGGTTCGTCGAGGCCCTGCGCGTCACCATGCACGCGGCGCCGGGTGTGGGCCTGGCCGCGCCGCAGGTTGGTGTGCCGCTGCGGATCGCGGTCATCGAGGATCCGGCGCCGGTGCCGGAGGAGGTGCGGCTGGCGCGCGGGCGGGCGCCGCAGCCGTTCCGGGTGCTGGTCAATCCGTCGTACGAGCCCGTCGGCACCGCCCGGGCCGCGTTCTTCGAGGGCTGCCTGAGCGTGCCCGGCTGGCAGGCGGTGGTGGCGCGGCACGCGGAGGTGCGCCTGCGGGCGCACGACGAGCGCGGGCGCGCGGTGGACGAGGTGTTCACCGGCTGGCCCGCCCGGATCGTGCAGCACGAGACGGACCACCTCGACGGCATCCTCTACCTCGACCGCGCCGAGCTGCGTTCCCTGTCCTCGAACGAGGCGATGGCACAGCGCTGGGCGCAACCGACGCCTCAGGAGGCCGCGCAGGCCCTGGGCTTCGAGCTGCCGTAGCGAGGGGTGGCCGGGGCGACGTGCGCACGGGCGCGCGTCTGCTGCTGTCCGGCAGCTCCTTCCATGTCCTCCCCCGGCGACCGCGCCGGCCTGGTGGGCGGCCCGCAAGGCGCCGGGAAAGGCACCTTGTTGACACCCTGGCAGGCACGCTGCCTCCCGCCGCCGGGACGGTCACCCGCACCGACGCCGTCGGCCACCTGCCGCAGGACTCCCGCGCCGCCGACCAGACGGTCACCGTCACCGATCGGATTTCCGGGCGGGGCGTGGACACCGCCGTACGCGCCTGCGCCGTGCCGAGGCGGCGATGGCCGACGGGTCGGAACCGGGTGATGAACGCCTACGTGCGCGCCGAGGCCGAGTTCCAGGCGCGCGGCGGGTACGCGGCCGAAGCCCAGGCGGCCCGGATCGCCGCCGGTCTCGCGCTGCCCACCCGGGTGATGAACCGACCTGGCGGGAGCGGCTCGCGGTCGGCCGACTTGGCGTCACGCGTCCCGGTAGGCCTCCAGCAGCCGCAGCCACGCCTCGCTGATCGTCGGGTACGACGGGACCGCGTGCCACAGGCGGTGGACGGGGACCTGCCCGGCGATCGCGACGGACGCCGAGTGGATCAGTTCGCCGACGCCGGGGCCGACGAAGGTGACGCCGCGCAGGGTCTCCTCGTCGACGTCGACGACCATACGGGCGCGGCCACGGTGGCCCTCGCCGTACAGACCCGCCCCGGCGACCGAGGAGAGGTCCACGTCGACGGCGCGGACGCGGTACCCGGCCTGTTCGGCCTCCGCCAGGGACAGGCCCGCGGCGGCGGCCTCCGGGTCGGTGAAGACGACCTGGGGGACGGCGTGATGGTCGGCGGTGGCGGCGTGCGCGCCCCAGGGGTCGGATTCGAGGAGGGGAACCTTGGCGGCGCGGGCGGCGATGACGGCGCCCGCGATCCGCGCCTGGTACTTGCCCTGATGGGTGAGCAGGGCACGGTGGTTGACGTCGCCGACCGCGTACAGCCAGGTGCTGCCGGAGACCCGCAGGCTGTCGTCGACCGACAGCCAGGAGCCCGGCTCCAGGCCGACGGTCTCCAGGCCAATGTCGTCGGTGCGCGGGGCGCGTCCGGTGGCGAAAAGGATCTCGTCGCCCTCGATGCGGTCACCGGTGCCGGTGACGGCCACGACGGTGCCGTTCTGCCGGGTCACCGACTCCACCGAGGTGCCCGTACGGACTTCGGCGCCCGCCTCGGTCAGCGACTCGGCGACCAGCTCGCCAGCGAAGGGCTCCATGCGGGACAGCAGTCCCCTGCCGCGGACCAGGACGGTGACCTTCGAGCCGAGGGCTTGCCAGGCGGTGGCCATCTCGGTGGCGACCACGCCGCCGCCGACCACGATCAGCCGCCCCGGCACCTGTTTGGCGCTGGTGGCCTCGCGGCTGGTCCACGGCCTGACGTCGGCGAGGCCCGGCAGGTCGGGCAGCAGGGCACGGCTGCCGGTGCAGACGGCGACGGCGTGCCGGGCGGTCAGCACCTTCTGCATACCATCAGGGCCGGCCACCGTCACCGTGCGCGGGCCGGACAGGCGGCCGTGCCCGCGGTGGAGATCGGCGCCGATGCCGTCGAGCCACCGGACTTGGCCGTCGTCGTGCCAGTGGGAGGCGTACTCGTCCCGACGGGCGAGGACCGCGGCCGCGTCGAGGGGCCCCTGCACCGCCTGGCTCAGGCCCGGCAGGCGGCGGGCGTCGGCGCGCGCGATGACCGGGCGCAGCAGGGCCTTGCTGGGCATGCAGGCCCAGTACGAGCACTCACCGCCGACCAGCTCGCTCTCCACGACCGCGGTGGACAGGCCGGCCGCGCGGGTGCGGTCGGCCACGTTCTCCCCCACCGGGCCGGCACCGAGCACCACGACGTCGTACGCGATGGATTCCGTTTCCGTCATGGGGTCAGTCTGATGGGTGGTGTGCGTGGTGACCACACGGGTACGTGCGCGGAATACCCGTAGGGTCGGCCGTGTTGTGCCGACGGCTTCGCCCCGACACCAGGAAGAGGGAATACGCCATGAGCAGCACCGTGGAGCTCACCAAGGAGAACTTCGACCAGACGGTCATGGAGAACGACTTCGTTCTCATCGACTTCTGGGCGTCCTGGTGCGGGCCGTGCCGTCAGTTCGCCCCGGTCTACGAGAAGGCGGCCGAGGAGAACCCCGACCTGGTGTTCGGCAAGGTGGACACCGAGGCCCAGCCGGAGCTGGCCGCGGCCTTCGGGATCCAGTCCATTCCGACGCTGATGATCGTCCGTGAGCGGGTCGCCGTGTTCGCGCAGCCCGGCGCGCTGCCCGAGGCCGCCCTGGCGGACGTGATCGGGCAGGCCCGCAAGCTGGACATGGACGAGGTGCGCAAGGCGGTTTCCGAGCAGCAGGCGCAGGCGGAGCAGAACAGTCAGTAAGGCCCGTACGGCCGGCAAGGCCCGTGACCCGCAAGGCCCGTGACCCGCAAGGCCCGTATGCGAATAGAGCGTGGATAAAACCCCTGAGAGCGACAAAGCCCGTGAGGGCTTGGACCAGACGGACGCGGTGGGCCTCTTCCCGATGGCGGAAGGGGCCCGCGCTCTTGTCGGGCCAGGTCAGCTGGACTCGCGGGGGACCACCGTGGCGCCCAGGACCCTGTGCGTCTCAGGCACGGCGCCGGGGTTGCGCACGGCGCGGTCGACCAGTTCGGCGAGGTCACGGCCCGACGGCAGCTCGAGGTGGACCGTGCTCAGCCGGGGCCGCAGCAGCCGGCCGAGCATCAGGTCGTCGGCGCCGATCACGGCCGTCTCCTCGGGGATGCGGACGCCCTCGTCCTGCAGGGCGCGCATCAGGAGCATCGCGTACTCGTCGTTGTAGGCGAACACGGCGTCGAGGCCGAGGTCGCGCCAGTCGGCGGCGAGGCGGGCCGCGGCCTGCTCCTCGTAGGCGAGGGGCAGGTCGGTCACGGTGCCGTCGGTGCCGTGCAGGGCGCGCCGTACGCCGTCGAGGCGGGGCCTGGAGAAGACGTCCAGCCCGGGCTCCTCGGGCACGACCACGCCGATGCGGCGCCGGCCGCGGGCGTACAGGTGGGCGCCTGCGCAGTGGCCGACGCTCTCGTGGTCCATGAGCAGGGCGTGGGCGCCCTCGACCGACTCGGGACCCAGGGTGACCACGGCGCGGGTGCCGGAGCGCTTGAGTAGCGCCACCCCTTCCGGGCCGAGCCCGGAGCCGGGCACCAGGACCGCGACCGGCCGCAGTTCGGCCCAGGCCCGAGCGGCGTCGTCGCCGTGCAGGCCGATGGTGCCGTACTGCACGACGGTGTAGTCGAGGCGGCTGAGCGCCCACTGGAGTTCGTTGATGAACCGGCTGTACAGCGGGCCCACCGGGATGGCCGGCGCGGGCATGAGAACCATCAAGCTGTGCCCGGCGCGCAGACTGCGGGCCGCCGCGTGCGGCACGTACCCGAGCTCCTTGGCGGCCTCGTGGACCCGGCGGCGCGTGGGCTCGCTGATCCGGACGGCGCTGGTGTTGTTCAGGACGTAGGAGACGGTCGCGCGTGAGACGCCGGCCAGGCGCGCCACATCGGCGCTCGTGGGCACGGAGCGCGGTGCGGGCGACGAGGGCGCGGAGGGTTCCGGTATCTGCACCATGACGTACCGCATCTTGGCAGAAGCCGGGTCGGGCGGTCGGGGCGGGGGAAGCGGAGGATTCCGGCCTGTGTTGCGGCAGTTACGAACGCGTTCGTGACGAACTTGTTCGCAACGAACATGTCGTTAGGATGCGGCATGACCGCTCGTCCCACCACCCCGCGCAGCCGGCGCGAACGACCGGCCAAACCAGCCCTGACCAAGGAGGGCATCGTCGCCGCCGCCGTCTCCGTACTGCGCACCGAAGGGCTGGAGAAGGTGACCATGCGGCGTCTGGCCCAGGAGCTCGACACCGGTCCGGCCTCGCTGTACGTGTACGTGCGCAACACCGCGGAGCTGCACGCGGCCGTCCTGGACGAGCTGCTCGGCACGGTCGGACCGGCTCCCGCCGAGGGCACCTGGCGCGAGCGTCTGGAGCGGGTACTCACCGCGTACACGGCGATGCTCTTCGAGCACCCGAGCCTGGCCCGCTCCGCGCTGACCGCGCGGCCCAGCGGTCCGAACCACCTGAACCTGATCGAGACGCTGCTGGCGCTCCTCGACGAGGGCGGCGTCCCGCCCGCGCAGGCCGCGTGGGGCGTGGACCTGCTCCTGCAGCACGCCACGGCGACGGCCGCCGAGCACACGGCGCGGGACGCGTCCGCCACCAGTCAGGAGGAGTGGGACGCACTCACCCGCGCCCTGCACGGCGCGTCGGAGCGGGCCCACCCGCACATCGCCGCACTCGCCGGCCCGCTGTTGTCCGGAGCGCCCGAGGACCGGTTGTCGTGGGGTTTCCAGGCGCTGATCAACGGCATCGAACGGACCGCCGTTCCCGACTGACCCGAGGAGGGTCCCCATGACCACCCCCCATCACCCCGTAGCCGTGATCGGCGCCGGACTCGGCGGCCTCACCCTCGCCTGTGTCCTGCACGTGAACGGCATCGAGGCGGCCGTCTTCGACCTCGAAGCCAACCCCGCCGCCCGCACCCAGGGCGGCATGCTCGACATCCACGAGGACTCCGGCCAGGAGGCGCTGCGCGCCGCCGGTCTCCACGAGCGGTTCCGTGAGCTCGTCCTGCCGGGCGGCGAGGCCACGCGGATCGTCGACAAGGACGGCTTGATCCTGCTGGACGAGCCCGACGACGGCACCGGCGGGCGCCCCGAGGTCGACCGCGGCGAGCTGCGCGGTCTGCTGCTCGGCTCACTGCCCGAGGGCACCGTCCGCTGGGGCGCGAAGGCCACCGACGCACGCCCCCTGGGCGACGGCCGCTACGAGGTGACGCTCGCGGACGGCTCCATCTTCACCACGGACCTGCTGGTCGGGGCCGACGGCGCCTGGTCGCGGATCCGGCCGCTGGTCTCCGACGCGCGGCCCGCCTACACGGGCGTGTCGTTCGTCGAGGTGGACCTGCGGGAGGCGGCCGTGCGCCATCCGGTCGCCGCCGAGGTGGTCGGCGGCGGCTTCTTCTTCGCGCTCGGCCCGGGCAGGGGCCTCCTCGCCCACCGCGAGACCGACGGCAGCGTGCACGTGTACGTGGCGCTCGAGGCCGACGAGGACTGGCTGGACGGCATCGACTTCACCGACCCCGAGGCCGCCAGGACACGCCTCCTGGAGCACTTCGCCGACTGGGACACGAGCCTGCAGTCCCTCGTCGCCGAGGCCGACGGTGCCCTGGTGCCGCGGCGGATCCACGCCCTGCCGGTCGGCCACCGCTGGGACCGCGTTCCCGGCGTCACGCTGCTGGGCGACGCCGCCCACCTGATGTCCCCGTTCACGGGCGAGGGCGCCAACCTCGCCATGCTCGACGGCGCCGAGCTGGCCCAGTCCATCGCCGCCCGCCCGGACGACGTCGAGACCGCGCTGACCGCCTACGAGGAGAAGCTGTTCCCGCGCAGCAAGGCCTCCGCGGCCGCATCGGCCGGGAACGCGGCCCTGCTGTTCCGCGAGGACGCGCCACAGGGCCTGCTGGAGATGTTCGCCGCCCACGGCTGAGCCGGCCTCACCGGTGCCGGCCTCATCCCACCGGTCTCACCCGGCCGGTCTCACCGGGCCAGTCTCACCCCGCCGACCTGACCGGGCCGGTCTCATCGGGCCGGTCTCATCGGGCCGGTCTCATCGGGCCGGCCGGTACACGTCACGCGCGCGACCAGGTCGTGCCAGCCGGCCTGCAGCCGCTCCATGGGCATCTGGCACTGCTTGGTGAGGTGGTGGATCAGGGCGGGATCGAGATACCCCATCAGCGTGTGCGCGAGGAGCTCGCTGTCCGCGCCCGGAACCGCCTGCCGCAGCAGCATGGCCACATGGCCGTACCGGACGCGGCGGGGCGGCACGCTGAAGCGGCGGTCCGGTCCCGGTTCGGCCGCCAACTGCAGCTCCAGGTCATCGGCGGCGCGGCGCAGTGCGGCACAGCCGAACGCCCGCAGCCGCTCCACCGGCGGCGCGCCGGGGCCCAGCGGCGGCGGGCCGCTGAGGAAGGCGGCCTGGAACTTTTTCTCGGAGTGATCCAGCAGCGCCCTCAGCAGACCGGTGCGGTCCCCGAAGCGGCGGAAGACCGTGCCCTTGCCCACCTGGGCAGCCACGGCCACCGCCTCCATCGTGACGCCGGCCGCGCCGCGCTCCGCCACCAGGCGAGCCGCCGCGTCCAGCAGCCGGGCGCGGTTGCGCGCCGCGTCGGCCCGCAGGCACGGCTCGTCCTCACCGGTGCCGAGTTCGAGCAACACCGGCTCCTCTGCGGGCTCGTGAGGCTTGGGGAACGGCGGCAGAGCGCTGGACATGAAGACAGCGTAAAGCATCGGGAACAGAACTGGACCGCGGTCCGGTTATTCTGGTAGAAAATTAAACGGACCTCGGTCCGGATTGTAACGGCAGTGTTTCAGCCCCTTGGAGTCCCCCATGTCTGTTCGCATCCTCGCGCTCGTCGGCAGCCTTCGCGCCGGTTCGCACAACCGCCAGCTCGCCGAGGCGGCCGCCAAGCTCGCCCCCGAGGGTACCGAGGTGGAGCTGTTCGACGGCCTGGCCGACATCCCCTTCTACAACGAGGACATCGACGTCGAGGGGAGCGTCCCGGCCGCCGCCGTCAGGCTGCGCGAGGCCGCCCAGGCCGCCGACGCCTTCCTGCTCTTCTCGCCCGAGTACAACGGCACCATCCCGGCCGTCCTGAAGAACGCGATCGACTGGCTGTCCCGCCCGTACGGCGCCGGCGCCTTCGGCGGCAAGCCCGTCGCCGTGGTCGGCACCGCCTTCGGCCAGTACGGCGGCGTCTGGGCGCAGGACGACACCCGCAAGGCCGTGGGCATCGCCGGCGGCAAGGTGATCGAGGACATCAAGCTGTCCATCCCCGGTTCCGTGACCCGCTTCGCCGAGACCCACCCCGTCGACGACGCCGAGGTCGCCGCCCAGTTGACCGAGGTCGTCGCCCGCCTGCGCGGCCACGCCGACGAGGCGGCGGCCGCCTGATCACCGGTACGCGTCTGAAGGGGCCGGAGCTTTCGCAGCTCCGCCCCCTTCGCCGTCGTTGAGGCAGCGCCGTCCGCCTCAGTCCAGCTCGGCCAGACGCCTGACGGCCCGGGACGCGAAGCGCTCGATCCAGCCGGCCGGCTCCCCGACACGCGGGCCCAGGATCACGGTGTCGATGCCGAGCTTGGTGTAGCCGTCGATGTCCCGCAGGAAGGCGTCGAGGTCCTCGTCGGTGGCCGCCTCGTCCGTGTACACGATCGTCTTGCGGATGGCGTCGTAGTCGCGCCCCACGGTGTCGCAGTGGCCGCGCAGCACGTCGAGCTTGTGCGCGACCTCCTCGCGGGAGGTCGCGAACAGGTTGCAGGCGTCCGCGTACTGCGCGACCAGGCGCAGGGTCTTCTTCTCGCCACTGCCACCGACCATGATCTCCGGGTGCGGCGAGCTCACCGGCGGCGGCACGCACAGGGTCTCGGCGAGCCGGTAGTGCCGGCCCTCGAAGGGCCCGTTGGCGTCCGGGTCCCACATCTGCAGGCAGATCCGCAGGGCCTCCTCCAGCCGCTCGAAGCGCTCCGCGAGCGGCGGGAACGGCACGCCCAGGCCGTGGTGCTCACGCTCGTACCAGGCCGCCCCGATGCCCAGCGTGGCCCGGCCGCCGGACAGCACGTCGAGCGTGGTGGCGATCTTGGCGAGCAGTCCGGGATGGCGGTACGTCACTCCGGTCACCAGCGCGCCGAGTTGCACCGTGGAGGTGTGGCCCGCGAGGAAGCCCAGCGTCGTGTAGGCCTCCAGCATGGGGTCCTCGGCGCCACCGTTGAACTCCATCTGGAAGTAGTGGTCCATGACCGACAGCCAGCTCACGCCCGCCGCCTCGGCCGCCTGGCCCGCGGCGGCCAGTTCGGCACCGAGGGCGGAAGCGCCTCCCGCGTGGTTGAACCGGTTGATGTGCACACCGACCCGCATGTCCGTCTCCGTCCGCCCGGCTCGTCACCGTTCCCTCCGGCCTTCCCTCCGACGCTAGATCTTCGAGCGCGCTCGAAGTCAAGGTCTGCCGCCGTGTCCGGCCGGTCGGTCACCGAGCGGGCCGCGCCGGGTCAGCACGTACCGCCCGTCGCGCGCCCGGGTCGCACGGTGAACTCCGCGCGTGGGGAACGGGGTTCACCATCAGGTCGCCCCCGACTCCGACGAGGTTGTCCCTCGCGCCTGCGACACCTTCGATAGACGTACGCCGAGCCGTCAGCTCACTCCCACTCCGATCACTCCCCCTCCGAGCGCCGCCAGCAGCACCAGCACCAGCGTCGCGGCGCCCAGGAGGCCGTGGGCGGCGACCACGGGAACCGGCAGGGGGCGTTCGGCCGGGGCCGACTCGTCTCCCGTGGTGGCGGGACGGCGGTGCGGTACACGGGGACCCAGCGGGCGAACATGATGAAGCCGAGTAGGGCGACGGCGACGAGGATGACGAAGGCCGCCCACGCCAGGGCTTCCCGGTCGGCGGCGAGGTAGACGCCCCGCGACGCCTCCGCGTGACGCGGGACGGCCGGCCTGCGCGTCATGTGCGCGGGGCCGCAGTGCCGGCGAGCTGTCCCGCGCGG
This sequence comes from Streptomyces sp. NPDC005202, assembly GCF_040608235.1. Taxonomy (NCBI): domain Bacteria; kingdom Bacillati; phylum Actinomycetota; class Actinomycetes; order Kitasatosporales; family Streptomycetaceae; genus Streptomyces; species Streptomyces sp. NPDC005202. The sequence continues at coordinate 118,179 of NZ_JBEXHW010000005.1, read as the reverse complement.
CTCGCCGACGTCGAGCGGCGGGTTGCACGTGCGCGTCGAGGCCGACGGCACACGCCGGGACTCGGCCGGGCCGCCGGAGCGGGCCGTCAGCCGCGGTGACGCCCGGCGGCGCGGCAGCCCTGTGGCTGGAGCGCGCCGAGGCGACCGCCGCCCAGTGAGACGCCGGATCGGCCCCCTGCCGGCATCCCGTCGGGGCGACCGGGTGTCACAGTCCGAGGGAGACGGCCAGTCTCGTCAGCTCCGCCGTGCTGCAGATGCCGAGTTTGGTCCGGATGCGGCGGAGATAGACGTCGACCGTATGTCGCGACCCCCCCATGTGGCGGGCGATCTGGAGGTAGGTGCGCCCTGCCGCGATGTGTCGCAGCGTCTCGAGCTCGCGCGGGGTCAGTTCGGCGCGGGCAGGAGCGGGGGCTCCGGTGTGCGGTGTGAGGGTGAAGCTCCTGGGACTTCCTCTTGTCTGGCGGCTCGGGGGTTTCGGTCGTCACTGCTCACACCGTCGGAAGCAGGAGGCAAATGCCCGAATGTTTACATTTGCTCCACTCCACGCATGAGGGCCGGGACTCGGTTGCGGCCGACGCAAACTTCTTCAGGGTTTCTTCGCCTCCCGGCCGGGCGTTCCGGCCGCGGCCGGAACCGGGGCCCGGGCGGTGCGTGCGATCGGCTCGAGGCCGCGGCGGGGCCCTCGCGGCAGCGCTGCGTTGGTGCTCCGGGCCCCTCGGGAAGATGCTTGTCAGTAGAGCCCTGGCCGTGCAGGTTCACGTGGGGACAGCGGCAAACGAACCAGCAAGGGCGAGATGAGCGGCGATGGAGCGACTTCCCACCCCTCCCGGTGAGCGCCCGGCCCGGCCGGACGCCTCGACGGAATCGACCTACACGGCCACGGCCACAATCAACGAGCAGGGCATCGTGACCGGGTGGAGCGAGGGTGCCCGGCGGCTGCTCGGCCACGAGCCCGCGGAGGTCGTCGGGCGGTCCGCCGCCGGACTGCTCGCCGATGAGGTCGGGGAGACGCCCCGGCGGGCCCTGGCCGGGCAGGAACGGTGGAGCGGCACCGTGACGCTGCGGCACCGGGACGGCCACCGGCTGGAGCTGGGGCCCCACCTGACCTCCGACGGTGGGATCCCCCAATGGCTCGTGGTGTCCGCGGTGGCGGGCAAGCCGCGCGGACCCGGAGGCGAAGCACTGGAGGAATGGGCGTTCCGCCAGTCCCCCTGCCTCCTGGCGCTCTTTGACACGGACCTGCGAGTGCTGCGGGCCAACATCGGCATGGAGCGCGCGCTCTCGCTCACGGAGGCCGAGATGCGCGGGCTGCGTCTGACGGACATCGCGCCCGGTCCCGCGAGCGACGAAGCCGACAGGAAGATGCACCTGGCGCTCGAGACCGGCGGGCCACAGCAGGTGGAGGTCTCCCTCAACGCCGCGGACGGCGGCCAAGAGCTCGGCCGGCCCGCCTCTGTCACCCCGCTGAAGGACGCGGACGGCCAGGTGCGCGCCCTGGGTCTGGCGGCGCACCACCGGTAGACTCCGCCGACCGGCAGCGGATGCCGCGGCTGACGGACGCCGGCGCACGTATTGGCACCACCCTGGACCTCGGACGTACCGCCCAGGAACTCGGCGACGTGGCCGTCCCCCTGCTCGCGGACTTCGCGGCGGTCGACCTGCTCGACTTCCCCCGGCTCCCGGACGAGTCGCCCCCTCACCGGCGACAGGACCGGTCGTCATGCGCCGCGCCGCGCTGCGGTCGGTCCCGGCGATCGGCGAGAAGGCCATGACCGCCACGGGAGAGACGACCACCTATCCGGCGGCCTCACCTCCGGCACAGTGCCTGGCCTCGGGCCGTCCCGCCCGGTACCAGGCGACCGACTCCGCCCTCGGCCGGTGGATGGCCCAGGACTCCGGTGCCGCATGGCTGCGCGCACACGGGACGCACTCGCTGATGGTGGTGCCGATGCTTGCCCACGGCACCACACTCGGTGTGGCCCTCTTCGGCCGTCACCGGTGCCGGGAGCCCTTCGGCCCGGAGGAGCTGCTGCTGGCCGAGGAGCTCACGGCCAGGGCTGCCGTCAGCATCCACAACGCCCGCAAACACACCCGGGCGCGCACTACCACCATGGCCCTGCAGCGCAGCCTGCTCCCGCAGACCCTGCCCGATCAGACGGCATTCGACATCGCCTCCCGCTACCTGCCCACCGGTACCCAGGCCGGCGTGGGCGGCGACTGGTTCGACGTGATCCCGTTGTCCGGTGCGCGGGTGGCGCTCGTCGTGGGCGACGTGGTCGGCCACGGCATGCGTGCCTCCGCCACCATGGGCCGGATGCGTACAGCGGTGCGCACCCTGGCCGACGTCGACCTGCCGGCCGACGAACTGCTCACCCACCTCGACGACCTGGTTCTCCATCTGTCCGTGGAAGAGGGCAGCGGCACGGACCCGGCCGCCGAAACCGCCGGGGGCATCGGCACCACCTGCCTGTACGCGATCTACGACCCGGTCTCCCGCCGGTGCACCCTCGCCCGGGCCGGCCACCCCCCGCCCGCCGTGGTCACCCCGGACGGCGTGGTCCGCTTCCTCGACGTCCCGGCCGGTCCACCCCTGGGTCTGGGCGGACTGCCCTTCGAGGCCATCGAGACCGAGCTGCCCGAAGGCAGCCTCCTCGTCCTCTACACGGACGGTCTGCTCGAACCCCGCGAGCACGACATCGACGAAGCGCTGGACAAGATGTTCGCCGCACTCGCCCGCCCCGCCGCGACGCTGGACACGGTCTGCGACAGGGTGCTCACGGACCTGCTGACCCACCGCCCCGATGACGACATCGCCCTGCTCATCGCTCGCACCCAGGCCCTGCACGCCGACCGAATCGCTGCCTGGGACCTGGACTTCGACCCCGTCATCGTCGCCGAGGCACGGCAGCACGCCAACGTCCAACTCGCGGCATGGGGGCTGGACGACGCCGCCTTCGTCACCGAACTGATGGTCAGCGAACTGGTCACCAATGCCATCCGCTACGGCCGGCCTCCCATCCAGCTGCGGCTGATTCACCAGAACAGCACCCTGATCTGCGAGGTCTTCGACACCAGCGGTACCACCCCGCACATGCGGCGCGCCCGGACCTTCGACCAAGGAGGGCGGGGCCTGCTGCTGGTCGCGCAGCTCGCCCAGCGCTGGGGCACCCGGCATGACCGCATCGGCAAGACCGTCTGGGCCGAGCAGTCCCTTGCCGGGACGTGAGAGCGGACCAGCGCCCGAGCCGGTGGCCGACCGGCCTGCCGTGCGCCGTCAGCCGGCGGACGGCGGCCGGCGGGGCACGGCCTGCGCGGCCCGACCGGGTCCGGCCGGCCGGGGGACCGTTGAAGACCTAGTACTCCAGCCGGACTTCGTGATCTCGCTCGGCGTGGCGGTCCCGGGCGGGCACGGCCACCGCTCGATCATCGTCAGTCGTGTCGACATCGGAAGATCACACGGTGGCCGCTCCGCCGCACCCAGCCTGGGAGCAGGCGGCTGAGCTCCTCGCGCGCACTCGCCCGCGGCGATGCCTCATCCACCCGGGCCGATCCGGGGTCGTAGCGCCGCCGGAACTCCACCGCGCAGATGTGCCGGACGCTCTTGTAGCCGTAGTGCACAGGCGTTACCAGTCGGGCGGGTCCAGCCCACCGGGCCTGAACCGGCCACTACCGACGCCGACCAGAGACCCGATCACGATCTACGGCTGGAGTACTAGCCGAGTACTAGCCGGGCGAACCATTGAAGACCGGCAGGGCCCAGGACGGGGGATTCGGTGGCGGCCCGGGGCCCAGGTCCCCCGAAGCTGCGGCGACCCGGGCGTCCACCTGGGTGGTACGACCGCGCTCGACGCCGTCGCTCGTGGCGGCGCGCAGGGCCGCCACGAACTCGAGGCAGGAGTCGTACCGGTCCTCCGGAACCTTCGCCAGAGCCTTCGCCAGGACCTCGTCGGCGGCCGGCGCGATGTCCGGCCGCTTCTCGGTCAGGGGAGGCGGCTGATCGTACTGGTGCGCCCAGAGCAGGGCGATGTCTTCGTCGCGCTGGAAGGGCGGTGCGCCGGTGAGGGTCTCGTAGACGACGCAGGCGAGGCTGTAGAGGTCGCACCTGCCGTCCACCGGACGGCCGGAGATCTGCTCCGGCGCCACGTAGTCGAGCGTGCCGACGAACTCGCCGGCGGTGGTGAACCCGGTGAGCGACAGGGACTTCTTCGTCAGTCCGAAGTCCGTGAGATACACGTGCTCCGGATGTTCGCGGTCCACGCCCTTGGCGACCAGGACGTTGCCGGGCTTGACGTCCCGGTGCACCAGGTTGTGTTCGTGGGCCGCGTCGAGTGCGGAGGCCAACTGGGCGGCGATGCGGAGGGCGGTCGCCACGGGAAGCGGGCCGTCCCGGTCGAGCAGGGCGCGCAGGTCCAGCCCGGAGACGTAGCGCATGGCGATGTACAGGACGCCCTCGGTCTCGCCGGCCTCGAAGACGGGCACGATGTGGGGATGCTCGATGGCGGCGGCCACCCGCGACTCGTAGGTGAAGCGGCGACGGAAGGTGTCGTTGCGGGCGAGCCCGGGGGCGAGCAGTTTGAGTGCGACCGTACGGCCCAGCCGCAGGTCCTTCGCACAGTAGACGACGGCCATGCCACCACGGCCGAGCTCGCGCTCCACCCGGTAGCCCGCGATCTCCGCGCCGATCAGGCCCGACTCCCGGCTCGAGTACGCGCGCTGGTCATCCGACGCCGTGTCCATCAGGCACCACCCTCACCCGGCCGGTCGTGCGGGAGGCTCGGACGGTCCACCGCGCGCACGGTGTACGTTCGGCGTGACGGGCGCTCTCCCGCGACCCAATTCTACCCGTTGCCCCATATTTGCGATCATCTGTCGTCAGCTCTCCGATCTTGAATGGCGGCCGGGTGAGGCGGATGGCGGCGGTGCCCGGTCTTCCCCGGACCGGCCGGACGCGCCCGGTGGCATCTGCCATCCGGGCCCGCCGCTCACGACCGCGGCATGGATGCCGTGGCCGACGACGTCACCCATCACGAGCGCGACCCGGGCGCCGGACAGCGGGATGACATCGAACCAGTCGCCGCCGACGCCGGCCTCGGCGTCGGTCGGCAGATAGCGGTATGGAAGCTCGACAGCGCTGTGATCGGGCAGGTCGGGAGGAAGCAGGCTGGTCTGGAGGGCGAGCGCCGCGTTGTGCTCGCGGGCAAAATGCCGGGCGTTGTCCACGCACACCGCCGCGCGGCCACCAGCTCCTCGACGAGCAGCAGGTCGTCCTCGTCGAAGGGGTTCGGGTTCTCCCAGCGCAGGAGGGTGACGACTCCCATGGTCACGCCCCGTGCCCGGAGCGGCACCACCAGGTGCGTGTGCACGCCGAGCCGTTCCAGTCTCGCCAGGCGCATCCGATCCCCGGTGAGCCACCACGTCGTCCGGTCCAGCACCGGATCGCGGATCGACCGCCCGGTGACCAGGCAGCGCCGTTGAGGGGACTTTTCCGGGTACCTGGTCGGCTCCCCGACAGCGACTACTACCTCCGGCAGATCCTCATGGATCGAAAGGTGGGCCGCCCGCTGCAGCGTGCCGCCGGTCACTGGTCCGGCCGTCAGTTCCTCTGCCGCAAGGACGCCCTGAAAGATTTCAGTGGGTGAACCGTGTGCTGGCCGACATGGAGGGCCTGCTGCCACAGGACGAGGCCGACCCCACGACAGCACCCGTGCGGCCGGACGACGGCGGCGGATGTGATCCCGAACGGATCGCCCCAGTGTTCGTACGCTGTGTCCCTGAGACCCATTGCTGCCGGTCCCATCAGCGGGCGGAGTTCCTGGCACTACGGTCTCATATCGACCCCCGTGTGTCTCCGCACCTTTCACCCGTCGGGCCTGCCTCAGCCCTGCGCCGCCTCACCCGGTCGGCAGTGGTGTGCCCCTGCGGCACGGGTGATCGGAACCGGGGCCGGCGCCGTCGGGCGGCCCAGCCCCGGCCCGGCCCGGCCCGGTCCAACTTCTCTGTCAAGTTCAGCGTGTCGATACCGGATCCCGTTGGTAGCTGACCCGGCTGGTAGCTGACCCGGCTGGTAGCTGACCCGGCTGGTAGCTGACCCGGCTGGTAGCTGACCCGGCGCCGGTAACCGGTGCATGATCAGTCGCGGGAAGGGAGGTCGTCCACGCCTACCGCTTACAGCCTTGAGGTGACCGGGCCGCGGGGCTGGTCTCGGCCTGCGGCGGGTGCTCGTTGGGGCGCTACCGGGGGCGGTGCATCAGGAGGCGAACCGTGGCGTCGGGGAGGGTTAAGAGCCTGAAGGTGCGCCAGCCACGGGACCGGTACGGGGCGAGGGCCGGTGCGGCGTGAGCGTGGGTGATCAGCCAGCGGGGCCCGGGCGGGGTGGCGGCGATGAGGGTGTCGTGGAGCGCGGCGCCGATGCCGTGGCCGCAGAAGACGGTGCCGCTGGCGGTGAGCGTGTCCAGCACAGACAGCCGGGCGGCGGTGCACCGCATCCCCCGCGCGCGCAGTTCCTGGCGGCAGCGGGCGCGGACGTGGCCGGCGGACGGGTTCACGGCGGGGCCTGCTCGCGCGGTGGGGGTGGTGCCCCATTGTTATTGCATGTGACTTGCAGCTACGAATCAGCCGCGTCTATTTTTGGTCTGGCCCCACAAGTGAAGGAAGACCGCTGATGACAGCCGCGCCTACGACCACCGACAGTCCCCGTTCCCGCTGGCGGCGCATATCCGGCTCGATGAGCCGCGCCGAGTGGAGCCGCGCCGCCGGTATGGCCGCCTTCATCGTCGCGCTGCATGTCATCGGCTGGTTCACGCTTGTTGCGATTGTTGCCCCGGAGCACTACAGCCTGGGTACCAAGAGTTTCGGCATCGGTATCGGGGTGACCGCCTACACCCTGGGGATGCGGCACGCCTTCGACGCCGACCATATCGCCGCGATCGACAACACCACCCGCAAGCTCATGGCGGACGGCCAGCGCCCGCTGTCGGTCGGCTTCTGGTTCTCCCTCGGCCATTCCAGCATCGTCTTCGGCCTGGCCTTCCTGCTCTCCCTGGGCGTCAAGACCCTCGCCGGACCGGTCGAGAACGACAACTCCGAGCTGCACAACGTCACCGGCCTGATCGGTACCACCGTCTCCGGCACCTTCCTCTACATCATCGCGATCATCAACATCGTCATCCTGGCCGGCATCTGGAAGGTCTTCCGCCAGATGCGCTCCGGCCACTTCGACGAGGCCGCCCTGGAGGAGCAGCTCAACAACCGAGGCTTCATGAACCGCCTGCTGGGCCGCGTGATGAAGTCGATCACCAAGCCCTGGCAGATGTACCCGCTCGGCCTGCTGTTCGGCCTCGGCTTCGACACCGCCACCGAGATCGCCCTGCTGGTTCTGGCAGGCTCCGGAGCCGCCTCCGGCCTGCCCTGGTACGCCATCCTCTGCCTGCCGGTGCTTTTCGCGGCCGGCATGAGCCTGCTGGACACCATCGACGGCTCGTTCATGAACTTCGCCTACGGCTGGGCCTTCTCCAAGCCGGTCCGCAAGGTCTACTACAACCTCACCATCACCGGCCTGTCCGTCGCCGCTGCCCTCATCATCGGCACCGTCGAGCTGCTGGGCCTGCTCGCCGAGAAACTCGGCCTGCACGGCATGTTCTGGGACTGGATCAGCGGTCTGGACCTGAACATCATCGGCTTCGTCATCGTCGGCCTGTTCTTCGTCACCTGGGCAATCGCCGTGGCGGTGTGGAAGTTCGGCCGGATCGAAGAGAAGTGGACCGCTGGACTGCGCCCCGCCGAGCAGCAAGCCGACTGACATCGGCATCGCGCAGCAGCCCTGAAAAGGGCTTCGGGGAACCCCGTAACAGCCATGGGCGCCAAGGGAACGATCTTGAACAGCGGAGGACGCCGGCGGTGACGTGACCGTCGGGGTCCTCCGCGGTGTTCGTCTCGGTCAGACGTCGACATCCACCAGCGGCGGGAGCTCCATGAGAGGTGGACAGGCAAGCTCCACCCCTGGATGGAGACAAGGGCTCCAGTGGATGGAGACAAGGGCTCCAGCCAACCGCGACGGCCCTCGAAAGCACCGTCTGCAGCGCCTCGCGGCGCGGTCTCGGTGAGGCCGGTCAGTCCTGCCCCTATCGGATGATCGCAGGCAGCGATTACATGAGGTCGGGCGGCACTGGATGTGCTGGGTCTCCGATCTGCGACTGCGTCGGCAGCGTCCGGACCACGGCAGCACGGTCGGCCAGATGCCGGCGCAGCAGACGGTTTTCCACCATCGACTGATGCAGGGCGCCGACCAGCGCTTCGACGTCGGCTTTCAGCTGGGCGATCTCTTCGGTGTCCGAAGCGCACAGCTCCTTGAGCCGCCCGATCTGCCGGCGCAGCCGCTTCTCGCTGTCCGGCGTCTGCCCGCGGGCGCGGACCTTGTCGGAGAACTCGTTCTCCAGGTCCGTGTGGCGCTGGGTGTGATGATGCGCCCGGAGGAGTCGGCGCCGGAGTCGGTGAGATTGCGGGTCTCGAACCGGCCACGGTGCCCGGCGCGGCGCCGTTTCTCCAACTGCAACCGGTAGACGGGCACGCCGGCCTCCGCGGTGCCCGGCCGCTGGAAAACAGCCAAACCGGAAGCCGGCGAGTCCAGGGCGGGGTCGTCGTGCAGGATGGCGTGGTGCAGCCGCTGGAGGCGGTGCGAGGGCTCGATGCCGAGTTCGTTCACCAGCGACGCGCGCAGCCGCCGGAAGGCCTCCAGCGCCTCGCCGGAGCGGTGCAGGGACACGATCAGCAGGGCGTGCAGGCTCTCCTGCAGCGGGTAACGGGCCGTCATGGCGCTGAGGTCGCCGATGAGTTCGGCGTGCCGGCCCAGCATCAGGTACGCGCCGACCCGGTTCTCCAGGGCGCCGCGGCGCACCTCGTCCAGCCGGGCACGTCTCGGTCCTGAGCACCGGCCCGGTGCGTACGTCGGCGAGCGCGGGGCCACGCCACACCTCCAGGGCGCGGTCCAGCAGCGCCGCCGCCTCGGCGGCGTCCTGGCAGGCCAGCGCCCGCTGCCCGGCCACGGTCAGCCGCTCGAAGGCGCGGACGTCCGGCTCCACGCCCGGCAGGTCCAGGACGTAGCCGGTGTGGGTGCGGCTCAGCAGCTCCTTGGCGTCCGGACCCGGCCGCTGTTCGAAGCGACCGCGGCCACCCTGCGCTACGTGATGCGCTTCGACGCGTACGCGATGATGCTCACCTCGGCCTACCCCAAAAGGCTCTTCGGTGACCCGGCCGGCACGGCGGTCCGATCGGCGACGCGCCCGCTGCTCGTCTCCGGCGCCGGCAAGGCACTACTGGTCCTTTTCCTCCTCGTCGCCGTCGTCAGTGGCATCACCTCCAGCGTCACCGCGTCGTCCGACTCGGGCACGGCTCCCTCGCCGTCGTACTGACACCTGGTCGGACCCGGCCTCGCGCAACGTGGCCTGCGGGAGGCCGGATGCAGCCTCCGCACCTCGCATCCCGCACGACTCGAACTCGCCTCCTCCGCAGCGGTTGTTCCCCAGCCGCCCCTCCGGACGTTACCGTTCGGTAGACAACGCGCTCCCGGAGGTGTCCGCATGACGCTCGACCGTGCAGCAGGCCTGGCCGAGACCGCCCGCGCACTGGCCGACGGGGAGGTGTCGTCCCGCACGCTCGTCGAAGAGGCCCTGGCACGGATCGAGGCGACGCAGGGTTCCCTGAACGCCTTCCGGATCGTGCGGGCCGAGGCCGCGCTCGCCGAGGCCGACGCGGCGGACAAGGAGCTGGCCGCCGGGGTGCGGCGCCCGCTGCTCGGGGTGCCCGTGGCGGTGAAGGACGACATGGACGTGGCGGGTGAGCCGACCGCGTTCGGCTGCCGGGGGGAGTTCCCGCCGGTGGCGGAGGACGGCGAGGCGGTACGGCGGCTGCGTGCGGCCGGGGCCGTGATCGTCGGCAAGACCAACACCTGCGAACTCGGGCAGTGGCCCTTCACCGAGGGCCCGGCGTTCGGCGCGACCCGCAATCCGTGGGACACCGACCGCACCCCGGGCGGCTCGTCCGGCGGTTCGGCGGCCGCGGTCGCCGCAGGGCTCGTACCGGCCGCGCTCGGCTCGGACGGCGCCGGGTCGGTCAGGATCCCGGCCGCCTGGACGCACCTGGTCGGCATCAAACCGCAGCGCGGCCGCATCTCGACCTGGCCGCGCGGTGAGTCCTTCCAGGGCATCACGGTCAACGGCACCCTGGCCCGTACCGTCGAGGATGCTGCCCTGCTCCTGGACGCGGCCGGCGGCAACCACCCGCGGGACCCGCACCAGCCCCCCGCGCTAGACGTCTCCGCGGCGGTGGCGCGCAACCCCGGTCGGCTGCGCGTCGCGCTCGCGCTCAAGCCGCCGTTCACCGCCGTGCCCGCCCGCCTCGACCCGCAGGTGCGGGACCGAGTCGTCGAACTCGCCGAGAAACTCGGCGAGTTGGGGCACGTGGTCGAGGAGGCCGATCCGCCGTACGGGCAGATCGGGCTGACCTTCGTCCCCCGCGCCACCGCCGGGATCGCCGAGCGGGTGCGTGAGGCACCGGATCCCACGCTCCTCGACCCGCGCACCCACGGAGCCGCCCGGCTGGGCCGGCTGCTCGGCGGGGCTCCGCTGCGGGCGGCCCGGCGCGCCGAGGCGGCCCTGCACCGGCGTATCGGCCGCTTCTTCGAGTCGTACGACGTGGTGCTCGCGCCGACGACGGCCGCTCCCCCGCCCCGGATCGGCTCCATGCTGAAACTTGGCCATCTCGCCACCGACCGGGCGATGATCGCCGCCTGCCCGTACGCCTGGCCGTGGAACGTGCTGGGCTGGCCCGGCGTGAACGTCCCCGCGGGCTTCGTCACCGGCGGCCTGCCGGTCGGCGCCCAGCTCCTCGGCCCGGCGAACAGCGAGCCGCTGCTGGTCTCGCTGGCCGCGCAGCTGGAGGCGGAGCTGCGCTGGCACGAGCTGTGGCCGCCACGGACGGCCGCCGAGGATTCCCCCGCTTCCCCGGCGGCGTAAGCACTCGTCCGTTCGCGCATTACCTGTTCCCGCATCGCTGTTCCGGCATCGCCTGTTCCGGCATCGCCTGTTCCGGCATCACCTGTTCCGGCATCGCCTGTTCCGGCATCACCTGTTCCGGGCATGGCCCGCCACGGCCGGGGCCGGCTCGGCGCCCGACTTCCCCGGCGGCATGGCCGCGTTCGGCCCGTACGCTGTGGCCATGCACGATGTGTCGATGGTCGGGCTCATGGGGCGGGTCACCGGAACGGTCGGGCCCGGGCTCGTCGGTGAGGTGATCGTCCGCGTGCGCGGCGGCGCCGAGCACTTCCTCGCCTACCCGGCCGGCGGGTCGGGCCGTATCGAGCGGGGCACCGTGGTCATGGTCGTGGAGTACCTGCCGCCGAGGACCGTCTACGTCACCGAGGCGTACGACAGTTGAGCCCGCTCCGCCGCAGTTGAGAGCCGTACGCGTCAAGACTGCAACAAGGATTCGTCGGCGTCTTCACCCGGGGATCCCGCAGGAGCACACTCCCTTTCGTTCGGTGCCGAAAGGGCACCAGGCAAAGGGGGCGTATGCCGATGGTCGTCGGCGTCGTTGCGGGGGCGGTAGTCATAGCCGTCCTCGTTGTGATCGGTCTGTTCAAGATGATGTGGCGTGTCGCGGAACCGAACGAGGCACTGATCATCTCGGGCTCCAAGCACAGGACGGAGGGCCTCGAGGAGGGCATGGGATTCCGCATCGTCACCGGGCGCGGCACGCTGGTGCTGCCCGGGGTGCAGGCGGTGCGCAAGCTCTCGCTCGACCTGAACGAGACCGAACTGCACGTGGACTGCGTGACTCACCAGGGCATTCCGCTGAAGGTGCGGGGCGTGGTCATCTTCAAGGTGGGCGACGACTTCGTGTCGATCGCCAACGCGGCCCGCCGTTTCCTGGACCAGCAGAAGCTGATGGCGGAGCGGGTGCACAACGTCTTCGCCGGTCATCTGCGGTCCATCGTGGGCGGGTTGACGGTCGAGGACATGATCCGTGACCGGGAGAAGCTCACCGGGCAGACCCGGGCGGCCTGCGGTACGGAGATGGAGAAGCTCGGCCTGATCGTCGACTCCCTGCAGATCCACGAGATCGAGGACCCGACGGGTTACATCCAGAACCTGGCCGCCCCGCACGCGGCGGCCGTCCAGCGGGACGCGCGCATCGCGCAGGCGGAGGCGAACCGTCTCGCCACGGAGGCGGAACAGCAGTCGTTCGCGCGGATGGCGGAGGCCACGCGGGACAGCGAGATCCTGCAGGCCGGGTACCAGGCCGAGCGGGACAAGGCGGCGGCGAAGGCCCGGCAGGCCGGTCCGCTGGCCGATGCCGCCGCCCGGCAGGAGGTCGTCGTCCAGGAGACGCGGGTCGCCGAACTGGAAGCGCACCGGCGTGAGCAGCAGCTTCAGGCGGACGTCCGCAAGCCGGCGGACGCCAAGGCGTACGAGAAGCGCACGCTGGCCGAGGCCGAGCGCGACGCGCGGATCTCGGCGGCGCAGGCCAAGGCGAAGGAGACGGAGCTCGCGGCGGCGGCCGAGGCAACCCGGGTCAAGACGGCCGCGGGCGCCGAGGCCGAGGCCACCAAGACCCGGGGTGCGGCCACGGCCGCGGCGACCCGGGCCACCGGTGAGGCCGAGGCGGCGGCGGCACAGGCCAGGGGTCTGGCAGCGGCCGAGGCGACCAAGGCCCAGGGTCTCGCGGAGGCGGAGGCCATCAAGGCGCGGGCGGACGCCCTCGCCGAGAACCAGGAGGCCGTCGTCGCCCAGCAACTCGCCGAGAAGTGGCCGGAGATCGTCCAGGCCGGCGCGGCGGCCTTCGGCAACGTCGACAACATGGTGCTGCTCAACGGCGCCGACGGCATGTCCGAGTTGTTCGCCAAGGCGCTCACCATGGGCGGCACGGGTCTCGGCCTCGCCCGCCAACTGCTCGCCTCGATGCACCAGAACGGCCAAGTGCCGAACGGCACGTCACCGTCCCGCAACGGCCTCACGACACCTCAGGCCCAGAAGGTGCCGGTGGAGCGGGACGAGGGCCGGTAGCGCCCAAGGGCTCCGTGACCTGTCCTGACGCAGCGTGTGAGTCGCCTGGTGACCGCGGGCGGGTCCGTCAGCCCGCGGTCACGGCGCGGCGTCATCCGTCCACGGAACCGGACACAGCGGGAGCCCGGCGCTCAGCCGCCGTCGTCGGTGCGGTGCCCGCCGTGTCGCGGCGCGGCGGCAGTACCGCCACACACACCAGCGTCGCCGCCAGCAGGGCTGCCGCGCAGCCGAACAGGGTGGGGGTGTAGCTGCCGGTCAGGTCGTGCAGGAGGCCGGGGACGTAGGAGCCGAGGGCCGAGCGCACCTGGTGGACCATCGGCAGCAGGCCGAAGAGCACGCCGAGTTGGGAGGGGACGAAGTGGTGGGTGGCGATCACGTTGGTCGGGTAGACCGTCGCGAAGCCCACCAGGCCGAAGAGGAGGCCGAAGGCCAGCAGCCAGGTGCCGTGCGGGGCCAGGGCGAGCATGGCCCAGGCGGGGTTGATCAGGCGCTTCACCGCTGGTGCTCGTCCTTCCTGGCTCGCTTGTCGGGCCCGTCGGATCCCGCGTACCTCTCGGACTTCTCGGGCTCGTCCTTCCTCGCGATCGTGCGCAGGCGTGCCACCAGGTCCTCCGCCTCCGCCTCCCGGAACGCCCCGAGCACGTCGGCGTTGAGCTCGGTGGTCGTCCGCTGTACCTCGTCGCGCAGGGCCCTGCCCGCGTCCGTGAGACGAAGTCGTACGAGCCGGCGGTCTTGCGGTCGGGGGCGCGGGTGAGCAGGGCCGTTGCGTTCCAGGCGGTCGATCACCCCGGTGATCGTCGCGCTGTCCATCACCAGCCGCTCGCGCAGCTGCGCCGAACTGCGCCCGTCCTGCTCCCACAGGCCGAGCAGCACGGCGTACTGCGGCGCGGTCAGTCCGAAGGCGGCGAGGCGTGGTTTCAGCTCGGCGTGGACGCGCTGGTAGGCCTTGCTGAGCACGAACGCGATGCAGTCGTCGATCCGGGTCACGGATGGCCCTCCTGAAATCTCTCGCATACGAGAGACAAGTGCACGAGAGGTTCGTGTGCGAGAGGCTCGTGCGCACCCCCGGCTGCGTCACACCGCGAGCAGGCTGACGCCCAGGGCGATCAGGACGACGACCTTGGCGATTTCGACGACGACGTAGGCGAGGTGGCCGCGCGAGCGGGGCAGGTTCTCGCCGGCGAGGACGAGGTCGGACCTGCGGTTCAGGCGGGGGCGGACGACAGCCAGCTGGGCGAGGAGCAGAGCAGCCACGGCCACGGTCAGCACGGTGACCCGGGCCGGTGCGCCGCCCACTGAGATCGCGACGACCACGGCGCCGGCCAGGGCGATCTCCACGAGGTTCAGCGCCCGGAACACCAGTCGGCCGATGCCCAGGCCGATGGGGATGGTCACGCCCGGGGCGCGGAACTTCAGCGGCGCCTCCAGGAAGGAGATCGCCAGCACCATCCCGAGCCAGACGAAGGTGACCGCGCTCGCCGTGGCGGTTGACATGGTGTTCATCGCTGTGTGTGCCTTTCTCCCCAGGGCCGTCCCACGGCCCGTTCACTTCATTCGGCGGATGCCTCGGCCAAGTGGGCCAGACAGGAGTCGGGTTCGGCGAACGGTTCCAGACCGGTCGCGGTCAGCGGGGCCCGCAGTTCGGCCAACGCCCCCTGCATCAGGCCCAGATGGACCGAGCAGACCAACGGGCCGTACTCCTCGGCCAGTTCGAGGAAGGGGCAGTGCCGAAGGCGGATCGACTCCGGCGCCCCCGCGTCGCCGCTTTTCTCCAGGGCCGGGGCGAAGCCGAGGTCGTCCAGCAGGGCGACGAGCCGGGCCACCGACTGCTCGGCCGTCGGCTGCCGGAAGGGCGGCAGCGGATCGATCAGAAAACGGCCCCACGCCCGGCCGGCCTCCATCGCGGCCGGGCGCGCCTCCTCGCCGGTGGACGCCAACTGGCTGAGCAGGATCTGCGCCAGCAGGCGGTAGCTGCGCGTTCCCCCACGGTCCATGCCCGGTCGCGGCTCGTAGACGGTGCGCGGACGTCCGGGGCCGGACGGCTCCTCGACCCGCCGTTCGACCACTCCCTCGGCCACCAGGGCGTCCAGATGGAACCGCACGGTGTTGGGGTGGACCCCGATCCGCTCGGCGGCCTCCGCGACACCCAGCGGCTGCGCCGCAGCGCGCAGCACGTCCAGCACCTCGCGACGACGAGGGCTCTCCCGCAGGGTGGCCACGCCCGATCACCCTCCCTCACCTGCGGTGATTTTTTACGAATACTACATGTACTAATCTTACGGTTGCGAGGAGTGCCAGAAAGAGAGCAGCACAGGGACCGAGGGGGACACCATGACGCCGCCTTCCGCGATCGACGCCGAGCCGGCCGACCGAGCAGGGGCCGATCCGCGCGTCCTGTGCAACACCCGTTCGCTGACCGACGCGGCCGATCCGTCACCGGCGGGCGTGTGGTGGAAGCTGGCCGAGGCCGGCCGGCAACTCGACGCCAACGTCGTCCGTCTCGCCCCGGGCGGGCGCATCGCACCCCACTCCGAGCCCGACCTGGACGTCCTGCTTCTGGTCGTGTCCGGCTCCGGCGTTCTCGGCGCGGGCCCCGCGGATGAACCCCAGCCCCTGGCCGAGGGCGCGCTGCTCTGGCTGCCGCACGGCTCCACCCGCAGCATCACCGCGGGCGACGACGGCCTCGCCTACCTGACCGTCCACCGGCGCCGCCCCGGCATGCAGATCCGCCCTCGCGCCGACGTGTCACCGGCGTGACCCATGCACGCTTCGGGCGGACGGCAGTTGACCGCCGTACGCCCGGTGTCCATGCCCGGGGACGCACGCTCTAAGGTGCCCCCGTGACTGCGTTTGCCGATGAGAGCGTCCCCGGCCGCCACGGCCCCACCGCCACCACCGAGGCCGACCCCCGTGAGGTCGGCCGGGTGCGGACCGAGTACTCGCCCGCACACGACGGCGACCCCGACCCCGGGGAGATCGTCTGGACGTGGGTGCCCTTCGAGGAGAACGACGGCCGCGGAAAGGACCGGCCGGTGCTCGTCGTGGCCCGGGAGGCCGCGGGCACGTTCCTCGCCGTTCAGCTGTCCAGCAAGCGGCACGACGGCGACCGGGAGTGGGTGCCGATCGGGAACGGCCCCTGGGACCGTTCGGGGCGGGACTCCTGGGTGGACGTCGACCGGGTGCTGCGGCTGCACGAGGAGGGCATGCGGCGCGAGGCGTGCGCGCTGGACCGGATGCGGTTCAACCTCGTGGTGCACCGGCTGCGGGAGCGGTACGGCTGGAACTGAGGCGCCCGCGTCATGACCGGGCGCCGGCTCCCTCCACACCGAACCTCACGGCAAGCGCTGACGCTCCGGAAACGCCCGTACGAACGCCTCACGGACCACGTTCCCCGGGGTGCGGTCCAGCACCGCGAACACCACATGCGCGAAGGCCCCCGCGAACCGCCCGCCGAGCTCGAGCCGGAAGGCGCGCGCCACCTGCGCCGGGTTGTTGCGGAACACGCCGCAGCCCCAGGCGCCCAGCACCAGTCGCCGGCAGCCCTGTGCCGCGGCCGTCTCCAGCACTCGCTCGGCCCGGACGGCCAAGGCGCGCGGCAGTTCGGCGGCGCGCTCCGGTGCCCTACGCAGGACGATCCCGGCGTTCGGGGCCGCGGCGGTCAGGAAGCCGGCGGTGTACGGCTCGTCGAGCAGGCGGCCGCGGTCGTCGCGGAAGACGGGCACGGCGGGTGAGTGGACGACCCGGTCCGAGTAGAAGGGGTCGCGGTGGGCCCGGTGGTGGTCGTAGAACTGCCGCGCCCGCAGCAGGCACGTCTACAGCGCGGAGGCGCGGCACAGGGCCTCCTCCTGGGCCTGTGCGCCGTTCAGGAAGCCGCCTCCGGGGATGGGGGCACCCCTGCTCGAACGAAGCTGAGAGCTTGGGGAGGGCCGAGGCGAAGTTCAGTATGGCCACCGGGCCGGTGAGCCGGCGGGCGGCCTCCAGGCTGCTCTCACCTGTGACCTCGACGCATGTCTCCGCGGGAGCCCACGGCGGCACCGGTACCGGGTCCGGCCCGTACTTCCGCGTGCCCTCCCGCGCGGCCTCGACCGTCGCCGCGAGGGACACCTCGCGCCCATCGGCGGTGCGGTACGCCCCCGCCGCCACGATCTGCTCCGTCTGCTGCGCGATGCCGCGCAGGCGCGCACTCATGGCGCCACCCCCGTAGGCGCCATGATCGCGGGCCGCGCGGCCTCCCCCGTCGTGCTCATGAACGCATCGTGAGCGATCCTGGACATGCGGTGCAACGGAGTTTCCCGGCCCGGGACCTCACGGGTACATCACGGAAACGGAGATTGCGGACCAGGTTTGTCACGATCTGTACCCTTGTGCGAATCGGCCGGAGGGTCTTGGGTGGGACGGAACAATGCCGGTCCGAGCCCGCCAGCCCCAGGCCGGTGGCATGGTGGAATCTCAGGAGGATCCCGACATGTCCGATTCGTCAAGTGGCTGTACGGAGCCCCGTGCCGCCGTCACCGAAGCCGAGGTAGAGGCTCTGGTCCACGGCATCTGCTTCAAGACCGGACCGCCCCGCGCCCTCGGGGTCGAAGTGGAATGGCTCGTCCACGAGCTGCGTTCGCCGCAGCTCCCCGTGACACCCGAACGACTCGAAGCGGCCTATGCCGCGCTGCGGACCGTGCCCCTGAGGTCGGCGCTCACCGTCGAGCCCGGCGGCCAGCTGGAACTGAGCTCGCCGCCCGCCGCCTCCCTGATGGAGTGCATCGGTACCGTCTCCGCCGACCTCGACGCCGTCCGCGCCGTCCTCGCAAAGGACGACCTCGGCCTCGTCGGCCTCGGCCACGACCCCTGGCACACGCCCCGGCGGTTCCTGCGCGAGCGGCGCTACGACGCCATGGAGGCCTGTCTGGACCGCCGAGGTCCGGCCGGTCGCCACATGATGTGCACCTCGGCCTCCGTCCAGGTGTGCCTGGACGCGGGCCACGAGGAACCCGGGCCGCTCGGCCACGGGCGGCGCTGGTGGCTCGCCCACCAGCTGGGCCCGGTCCTGGTGGCCGCGTTCGCCAACTCCCCGCTGCTCGGGCGGCAGCCCACGGGCTGGCTCTCCACCCGGCAGCTGCTGTGGACGGAGATCGGCGCGGGCCGGGCGGGCGCTCCCCCGCTGGACGGCGATCCGCGCGCCGCCTGGGCCCGGCACGTGCTGGACGCGCCCGTGATGTGCGTCCGGCGCGACGACGGGCCGTGGGACGTGCCCGAGGAGCTGACCTTCCGGGAGTGGACCCGGTCGGCCGTCCCGAGGCCGCCGACCAGGGACGATCTCGTCTACCACCTCACGACCCTGTTCCCGCCGGTCAGGCCGCGCGGCCACCTCGAGCTCCGCATGATCGACGCGCAGCCCGGGGACGACGGGTGGATCGTGCCGCTCGCGGTGACGGCGGCGCTCTTCGACGACCCGGGAGCGGCCGAGACCACCTACCGGGCGGTGAAGCCACTTGCCGAGCGGGGCCTGGCCCTGCCCGCGCCGCACAATCCGCTGTGGATCGAGGCGGCCCGGTCCGGGCTCGCCGACCCCGAGCTGTACGACGCGGCCGTCGCCTGCTTCGCGGCGGCCCTGGAGGCCCTGCCGCGGCTCGGCGCCAGCCACCAGGTCACGGGCGCCGTCGCGGCGTACCTGGACCGCTACGTCCTGAAGCGCCGCTGTCCCGCCGACGACCTGCTCGACCCACTGCGCGGCACGGACCGTCGCGCCCACGGGAAGGACATCCGCACATGACCGACCCCGCCCACGATGCCGAGACGCTCCGCGAGCGGGCGCTGACCACGCTGACCACGGCCCGTGACCGCACCACGCTTCTGACCACTTGCGTCGACGAGCCCGACCTCACCGCCCAGCACTCACCGCTGATGTCCCCGCTGGTGTGGGACCTCGCGCACATCGGCAACCAGGAGGAGCTGTGGCTGCTGCGGGCGGTGGCCGGACGGGAGGCGATGCGCCCCGAGATCGACACTCTGTACGACGCCTTCGAGCACCCGCGCGCCGAACGGCCCTCACTGCCGCTGCTGCCGCCGGACGAGGCCCGCACGTACGCGGCGGAGGTGCGCGGCCGGGTGATGGACCTGCTGGAGAGCACCGCGTTCCACGGAACGCGGCTGACCGAGGCGGGCTTCGCCTTCGGGATGATCGCGCAACACGAACAGCAGCACGACGAAACGATGCTGATCACCCATCAGCTCCGTAAGGGCCCGCAGGCCCTGACGGCCCCGGACCCGGAACCGGCGGCGCTGTTCACCGGCCCGGCCGAAGTCCTCGTCCCCGGCGGTCCCTTCACCATGGGCACCTCCACCGAACCGTGGGCGCTGGACAATGAGCGGCCCGCGCACATACGCGAGGTGCCGCCGTTCCACATCGACACCACTCCGGTGACGAACGCCGCCTACCAGGCGTTCATCGAGGACGGCGGCTACGAGGACCCCCGCTGGTGGACACCGGAGGGCTGGGCCCACATACGGCAGCACGACATCGGCGCGCCGCTCTTCTGGCGCCGCGACGGCGGCCAGTGGCTCAGGCGCCGCTTCGGCGTCACCGAGGCCGTGCCGCCCGACGAGCCGGTGCTGCACGTGTGCTGGTACGAGGCCGACGCCTACGCCCGCTGGGCCGGGCGCCGGCTGCCCACCGAGGCCGAGTGGGAGAAGGCCGCCCGCCACGACCCCGCGGGCGACCGCACGATGCGCTACCCGTGGGGCGACGCCGACCCGACCCCACAGCACGCCAACCTGGGCCAGCAGCACCTGCGCCCGGCTCCCGCCGGCAGCTATCCGGCCGGTGAATCACCGCTCGGCGTACGGCAGTTGATCGGTGACGTGTGGGAGTGGACGGCGAGCGGCTTCCTGCCGTATCCGGGGTTCCAGGCGTTCCCGTACAAGGAGTACTCGGAGGTCTTCTTCGGGCCGGAGTACAAGGTGCTGCGCGGCGGTTCGTTCGCCGTGGACCCGGTGGCCTGCCGGGGCACGTTCCGCAACTGGGACCACCCGATCCGGCGGCAGATCTTCGCCGGGTTCCGCACGGCCCGCTCGGCGGACGTCTGATGTGCCGTCACCTGGCGTACCTGGGTACCGAGGAGCCGCTCGGCCGGCTCCTGGTGGAGCCCCCGCACGGGCTGTACCGCCAGTCGTGGGCGCCACGTCAGCAGCGGTACGGGACGGTCAACGCCGACGGTTTCGGGGTGGGCTGGTACGCCGAGGGGGACCCGGTGCCGGCGCGGTACCGCCGGGCCGGGCCCATCTGGGCCGACCTGTCCTTCGCCGACCTGGCCAGGGTCGTACGGACCACGGCGCTGCTCGCCGCGGTGCGGGACGCGACCCTGGCGGGCGCGGACGCGGAGGCCGCGGCGGCGCCGTTCGCCGCGGGCCGGTGGCTGTTCAGCCACAACGGCGCCGTGACCGGCTGGCCGGGCTCGCTCGCCGCGGTCGCCCGGACCCTGCCGCCGCAGGACCTGCTGTCGCTTCAGGCCCGCAACGACTCCGCCCTCGTGTGGGCGCTGGTGCTGGCCCGCCTGCGCGGTGGCGACGAGGAGGGCCAGGCGCTCGCCGACACCGTGCTGGAGGTCGCCGCGGCGGCCCCCGGATCCCGGCTCAACCTGCTGCTCACCAACGGCGAGACCATCGCCGCGACCACCTGGGGCGACACCCTCTGGTACCTCGCGGAGCCCGGCCGCCGCACGGTCGTGGCCTCCGAGCCGTACGACGACGACCCCCACTGGCGTCAGGTCCCCGATTGCACCCTGCTCGCGGCGAGCCGCACGGACGTCCTGCTCACCCCGCTCAAGGACCTCACCGAGGACCTGGCATCCGCACCATCCGAGGAGCCCCGTACGTGAGTCCGTTCCATCTCACCAGCATCCTGCCCGAGGACGCCATGGCCGCCGCGCTGCGCGCCGACGTCCTCCACGGCCTGACCTCCGACCCCAAGACGCTGCCGCCGAAGTGGTTCTACGACGCGCACGGCAGCGAGCTGTTCGAGCAGATCACCGAGCTGCCCGAGTACTACCCGACGCGCGCCGAGCGCGAGATCCTCATCACCCGCGCCGACGAGATCGCCGCCTCGATGCCCGCCCGCACCCTGATCGAACTGGGCTCCGGCTCCTCGGAGAAAACGCGCTACCTGATCGACGCGCTGACCGACCTCCACACCTACATCCCCGTCGACGTCAGCGACAGCGCCCTCACACAGGCCGGGCAGGCACTGGTCGCCGAGCGGCCGGGGCTGAACGTGCACGCGCTGATCGCCGACTTCACCGCGCGGCTGACGCTCCCCGACACGCCCGGACCACGGTTGCTGGCGTTCCTCGGCGGCACGATCGGGAACCTGCTGCCCGCCGAGCGCGCCACGTTCCTGGGCCGGGTCCGCGCCCTGCTCTCCCCCGGCGACGCCCTGCTGCTCGGCACGGACCTGGTCAAGGACGAACGGGTCCTGGTCAGGGCGTACGACGACGCGGCCGGGGTGACGGCCGCGTTCAACAAGAACGTCCTGGCCGTCGTCAACCGCGAGCTGGGTGCCGACTTCGATCTCGACGCCTTCGAGCACGTCGCGCTCTGGGACCCCGGCAACGAGTGGATCGAGATGCGGCTGCGCTCCCGGACGGCGCAGACCGTGAAGGTGCCCGCGCTCGATCTCGCCGTCTACTTCGCGGCGGGCGAGGAGCTGCGCACCGAGGTGTCGGCCAAGTTCAGGAAGGAGGGCGTGAGCGCGGAACTGGCCGCGGCCGGGCTGGAGTTGACACGGTGGTGGACCGACGGAGAGGGGCGCTTTGCGCTGTCGCTGAGCGTGGCGCGATGAGAGCCGGCAGGGACTTTCATCCCAGGTTCGGGGCGAGTGCCTGAGTGATCCGGCGGGAGGCGCGGCGGGCCTCGGTCACCGGACCGGATCCGGTGAGCACCTTCGTCATGTACTCCTTGATCGGGTTGTCGGCCTCGACCGCCGCCCACTGCGGCGTGCCGGGGGTCGCCAGGCCGTGCGCGGCGCCCGCCGCCATGGCCGCGCCCCCTCCTCGCCCGCGACCGCTCCGGCGAGTTACTCGAGCGTCGGATTGGTCAGCCGGCCGCCCTCGACGTACTGCGCGACCTGCGTGTTGCCGACCTCGATGACGTCGGGACCGTGCCCGGAGTCCGCCGTGAGCGCGGCCTGCACCTTTGGCCGATCCCGGTCCACTCCTGGATGCGGATGTCGAGGCGCAGATCCCCGTGGGTGCGCGCGAAGTCCTCGGTGAAGCGCCGCAGGAACTCCTTCGACGCGCTGTCCTTCATCAGCCACACGGTGACGGTGTGCTGCTCGCTTCCGCCGTGCGGCAGTACACCGCAGGCGCTCACGAGGGAGGCGGTCACACAGAGGAGGGCGAGGAGGCCACATCTCACGAGGGGTCCTGTTCTGTCTGGCGGACAGGCGGAGGGTCCCGACGTGGGGGGGCAAGCGAGGTTTCGCACGGGTGTGCAGGATTTTGGTATGGACCAATGCGGAGGTCATGGGCGCAGGGACCGTGGAGGCGTACGCCTCGCGCTCTGCCTCCGCATACGGCACGGTGGAGTGACGCGTGACACATGCGCCACGGGTGGACGTGATGTCCCCGTCCCGGCGGAGAGGAGCACCCGCATGACCGACCACACGTACCGGGTCACCGAGATCGTCGGCAGCTCGCACGAGGGCGTCGACCAGGCCATCCGCAACGCCATCACCCGCGCCTCGCAGACCCTGCGCAACCTGGACTGGTTCGAGGTGACCCAGGTCAGGGGCCAGATCGAGAACGGGCAGATCGAGCACTACCAGGTCGGCCTGAAGGTCGGCTTCCGGATCGAGGACGCGGACTGACCGGTCCGGAAGGTCCGAAAGCCGGATCTCTCCGAGGTCTCTCTCAGGTCCGTCCTTCGCGCTCCTGCGCGACCTTCAGTTCGGCGGACGGGGTCGCCCAGCGGGCCTGCAGGACGGGAAAACCCGCCCGTTCGGCGTCCTCGCACACCAGCTCGTCGTCGTCCACGAGGACACGGACCTCGCGGTCGCGGGCGAGGCGGCGGAGGACCTCCAGCTTGGTGCGCCGGGCGGGCCTGCGGTCGTCGTTGCGCCGCATGAAGACCCGCCCCTCGGGCATCCCGTGGGCGGCGAGCCAGTCGAGCGTGTCGCGGCGGCAGCGCTCGGGCCGCCCGGTGAGGTAGACGACCTCGCACTCCCGCGCGCTGTCCCGGGCGAGCCGCACGCCCTCTTCGAGCGGAGGGTCCTCGGGGGCGGCCGCGAAAAAGGCGTCCCAGTCCCGGGGCCGGCGCTCCAGGAACCGCTGCCGGTGCGCCGTGTCGGCAAGGGTGTTGTCCAGATCGAACACGGCGAGGGGCCGTTTGCTGCTGTCCGTCACGCCGCCCAGCCTAAACAGCCCCGCATCCGCCCCGCTCACCCCGGCAACCTTCCCGCTCCCGGCGGCCACTGCCCTGCGACGGAACAGGCAGACAGGGCCGGCAGTCGGAGCGTCGGAGCGGGAGGACGCATGCGTACCACGGGCAGGGCGAGCAGGCTGCGACGGCTGCACCGGCAACGTCTTCGCCCGCCTGTCCACGCACGACAACTACGAGACCGGCTTCCAGCTCCAGGGCACCTCCGGCGACAATCAGATCCTGAACCTGGACAGTTACGCCAACCGAGACCCCCGCAAGAACGGCGAGAGCGCCGACGGTCTGGCGATCAAGGAAGCCAGCGGAAGCGTCAACGTGGTGCGCGGCGCACGGCTGTGGAACAACGTCGACGACGGCTTCGACGCGTGGAAGTTCACCTCGCCGGTCCTCATCGAGGACACGATCGCGTACGGCAACGGCTTCATCCGCTGGGACTTCCCCGACTTCGCGGGCGACGGCAACGGCCTCAAGCTCGGCGGGGGCAGCCCGGCCCCGGCGGTGGCCCACACCGTGCGCAACAGCATCGCCTTCAAGAACGCGGCGCACGGCTTCACGGACAACGGCAACGCGGGCGCGCTCACCCTGACCCACGACACCACCTACGCCAACCAGGGCACCGGCTTCGACGTCGACACCGCGGGCGGAAAGGCCCTGCTCACCGCCGACCTGTCCGTCGCCGACACGCGCGCCGCCGCCCTCGGCGCCTCGACGGTCTCCACCGGCAACTCCTGGAATCCGGGCGGCACGTGGAACGAGTCGTCCGTCCTCAGCACGGACCCCACCCCCGTCACGGGCCCGCGTACCCAGGACGGCTCCCTGCCCACCGGCCCCGGGGTTCCTCGTCCCCCGCAACGGGGCGAACGTCCGGGCCCGGCTGTGACACGCCGTCCGGCTCCGGTTGCCTGTCCCCGCTTCGGCATCGACCCCGCCGCCGACGGCTCCGCGAGGGCCGGCGACGTGGCCGACAGTGTCCGCACCGACTGCCACGACCGGCTCGGCCTCACCGACCTGCTGAGCGCCCGGGTCGATTCCCGAC
The DNA here is from genome assembly GCF_040608235.1 of Streptomyces sp. NPDC005202. Lineage (NCBI taxonomy): Bacteria > Bacillati > Actinomycetota > Actinomycetes > Kitasatosporales > Streptomycetaceae > Streptomyces > Streptomyces sp. NPDC005202. The sequence continues at coordinate 93,660 of NZ_JBEXHW010000005.1, read as the reverse complement.
CTCGGTCACAGCATCACAGCGGCGCCGTCGGGATGCGTGTCCGGGCCGTGCCCCCGATGCTGGAAACATGTCCGGACCACTGCCCGTGATCGTGCACCCGCCCTCCCCGACGGGCGGCCGGCGCGTCCGCGTGAACGGGGAGATCCTCGGGCTGGCGTACGGCGTCGCGGACGTCGCCGAGTTCCTCCGCCGCGCCGGGCTGGACGTCGACCCCTTGGAGGTCGCGGTGTCCCCGCTGATCGACTGGCGCGGGGGCGGGCCGGAGTACTGGGGTCCCGAGACGGACGCCCCCTCGCACTGACGGCCCGGGACGGCCGCGGGAATCCTGCGGGCCCCCGGCGTTGAACCCTGTGTGAGTTCAGTGATCGCTGCCACCCGCTTCTCCGTGCTCGACCGCTCCCGCACCCGCGAGGGTCACCCGGACGCCGAGGCGCTGCGGGACACCGTGCGGCTGGCGCAGGAGGCGGAGCGGCTGGGCTGTCACCGGTTCTGGGTGTCGGAGCACCACGGCGTGCCCGGTGTCGCCGGATCCGCCCCGACCGTACTGGCCGCGGCCGTCGCCGCCGCGACCCGCACGATCCGGGTCGGCACCGGCGGGGTGATGCTGCCCAACCACCGGCCCTTGGTCGTGGCCGAGCAGTTCGGCGTGCTGGAGTCGCTGTTCCCGGGCCGTATCGACATGGGGCTGGGCCGTTCCGTGGGCTTCACCGACGGCGTGCGCAAGGCCCTGGGACGCGACAAGGGCGACGTCGAGGACTTCGCGGCGCAGCTCGAGGAGCTGCTCGGCTGGTTCCGGGGCGAGATGCCCGCCGCACTCTCCACTCTGCACAACAGGCTCCGCGTCAGCGCCTCCGTGCGGCTGCGGGGCACGGCCCGCAGTTCCGCGGCGACGGTCTTCACTGACACGGGCCGCTCGGGGTGCAGGTCGTAGCTCTGCCACGCCTGGCCCATCACGCCTTGACCGAGCACCGACTTCAGCCGGTAGCGGTCGCGGAGCAGCATTCCCGGAGCAAATTCCTGCATTTCTCCCGTCCTCCACACTCCCCATACAGAAGCCGCGCGTGTTTGCAGGCGGGCGCGAGCCGGGACCCGACTGGGACGCTCTGGGCTCTTTCGTCCTCTCCGCGCTGGAAGCCCTCGACCGCCCGGACGACGATTTGCCGGAGAGCACCGTCCGCGTCCCCCTGCTCGACCTGCTGGACGACGAGGTGGACGTCACTCCGGGGCGCTACACCGCATCGAGCACAGAACCTTCCGGCACCGAACTCGCGGCTTCATGGAAGGAATTGAGTGTTCACTTGGCCATCCTGGCCGGCCACGTGCAGCACCTGTCGTTCGGGACGATCTACGCGGAGGCCCAGCGGCGGTACTTCGAGTCGGTCGCGCCGTACGCCCGCAGGCTGATCCACCAGGTCGGCGCTCCGAAGGTCGGGGAGATCACCGGGCTGCCGCCCGCCGTGTCGCTCCGGCAGCGTCGGTCGACGCCCACGTCCCGTTCGTCCGTCGGGACAGGGCAACTCGGTGTTCGTGGTGGAGCACCACCTGGACGTCGTGCGCGGCGCCGACTGGGTCGTGGACATCGGCCCGCGCGCCGGAGAGCACGGCGGGCGGGTGCTGCACAGCGGTCCGGTGGCCGACCTGGAGGGGGTCGCGGAGTCGGCGACGGCCCGCTTCCTGTTCGACCGTTCCCCCGCTCCGGTACGCGAAGTCCGCGAGCCCCGTGGGCAGGTGAAGGTCGGCCCGGTCACCCGCCACAACCTGCGCGGGGTGACGGCCGAGTTCCCGCTCGGTGCCTTCAGCGCGGTCACCGGTGTGTCAGGGTCGGGGAAGTCGACGCTCATCGGCGAGATCACGGAGGCTGGCGGGCGTCGGGAGGCTGGTCTCGGTGGACCAGAAGCCGATCGGCCGCACCCCGCGGTCGAACCTGGCCACGTACACCGGGCTCTTCGACACCGTACGGAAGGCGGCCACGGACGAGGCCCGTGAGCGCGGTTACGGCGTCGGGCGGTTCTCCTTCAACGTGGCGGGCGGGCGGTGCGAGACCTGTCAGGGCGAGGGGTTCGTGGGTGTGGAGCTGCTGTTCCTGCCGAGCACGTACGCGCCGTGCCCGGACTGCGGCGGGGCCCGCTACAACCCCGAGACACTCGAAGTGACGTACCGAAGTGACGTACCGGGGACGGAACATCGCGCAGGTCCTCGATCTGACGGTGGAGAGCGCGGCGGAGTTCTTCGCCGACACCCCGGCCGTCGCCCGCAGCCTCGGCACCCTCCTCGACGTCGGCCTCGGCTACCTGCGCCTGGGCCAGCCCGCGACCGAGCTCTCGGGCGGCGAGGCCCAGCGCATCAAGCTCGCGAGCGAACTGCAGCGCGGCCGCCGCGGCCACACGCTCTACCTCCTCGACGAGCCGACGACCGGCCTGCATCCGGCCGACGTCGAGGTGCTGATGCGCCAGCTGCACGGTCTCGTCGACGCCGGGCACACCGTGATCGTCGTCGAGCACGACATGTCCGTCGTCGCGGGCGCCGACTGGGTCATCGACCTGGGCCCGGGCGGCGGCGACGCGGGCGGGCGGATCGTGGCGGCAGGTCCGCCGGCGGAGGTCGCCCGGGCGGAGGGGAGCGCTACGGCTCCCTATCTCGCACGGGCGCTGCGGGGCGACGGATAGCTCTGCCGCGGCCCGGTCAGACCTGCGGTCAACCGGTCGTCCACGCCGGAGGGCGGCTGCTCCGTCCGTCCGGCCACCTGCCTCACCAGCGCCGCGTGTGTCCACCGCGGCTCGCCCGCCCTGTCCGGCTGGGCGGCCTCGGCGAGCGCGCGGCGGTCCGGGTGGGCGTCCGCCGGGATGGCCGGGCTCACCTCCACCTCGGCCACCAGGCCACGCGACGACACCACCCGCCACAGCGAGGCGAGCAGGGTGTCCTCGCCGACGAAGGCCGGGGTCGTGGTGGCCGCTCCCCCGGCCAGGCGGTAGCGGATGCGGACCGGCTGGACCGGGACCCGGGCGTCGAGGGCGGCCTGGAAGACGGCCCGGCGGAAGGGGCCCTGGGCGCGGCCGCACCAGGTGCTGCCCTCGGGGAAGGCCGCGACCGCGGCACCCTCGCGCAGCGCCCCGGTGATCCGCGCGACCGTGTCCGGCAGGGCGCGCAGCCGGTCCCGCTCGATGAACAGGGCGCCGCCGCGGGCCGCCAGCGCGCCCGCCACCGGCCACCGGCGGATCTCCGTCTTGGCCAGCATCCGGGCCGGGCGCACCGCCGCCAGCAGCGGGATGTCCAGCCACGAGATGTGGTTGGCCACCAGCAGCAGGCCACCGGCCGGCGGGGTGGTGCCGGTGATGCGGACCCGGACCCCCGAGGCCCGTACGATCGCCCGGCACCACCTTCGGACCAGCTCGGCGGGGATCCGCCCGCCGAGCGGCGACAGCGCGATCCCGGCCAGCACCAGGACCGCGACCGCCGTGAGCCGCAGCACGGCCCGCGGCAGGGCCGCCGCGGTCCCCGTCGGCTCCACGCACGCCCTCGGGGTGCAGGGCGCGCTGGGCAGCCAGACGCTCATCAGACCGGTACGAGGGAGAGGAAGTGCCGCAGATAGCGCGGGTTGACCCGGCGCATCGACAGCAGCACGTACAGGTCGGCGACCCCGAAGTCCGGGTCGTGGGCGGGCTCTCCGCACACCCAGGCACCCAGGCGGAGGTAGCCGCGCAGCAGGGCGGGCACGTCGGCGGGGGCGGCCGGGGCCTCGGTGTTCGGGACCCAGGGCAGCAGCGGTCGTACCCGGAACTCCTCCGGAGCCAGGTGCTTGGCGCGCACCCGGTCCCAGGTGGCGGACGCGAGCGCGCCGCCGTCGGCCAGCGGGATCGAGCAGCAGCCCGCCAGCCACTCGTGGCCGCGGTCCACCATGTAGCGCGCTATCCCGGCCCAGATCAGTCCGATCACCGCGCCGTCGCGGTGGTCGGGGTGCACGCAGGAGCGGCCCACCTCCACCATGCCGGGCCGGATCGCGTCCAGCTGTGCCAGGTCGAACTCGCCCTCCGAGTACAGGCGTCCGGCGATCGCGGCCCGCTCCGGCGGCAGCAGCCGGTAGGTGCCCACGACCTGCCCGGTGATCGTGTCGTGCACGAGGAGGTGGTCGCAGTACGCGTCGAAGGCGTCGATGTCCAACCCCGGCTGCGGGCTGGACAGCAGGGCGCCCATCTCCCCGGCGAAGACGTCGTGCCGCAGCCGCTGCGCGGCCCGCACGTCCGCTTCGTCGCGGGCGAGGCTGACGGTGTAGCGAGTGGGCGCCGCGGGCTGCGGGGGGCGATCGAGCGTGGTGACGCCGGTCATGGCTCTCTCCTGGTCATGGGCCGGGTTCGGCGAGGCGACGGGCGGAGGGGTCGTGCGGTCCGCCGCCCCTTGTTCTTCCGATGCCGGCTGACCTTCGCGTGACCAGTGCAGAGAGGCCGAGTGTGAGGTTGTTGAATGCCAGGGGTGCCTGGCGGGACCGGGGATGAGCACCACACTCCGGTCCCGCCCGTCCGCACCCTGTCGGCGAACGTCTCCTACCAAGGCGGCTCTACCGCTTGGCCACCTTCCGGGTCGCCCGCAGCCACTCCCTGTTCATGTGCGTGATGGAGGTCAGCGGGATGCCCTTCGGGCAGGCGGTGGCGCACTCGCCGGTGAGGGTGCAGCCGCCGAAGCCCTCCTCGTCCATCTGCGCCACCATGTCCAGCACGCGGGTCTCACGCTCGGGCGCGCCCTGCGGCAGGACGTTGAGGTGGTTGATCTTGGCGGAGGTGAAGAGCATCGCCGCGCCGTTCGGGCAGGCGGCCACGCAGGCGCCGCAGCCGATGCACTCGGCGTGCTCGAATGCGTAGTCGGCGTCCGGCTTGGGCACGGGCGTGGCGTGGGCCTCGGGTGCGGAGCCGGTGGGGGCGGTGATGTAGCCGCCGGCCTGGATGATCCGGTCGAAGGCCGAGCGGTCCACGACCAGGTCCTTGACCACCGGGAAGGCGGCCGCGCGCCACGGCTCGATGTCGATGGTGTCGCCGTCCTTGAAGGACCGCATGTGCAGCTGACAGGTGGTGGTGCGCTCGGGGCCGTGCGCCTCGCCGTTGATCACCAGGCTGCACGCGCCGCAGATGCCCTCGCGGCAGTCGTGGTCGAAGGCGACGGGTTCCTCACCGGAGAGGATGAGCTGTTCGTTGAGGACGTCCAGCATCTCCAGGAAGGACATGTCGGGCGAGATGCCGTCCACCTCGTAGGTGGACATGGCGCCGTCGGCGTCGGCGTTCTTCTGCCGCCAGACGCGCAGGGTGAGCTTCATGCGTAGCTCCGCTGGGTGGGGTGGACGTACTCGAAGACCAGGTCTTCCTTGTGCAGGACGGGCGCCTCGCCGGTGCCGGTGAACTCCCAGGCGGCCGCGTAGGAGAACTCGTCGTCCTTGCGGGCGGCCTCGCCGTCGGGGGTCTGGGACTCCTCGCGGAAGTGGCCGCCGCAGGACTCGGTGCGGTGCAGCGCGTCCAGGCACATCAGCTCGGCGAGCTCCAGGTAGTCGACGATGCGGTTGGCCTTCTCCAGGGACTGGTTGAGCTCCTCGCCGGTGCCGGGCACCTTGATGCGCCGCCAGAACTCCTCGCGGATCTGCGGGATGCGCTCCAGGGCCTTGCGCAGGCCGGCGTCGGTGCGGGCCATGCCGCAGAACTCCCACATCAGCTCGCCGACCTCGCGGTGGAAGGAGTCCGGGGTACGGTCGCCGTCGACGGAGAGGAGCAGGTTGAGCCGGTCCTCGGTCTCGGCCACGACCTCCTTGACGACGGGGTGGTCGTCGGTGACCGGGTCCTGGTGCGGGTTGCGGGCCAGGTAGTCGTTGATGGTGGCCGGCAGCACGAAGTAGCCGTCGGCCAGGCCCTGCATCAGCGCGGAGGCGCCGAGGCGGTTCGCGCCGTGGTCGGAGAAGTTGGCCTCGCCGATCGCGAACAGGCCCGGGATCGTGGTCTGCAGGTCGTAGTCGACCCACAGTCCGCCCATCGTGTAGTGCACGGCGGGGTAGATCCGCATCGGCACCTCGTACGGGTTCTCCGCGGTGATCCGCTCGTACATCTCGAAGAGGTTGCCGTACTTCTCCTCGACCTTCTTCCTGCCCATCCGCTTGATCGCATCGCCGAAGTCGAGGTAGACGCCCTGGCCGCCGGGGCCGACGCCGCGGCCCTCGTCGCAGACGTTCTTGGCGGCGCGGGAGGCGATGTCGCGGGGGACGAGGTTGCCGAAGGAGGGGTAGATGCGCTCCAGGTAGTAGTCGCGCTCGTCCTCGGGGATCTCGTTCGGCGGCCGGTTGTCGCCCCTGGCCTTCGGCACCCAGATCCGGCCGTCGTTGCGCAGCGACTCGCTCATCAGGGTGAGCTTGGACTGGTGGTCGCCGGTGCGCGGGATGCAGGTGGGGTGGATCTGCGTGAAGCAGGGGTTGGCGAAGTAGGCGCCGCGCCGGTGCGCCCGCCAGATGGCGGTCGCGTTGGAGTTCATGGCGTTCGTCGACAGGTAGAAGACGTTGCCGTAGCCGCCGGAGGCCAGTACGACGGCGTCCGCGAAGTACGTGTCGATCTTCCCGGTGATCAGGTCGCGGGCCACGATGCCCCGGGCCCGCCCGTCAATGACGATCAGGTCGAGCATCTCGGTGCGCGGGTGCATCTCGACGTTCCCGGCGGCGATCTGCCGGGACAGCGCCTGGTAGGCGCCGAGCAGGAGCTGCTGGCCCGTCTGGCCGCGGGCGTAGAACGTGCGGGAGACCTGGACGCCGCCGAAGGAGCGGGTGTCGAGCAGGCCGCCGTACTCGCGGGCGAAGGGCACGCCCTGCGCCACGCACTGGTCGATGATCTCCACCGAGATCTGGGCGAGCCGGTGGACGTTCGACTCCCGCGCCCGGAAGTCGCCGCCCTTGACGGTGTCGTAGAAGAGGCGGTGGATCGAGTCGCCGTCGTTGCGGTAGTTCTTCGCCGCGTTGATGCCGCCCTGCGCGGCGATCGAGTGGGCGCGGCGCGGGGAGTCCTGGTAGCAGAACTGGACGACGTGGTAGCCCTGTTCGGCGAGGGTGGCCCCCGCGGAGCCGCCGGCGAGTCCGGTGCCGACGACGATGATCGTGTGCTTGCGCCGGTTGGCGGGGTTGACCAGCTTCGCCTCGAAGCGGCGCTTGTCCCAGCGCTCGTGGATCGGGCCGGACGGGGCCTTGGTGTCGACGACCGGCGCGCCGGTCGTGTAGTCGGTGTACGAGGTCATGGTCAGCTCACCACTCCGGTCATGACGCCCACGGGTACGGCGATGAACCCGGCCGTGAGCAGCAGCGCGAGGACGTTGGCGATGGTCTTCAGAGCGCGGTCGCGGGTGCGGCTGCCGGCGCCGAGGGTCTGGGCGGCGCTCCAGAAGCCGTGCCGGATGTGCAGGCCGAGCGCGAGCATCGCGACGATGTAGATGACGTTGCCGTACCAGGTGGAGAAGGTGTCCACGACGTTCTGGTACGGGTGGCCGTCCTGGAAGCCGCCGGAGTGCACGGTGCCGGTGGTCAGGTCGAGGATGTGCCAGACGATGAACAGGCCGAGGATGATCCCGCCCCAGCGCATGGTGCGCGTGGCGTAGCTCGCCCGCGGCTTCTTGTGCACGTACTTGCTCGGGCGCGCCTTGATGTCGCGGCGGCTGAGCTGGTAGGCGGAGACGGCGTGGGCGACGACGGCGACGACGAGGACGATCCGGATGAGCCAGAGCGTCCACTCGTAGTGCATGAAGGGCTCGCCGATCGTGCGCAGCCAGTGGGCGTAGTGGTTGAACTCGCCCGCCCCGAAATAGATCTTCAGGTTCCCGATCATGTGGGCGACCAGATACAGCAGCATGATCAGGCCGCTGACCGCCATCACGGTCTTCTTGCCGACGGTCGAGTCCCACACGGTGCGCGCCATGGACGGCCGTCGGTCCGTCCGCGTTGCCAGAGCCATGTCACAGCACGCTACGGCCGAAGGGCCCGATCGGTCCAAGACATGGTCCGGCTTGATTCCATAGGCAGGAGCTATGGTGGGACCATGCAGTTCCAGCAGCTCCAGTACTTCGTGGCGGTCGCCGAGACCCGGCACTTCACCCGGGCCGCGGATCTGGTCCACGTCGCCCAGCCGTCGCTCTCGCAGCAGATCAAGGCGCTGGAGCGGGAGCTGGGGGCAGACCTGTTCCTGCGCGCCCGCGGCAACATCACGCTCACCGACGCCGGTGAGGCGCTGCTGCCACTGGCCCGGCGCATCCTCGCCGACGCGGACACGGCCCGGCACGAGGTGCAGGAGCTGGTACAGCTGCGCCGCGGCCGGGTGCGGCTGGGCGCGACACCGAGCCTGTGCACGGGCCTGCTGCCGGACGTCCTGCGCACCTTCCACGACCGCTATCCCGGCATCCGGCTGCTGATCGAGGAGGGCGGCTCGCACGACCTGGTACGGGAGCTGGCGCGCGGCGCCCTCGACCTCGCCCTGATCGTGCTCCCGCTGCCCACCCCCTCCCCCGCGCTGACCACGGTGGAGCTGCTGCGCGAGGACCTGGTGGTGGTGTCCTCACCCGACGCGCCGCGTCCCGGCCGCGGCCGGCGCACCGTGCGCATCGCGGACCTGGAGGGTGAGCGCCTGGTGATGTTCCGCCACGGCTACGACCTGCGGGAACTGACCGTGTCCGCGTGCCGCGCCGAGGGCTTCGAGCCGGACTTCGCGGTGGAGGGCGGCGAAATGGACGCGGTCCTCGGTTTCGTTCGGGCGGGACTGGGCGTCGCCGTCGTCCCGCGCATGGTCGCCACTCGGTCCGGGCACGGTCTGCGGGTGACCCCGCTGGCCCGGCCGGGACTGCACCGTACGATCGCGCTGGCCCATCGCAGCGATGTCGCCCCACCGCGGGCGGCCAGGGAGTTGCAGCGAATGCTGCTGGAGCGGTGAGCGCAGGCGGGTCCGTCGACCGGTGGGCGCCGCTCAGCCCGTCGCGTCCACCAGAGCCAGTTCGTGGAGCCGTTCCGGTGGGCCGGGACGGGCGTAGTACCAGCCCTGGGCCGTGTCGCAGCCCAGTATGCGCAGTTGTTCGGCCTGGGCGCCCGTCTCCACGCCTTCCACGGTGACCGCGAGGTCCAGGCTGTGGGCAAGGGAAACGATCCCCTCGACGATCTTGAGGTCGACGGGGTCGGCCGGGAACTGTTGCATGCCCTGCGTGAAGGATCGGTCCAGCTTGAGGACGCTGACCGGCAGCCGACGCAGATTGGCGAGGTTGGAGTAGCCGGTGCCGAAGTCGTCGAGGGCGATGTCCACGCCCATCTCCGCCAGTCGGCGCAGCGGTTTGAGCAGGTCGTCGTCCGCGCCGATCAGCGCCGACTCGGTGACCTCCAGGCACAGCGCGTCCGGCGCGACGCCCGCCCGCTCCAGGATGTCGACGGTGTCCTGCACCAACCCGGGGTGGGTGAGCTGGCACGGCGAGAGGTTGACGTTGATGCGCAGCGGGACCGCGCTCCCCTCACCGTGCCGTTCCCGCCACTCACGGGCCTGGCGCACCGACTGCTCCATCACCCAGCGGCCCAGCGGGACGATCAGCCCGGTGTGCTCGGCGAGCGGGATGAACCGGTCGGGCCCGAGGACGCCGTGCTGCGGGTGCAGCCAGCGCACCAGCGCCTCGGCGCCCCGCACGCTGCCGTCCCCGAGGTGCACCAGCGGCTGGTACTCGATGAAGAACTCGCCCCTGCCCAGGGCCGTCGGCAGCGCCGTGGTCAGCCCGTTCCGGGTGATGGCGCGGGCGTCGGCCTCCGGGTCCGCGAGCTCGAAGCGGTTGCCGCCGGCCGACTTGGCCCGGTACATCGTGATGTCGGCACTGCGCAGCACCTCCGCCGCGCTGCGCTCCCCCACCGGGCCCTCGACGACGCCGATGCTGCCGCGCACGGTCAGCTCCCGCCCGTCGATGCTGATCGGGGCGACGAGCGCGTTCATGATGCGGGCGGCGAGTTCTTCGACCTCGCGCTGGGTGTCGGGCCCGGTGGTCAGCGCCACGAACTCGTCTCCGCCGAGCCGGGCGACCATCTCGCCGGGCGCGGTCGCACACGACTGCAGCCGGTCGGCGACCTCGACGAGCAGTCGGTCGCCGGCCGCGTGGCCGAGGCTGTCGTTGATGGTCTTGAAGCCGTCGAGGTCGAGGTAGCACAGGCCGAAGCGCTGGCCCTCGCCCGCGTTCAGCGCCTTCTCCAGGCGTTCGAAGAACAGGGTGCGGTTGGGCAGGCCCGTCAGCGCGTCGTGCGTGGCCTCGTAGCGCAGCCGGAGGTTCAGCAGGCGCCGCTCGGTGGTGTCCTCCATGAGGGCGAGCTGGTACTGGGGCCGGCCGTCGGCGTCACGCAGCAGGGAGACGGTCAGGTTGGTCCACAGGACCGTTCCGTCGGGGCGGTAGAAGGCCTTCTCCACGTGGTAGTGCTCGCGTTCGCCGCGCACCAGCTCCTCGTACAGGCGCCAGACCTGCGGGGCGTCCTCGGCGTGCGTCCAGTCCCGGACGTTGCGGCCCCGCATGCTCTGCTCCGAGCCGCCGAACATGCGCAGCAGCGCGCTGTTGACCTGCAGGACGTTGCCCTCCAGGTCGGCGATGCCGATTCCTATGGCCGCGCCCTCGAACACCGCCCGGAAGCGGGCCTCGCTGGCGTGCAGCGCCTGCGCGACCACGCCCTGGGCCCGGAGCGCGGCCTGCGCGATCGCCTCCTGCTCGGCCAGGGTCCGCTCGCGCAGCGCCCGCGCGAACCCGGCGGCCATGGCGTGCTGCAGCCGCGAGGCCCGGGCGTGCAGGTCCTCCTGGGGACCGTCCTCGCCGCAGTAGAGCACGAGGTAGGCGTCGACGCAGTCCAGGGAGCGGCTGAGCGCCTCGGGAGCGGTGCAGTGCGCGTCGACCAGCGCGGCGCCGACCGCCTCACCCTCGTCGGTGTCGAAGGTCCTGGCCCGCAGCGCCCGGCTCAACCGGCGGGCGAGCGGCAGGAGTTGCGTTTCGAGCTCCGGCCGGGTCAGCGACGTCGAGGTCACCGGGAACACCGCCCGGCTCCAGATCATCGCGAACCGGCGCAGTCTGTCCTCCGGCCCGTCCGGTTCCGCGGTCACGCCGTACGCCCCACGCCGGCGAAACCGGAGAAGGCATAAGGATCCTCGTCCTCCGGTGCCGTCTCCGGCCGCCAGTGCGGCATCGGCACCAGTCCGGGCTCCACCATGTCGTACCCCTCGAAGAACCGCGCGATCTCCGCGCGCGAGCGCATGATCAGCGGGTTGCGAATGTCCTTGTATACGTCGACCGCGCCCTCGGTCCGCTCCGTCGGCAGCGGGATTCCCTCGTACGAGGCATGTGTGAGCACGAGCAGGCTGCCGGGCGCGAGCGCGTCACGCAACTCGGCCACCGCACCATACGGGTCGTCCGCGTCCTCCACGAAGTGCAGTATGGCAACGAGAAGCAGCGCCACTGGCCGATTCAGGTCGATCAGCCGCTCCAGTTGGGGGCTCGTCAGGATCTCCTGGGGCTTGCGCAGATCTGCCGCGACGACGTCCGCGTTCTCGTTGCCCGTCAGGACCGCGCGGCTGTGCGCCACCGCCACCGGGTCGTGGTCGACGTACACCACGCGCGCGCCGGGACGGGCGGCCTGGGCGACCTCGTGGACGTTGCCGAAGGTGGGGATGCCGGAGCCGATGTCCAGGAACTGGGTGATGCCCTCGTCCACGGCATGGCGCACGGCGCGGCGCATGAACGCCCGGTTCGCCTGCATGATCTTGGGCAGGCCCGGCATGAACTCCATCGCCTTGCGGGCCGCTTCCCGGTCGACCTCGAAGTTGTGCGAACCGCCCAGGTAGTAGTCGTAGATACGAGCGACGCTCGGCACCGAGATGTCGATGCTCCGGGGGGCCCAGGCGGGACGCTCCATCTATCTCTCCAAGGCTTAGGCGATCCGGTGTTCGAGCAGAGGCTACTGATCGCCCGCCAAAGGAGCGAGCAGAAACGGAAATTGACCATCCGTTCCCGGTCACCACCTGCGGCACATGCCCGGTCGACGCCCGCGTCACGGCGGATTGCGGCGATGTGACGGCACGGCGAACCGCCCCCTCCGTGCGGTGCGGAGGGGGCGGTCCGGTCCATGCGCGCCGTCGTGTTCGTCCGGCACTCTCGATTGTCTGTCATCCCTCCCTTCCGAGTCCCGACACCGATGGATGGGCGATCGACCCTGGGGAGGTGATCTCTACTTCGCCGGCGCGCCGACCGGCTTTCCGTCAGGGGCCACGGCGTACCAGGTACCGCCGACGCCCTGACCGTTGATGTCCCCGGGAACCTTGTCCCCGGAGAAGGTGTAGATCGGCCAGCAGTCCACGGTCATCTGCTTGACGCCGTCCGGCCGGGTGAAGCCCATCAGGCCCTTCTTCTCGACGCCCTTGGTGTCATTGGCCTTGACGGGCGCCACGGCCGGCCACTTCTCCAGGCAGGCGCCGGTGCAGGCCGACACCGACTTCGGCCACGCCTTGTCCTTCAGGAAGCGGTAGACCGTCATGCCGTTCTTGTCGACGACGATGTTTCCCAGCTCGGTGGTCTTCTTGACCGACAGGCCCGGCAGGCTCGTCAGCGACGCCTTCTTGCCGTCGGGGGCCAGGGCGTACCACTTGCCGCCCACGCCCTGGCCGTTGGTCTGGCCGGCCTTGGTGTCCTTCGCATAGCGGTACGCCGGCCAGCCGTTGATGGTCAGCTGCTTGGTGCCGTCGGAGCGGGTGACCTCACCCAGCAGGGCCTTGTCGATGCCGGCGCCGGCCGTGGCGTCGTCCGCCGGGACGGGCGGCCAGGTCTTGGCGCAGTCGCCGTCGCAGTTCGACTTGGGGGGCTCGGCCGTGTCCTGGTCGAAGCGGTACAGGGTCATGCCGGCGCTGTCCGTCAGCACCTTGCCCAGTTCCGCGTTGGCGGAGACCGCCAGTTGACCGGCGGACTTCGAACTGCCCGCGGCCTGCTGGCCGTCGGCGCCATAGCCGTTGCCGGTACCGGTTCCCGTACCCGTGCCGGTGCCGGTGCTGGAACCGCCGTACCCGGAGCTGCCGTAATCCCCGGCCGCAGCCGTCGCACCCACGTTCTGGCTGCCCGCCGACGGGGTGCCGCTTTCCTGACCGCACGCCGTCGTCAGCGCCAGCACGGCCGCGGCCGCCGCCACGAGTGAGGCGCTCCGCCAGGAGGTCTTCATCGTCAACTCCCCAAAATTCCAAGGGTGTTGCAGCGCCCTACTGCGCCGCCGCACGACACTGGGTACGCACGGGAGTGGCCGTTGTGTTCAACCGAAGCACAAATTTCTTTCCGAAACCTGTGACGCCTGTCCCGCCACCCCGTACGCACATGCGCATCCGCCGGGTCCCGGAACGCGGCCGATCAAACCGCCGGGCGCCGCCCGTCCCCCCTTCGGGGCAATCGCGGGTCACCATGGCGTGCCGGGGCGCACCAGAGCTCATGATCTCCGTCGTGCATCGACTCGTACCGACCCGATTCGCCCTCGTGCCACGGGTGTTGGCCCCGGTGACGCTGGCGTGGATGTGTGTGGGCGCCCCGGCGGCACCAGCCGTGGCCGACGCCTGCGCGTACGCCTCCACGGGGCCGGGCGGCACGGTGGCGGTGTCGTCGGCCGGCGGCGGCTCCTGGCCGTCTCCCACGCTCTTCGAGCAGGGGACGCCCCCACCCCCGCCGTGCCCGAAGCCGACGCCGACACCGACGCCGACCCGCCCGCCCTGCCCGAGTCCCACACCGACCCCGACTCCCACTCCTCCCCCTCCGCCACCGAAGAAACCCGCCCCCAAGCCGACCCCGCCGCCCACACCGAGGCCCACACCGAAGCCCGAGCCCCCGCCGCCCCCACGACCCGCCCCCGCGGCTCCCCTCCCGCGGCCGACACCCCCGCCCCCACCGCCGCCCGCTCCGACCCCGGCACCGTCCCCCAAGCCCCGTCCCCGTCCCTCGGTCTCGCCGGTGAGCTACCCGCGGTACCACCCCCAGTCACACCGGCCATCGCCCCGGCACGGCCCGTCGCCGATCACCTACGTCCTGCTCATCGCGGTGCCCGCATTGGCCGCCGTCGCTGCGCTCCGTCCGCGCTGATCCCTGGAGAAACCCGTTGTCGGAATGGCTTGTTCTCGTCCTCGCGATGCTGGCCGCTTGTGTGGTGGTCGTCATCGTCACCTTCCTACGGCACCGCACGGCGGCCGAGGACGAGGATCCCAGTGAGACCCCGGACGTCATCGAGTACATGACGATGTGGATCGGTGTGGTGTACGCCATCGTGCTGGGCCTGGCCATCGCCGGTGTCTGGGAGGCGCGCGTCGCCGCCCAGGACCACGTCCAGGCCGAGGCCCAGGCGCTGCACGAGATCTCCGAGCGTGTCCGCGTCTACCCGCCCGACGTCCGCGACCGCATTCGCTCCGATGTCAACGCCTATGTCGGACACGTCGTCACCACCGAGTGGAAGACGATGGCCGACCACGGCCGCGTCACCAAACAGGGCGACCAGCTGCTCGACCGGGTCCGTGCGGACGTCACCGACTACCAGCCGAAGTCGGACTTCGAAGCACAGGCCTACCAGCCGCTCGTGGACCAGGTGACCGCCGCCGACCAGGCCCGGGCCGCGCGCGCCGACTCCACCAGGGCGACCATGCCGGACGTGGTGTGGTTCGGGCTGGTCTCCGGGGCCGTGGTCACCATCGGCATGGTGTTCGCGCTGCAGATCCGGCGTACGACACGGGAGCTGATCCTTGCCGGGTTGTTCTCCGCGCTGATCGCCTTCCTGCTCTTCCTGATCTGGGACTTCGACGCGCCCTACAGCCGGGGGATCGCGGCGTCGGTACAGCCCTTCCTGAACCTGTTCCCGCACGTCACGGACTGACGGGCCCTCAGTGTCGAGAGCTCTCCGGGGTCTGACAGGCCCTCACCCGACGAACCGTCGGCGGGGGCGGCCCCCGCGCCGCTCCCGTCCCCCGGCCGCAGGAACGCGTCCCCTGTGCGGCGCATGCGATTGACCCGTTCGCCCGAGTGCGATCGCGCCGGAGTGCACATCTTCCTAGCGTTTCGATCATCGAGGTGCATTTCTGACACAAGCGGAAAAGGTCCGCAGCTGCTCCTCGGGGACCCGGAGGATTCATCATGCGCGTAATAAGCGTCGCTTCGGCCGCACTGCTGGGCGTCAGCGCCCTCACCTTCTCCGCGCCGACCGCCCTCGCGAGCGACAGTGACAGCGGCCGCTCCTACGGTGGCAGCAGTGACAGCCAGTCCTACGGTGGCGGCGACAGCCGCTCCAGCGGTGGGAGCGGCGACAGCCAGTCCGACGGTGGCGGCGACAGCCGCTCCAGCGGTGGGAGCGGCGACAGCCAGTCCGACGGTGGCGGCGACAGCCACTCCGGCGGTGGGAGCGGCGACAGCCACTCCTACGGTGGCGGTGGCGGTGGCGACAGCCACTCCGGCGGTGGGAGCGACGAGAGCCGCTCCGGCGGTGGCGGTGGCGACAAGCCGGAGCACTTCCAGCACGGCGTCCGCGCGGGCGAGGGCGGCACCATCGGCGGTTTCGACCTGAAGGAGATCGGTATGGGCACCGCGCTCATCGGGGGGTCGGTCGGCGCGGCGTACTACCTCTCGCGCCGCCGCACCGGCGAGGTCGAGGCCTGACCAGGTCCGTCCCGTCCGCACAGGCCTTCGCCCCGGATCCCAAGGGTCCGGGGCGAAGGCCTGTCGACGTGCGACGTCGAGGTGTGATGTGCAGGTGCGATGTCACGTGCGATGTCGAGACGTGATGCCGACGTGCGGCCGGTGGGCGACGCCGCGCAGCGCAGACGAAGAATCCGGCCTCCGAAGGGAAGGAGGCCGGATCACCTGGGCGAAGGAGTCGGATCCCGGAGGCCGGGCGGACACCTCCCGCGGCGACGGGGGGCGGATCCCGGCGTGGCCGGGTCAGATCCGCTTCTCCGAGCGGCGGCGCACCCAGAACGCGCCGCCCGCGACAACGGCCGCGGCCACCAGCCCGCCGCCGATGGCCATGTCGGCCGGGGTGGCCCCGGTGGAGCTGCTGCCGCCGACACCGCCGCGGACGCCGCCGATGACGGTGAAGGCCGCCGGGCGGGTCAGGGTCCGACCGCCGCAGTTGACCGTGATGTCGAACGAGCCGGGGCTGGCGTTTTCACGGATCGTCACGATGCCCCTCGCCGTGTCGCCGGCACCGTTGAGCTGCCTCAGCGGTGTCGTCGGGAACGCGCGCGACGACATGGTCCCGCCATTTTGGCAGCCGTCCACCGTGACCGTCATCTGCCCGCCGCGGGCAATCCCACTGCGCCCGGCCAAGATGTTGCGGGGGCTGCCCGGCCCGCCGAGACCGTTGCCCTGCCCGTTGCCCTGCCTGTTGCCCTGCCCGTTGCCCTGATTGCCAAAGCCATTACCCTGACCGTTTCCGAAGCCATTACCCTGACCGTTGCCGAAGCCATTACCCTGACCGTTGCCGAAGCCATTGCCCTGGCCGTTGCCAAAACCGTTGCCGTTGCCCTGCCCATTACCGAAACCATTTCCGTGCCCGTTGCCCCGATTGCCGAAGCCGTTGCCCTGCCCGTTACCGAAACCGTTGCCATGATTGCCGAAACCATTGCCGTGACCGTTGCCCCGATTGCCGAAACCGTTACCCTGCCCGTTACCGAAGCCGTTGCCCTGATTGCCGAAACCGTTGCCCTGCCCGTTACCGAAACCGTTGCCTCGGCCGTTGCCCTGACTGCCGAAGCCGTTGCCCTGCCCGTTACCGAAGCCGTTGCCCTGATTGCCGAAACCGTTGCCTTGCCCGTTACCGAGGCCGTTACCGAGACCGTTGCCTTGCCCGTTACCGAGGCCGTTACCGAGACCGTTGCCTTGCCCGTTACCGAGGCCGTTACCGAGACCGTTGCCCTGCCCGTTACCGAGACCGTTACCGAGACCGTTGCCCTGCCCGTTACCGAGACCGTTACCGAGACCGTTGCCCTGCCCGTTACCGAGACCGTTGCCCTGCCCGAGACCGTTGCCCTGACCGTTAACGAGACCGTTGCCCTGACCATTGCCGGGGCCGCCGCCCAGACCGCCGTCCCACATGACGGCCGGCAAATCGCCGCCCTTCGCGACAGCCTCCGGGGCGGCGAACCCGAGGGCGGCGACCGCGGCGACCGAGACCGCCAGGGGGGCACGAGGAGTACGCATGTGATCCTCCGCGGAAGGCGCCCCGGGGACCCGTCCCCGGTCGATCGGCGAGAAAGCACCTCCCGGAAAAACCCTCAGATGCCCTGCAGGGGGGCGCATTTCGGCGATGGTCCGTACTGGTGAGCCACCACGCCGGAGGACATCGCGCAATCGGATATCGGCGCAGGTCACGCACCGTCAGAAATTTCCTGTCCGGGGCGACTCGGATGGCGCACCGAAAGACGCCCGGTCCACCCGTTCGCGTCTTCCCCGTCGCCGGTTCCGCGTTCGCAACTTAGCGTTCTCGTATGCGCAAATGACGGGCGACGGCCGCATCGAGAGGGGATGGCGAATGTCTGCGAGCGAGCTGTCCGACATTTCCGAAGAGGATGAGCGGGAGCCACAGAAGAAACGTGCCCCGTGGGGCGTGATAGCGCTAGTTCTGCTCGCCGGACTCGCTCTCATTCGGAACGGTTCGGGAGAGTTCGACGTGGGTCCGCCGCAGCCCGCGACGGCGGTTGCCCCGGACAGCAGCCGCACGCCGGGCGCCACCTCGGGGACCCCGGAACCGCTGCCGCACTCGGTGCCCGACCGGGTCAGGATTCCCACGATCCAGGTCGACGCGCCCGTCACGCCGGTCGGTCTGGACACGGACGGCTGGGTCGGCGCGCCGCCGCCGGAGAACCCGAATCTGGCGGGCTGGTTCACCGGTGCCGTCACGCCCGGTGAAAAGGGGACGGCCGTCGTCGTCGGCCATGTCGACAACAAGATGGGTCCCGCCGTCTTCTACGGGCTCGGCGCGTTGAAGAAGGGAAACCGCGTCGAAATCCTGCGCCAGGACGGGAAGACAGCCGTTTTCGAGATCTACGGCATCGAGGTGTTCGAGAAGAACGACTTCCCCGGCGACCGCGTCTACGGCTCGAAGGGAACACCGGAACTGCGGGTCATCACCTGCGGCGGCGGTTACTCCAAGCAGACCGGCTACGACGGCAACGTCGTCGTCTTCGCCCGCCTGGTCCAGGTCCGCTGAGCGTCCCCGGCCGGGCGGGCACGAGAGGGCTCAGGTGCACCGGGCGGGCGCGGCCCGGTGCACCGGGTCACCGGGTCACCGGGTCAGCTCCGGCGCGGGACGGTGAGGTGGTAACCGTCGTCCAGCAGCTGCGGCAGGTACTTGCGCAGTGCTCGGACGCTCTGTGAGCGGTCGCCCCCGGCGTCGTGGGAGAGCACCACGACGCCGGGGGCGGCGCCGCTCTCGATGCGGTCGACGATGGTGCCGGTTCCGGGGGTGGTCCAGTCGAGGCTGTCGACGGTCCAGGCCAGCGGCTCCATGCCCATCTCGGCGCCGAGCTGGAAAATCGCCCGGTTCCAGGCGCCATAGGGGGCGCGGAACCACAGCGGCCGCTCGCCGTAGGCCTTCTCGATGACGTCGCTGGTGCGTTCCATCTCGGAGCGGATCCGGCGTCGGGTGAGCTGGGTGAGCAGCGGGTGGGACCAGGTGTGGTTGCCGACGACGTGTCCCTCGTCGGCCATCCGGGCCAGCAGGTCCCGGTTCCAGTCGGCCATCTCCCCGCACACGAAGAACGTGGCACGGACGTCGTACTTCGCCAGGGTGTCCAGGATGTGCGGGGTGTAGCGGGGGTCGGGGCCGTCGTCGAACGTCAGCAGCATGGTGCGGCCGCGTCCGGAGATGCGCAGGATCGGCTCGTGCCGCACGCGGGTAGGTCCGGGCTCGGCGCGCGGCGCGCCGTCGCCGGTGAGGGGCTGGAGACGGTAGGCGGAGGGCTTGAGGGCACTGCGCGCCTGGGGGCCCGGGGCGGGGCCGCCGGACCGTGCCGGAGTATCGGACGAACCGGAGAACAGCAGACCGGCCGTGCCGGCCGCTCCCGCCGCCCCCAGAGCGGCGGCCCCGGCGAGCAGGGCCCGGCGCCGCATGAGCAACTGATCCTTCTGCATGAATCATCAGTCGCCCGGTGTGCGACCGGCCCACCCCTCCAGCACCGGTGCGGCGGCACGAAAACACCCGCCCGGCCCAGTGACCCCGCTCAGCGGCGGCGCACGAGCGGGAACGGCAGCGTCTCACGGATCGTCAGACCGGTGAGGAACATGACCAGTCGGTCGACGCCGAGGCCGAGGCCCCCGGTGGGCGGCATGGCGTGTTCGAGGGCGTCGAGGAAGTCCTCGTCCAGTTCCATCGCCTCCGGGTCTCCCCCGGCGGCGAGCAGGGACTGGGCTGTGAGTCGGCGCCGCTGTTCCACGGGGTCGGTCAGCTCGGAGTAGGCGGTGCCCAGTTCGGAGCCGAAGGCGACGAGGTCCCAGCGCTCGGCGAGCCGCGGGTCGGTGCGGTGCTGCCGGGTGAGCGGGGAGACGTCGGTCGGGAAGTCCTTGTAGAAGGTGGGCAGCTGGGTCCGCTCCTCCACCAGCCGCTCGTACATCTCCAGGACGACGTCGCCGTGACCGTCGTCCGCGGTGTACGGCACGCCCGCGCGGTCGCAGTGCCGGTACAGGGTCTTCAGATCGGTGCCCGGGTCGATCTCCTCCCCCAGCGCCTCGGAGATCGCGCCGTGGACGGTCTTGACCGGCCAGCGCCCGGAGATGTCGTACTCCGTGCCGTCCTTACGGGCGACCGGGCTGCCGAAGGCGGCGGTCGCGGCGCCCTGGATCAGCTCGCGTGCGAGGTCGAGCATCACGTCGTAGTCGGCGTAGGCCTGGTAGGCCTCGAGCATCGTGAACTCGGGGTTGTGCTTGTAGGAGACGCCCTCGTTGCGGAAGGTGCGGCCCAGCTCGAACACCTTCTCCAGGCCGCCGACGCACAGCCGTTTCAGGTACAGCTCGGGGGCGATGCGCAGGTACAGGTCGAGGTCGTAGGCGTTGATGTGGGTGGTGAACGGGCGAGCGTTGGCGCCGCCGTGGATCTGTTGCAGCATCGGGGTCTCGACCTCGAGGAAGCCGCGGTCCAGCAGGCCCTGGCGCAGGGCCTGGACGGCGGTGGAGCGGTCGCGGACGACGGCGCGGGCACCGGGGCTCGCGACCAGGTCGAGATAGCGGCGGCGCACCTTGGTCTCGGGGTCGGCGAGGCCGCGGCGCTTGTCGGGCAGCGGGCGCAGGCACTTGCCGAGCAGCTGCCAGGAGGTGACGAAGACCGTCGGCTCGCCCTTGTCGCTGACCCCTGCGCGGCCGGTGGCGGCGATGTGGTCGCCGATGTCGGTGTCGGCGGTGAAGCGGTCGAGCGCGGGACCGAAGCCGTCGCGGGTGAGGGCGAGCTGGTGGTCGCCGGACCAGTCGCGCAGGACGACGAAGACGATGCCGCCGAAGTCCCGCACCAGCATGATCCGGCCGGCGACCGTGACCTGCTCGCCCGCCCGGACGTCGGCGAGGGTGTGGGTGCGGGCCGGGATCCCCACCGGATAGGGGTCGGTACCGGACGCGCGCAGCCGGTCGAGCGTGCGGTGCCTGACGCGGACCTGTTCGGGCAGGCCGGCGAGGGGGTCGCCGGGCCCGGCGCCCTGTCCTTCGCCGAGGCCGAGCGCAAACAGCGACGGCAGGCCCTCGGTGGTGGCGGGCCTGGGTCCGCGCTTCGGGTGGGCCTTGCCCCAGAGCTTGCGCAGCGAGGGTACGGAGACGAAGCCCTCGGCGATGCCGGAGGCCAGGCCGATGCGGGCCAGGGACGCGGTCTCGCCGTAGCAGATGAAGCGCGGGTACCACTCGGGGTGGTACTTGGCGTTGGAGCGGTACAGGGCCTCCAGCTGCCACCAGCGGGAGAAGAACAGCAGCAGGCCTCGCCACAGCCGCAGGACCGGGCCGGCGCCGATGCGGGCGCCCTCCTCGAAGACCGAGCGGAACGCCGCGAAGTTCAGGGAGATCCGGCGCACGCCCAGTTTCGGGGCGGCCGCGCACAGTTCGGCGACCATGAACTCCGTGACGCCGTTGGGGGCGCTGCGGTCACGGCGCATCAGGTCCAGGGAGATCCCGTCCCTGCCCCACGGCACGAAGGACAGCAGGGCGAGGAGCCGGCCGTTGGCGCCGAGGGCCTC
The DNA here is from genome assembly GCF_040608235.1 of Streptomyces sp. NPDC005202. Taxonomy (NCBI): domain Bacteria; kingdom Bacillati; phylum Actinomycetota; class Actinomycetes; order Kitasatosporales; family Streptomycetaceae; genus Streptomyces; species Streptomyces sp. NPDC005202. The sequence goes on along the minus strand of NZ_JBEXHW010000005.1, from coordinate 72,445 downwards.
GACGAGGAGGCAGTCGCCGTCCGCCGGGTCGCCGAGCCGGTCCAGGGCCATGGAGAAGCCGCGCTCGGTCTCGGTGTCGCGCCAGGCGTCGGCCTTGTCGACGATCTCCTCCATCTCCTCGTCGGTGAGGGTGGCGTGGCGGCGGATGCGGCAGGTGGCACCGGTGCGCCGGACGCGGTGCACGGCCTGCCGGGTCACGCGCATGTCGCGGCCGTCGAGGTCGAAGTCGGCCACGTGCACGATCGCCTCGTCACCGAGCTGGAGGGCGCCGAGCCCGGCGCGGGCGTAGGCCCTGGCGCCCTCCTCGGAGGCACCCATCACGGCGTGCGCCCAGGCGTAGCGGCGGGCCACGTCCAGCCAGGCCCCGATGGCGCGCGGCCAGGCCTCCCGGTCACCGACGGGGTCGCCGCTGGCCAGGCACACGCCGGCCTCGACGCGGTAGGTGACGGCGGCCTTGGCACTGGGTGAGAAGACGACGGCCTTGTCGCGGCGGGTGGCGAAGTAGCCGAGGGAGTCCTGGTCGCCGTAGGCCTTGAGGAGGGCGCGGATGCGCAGCTCCTCGTCGTCGTGCAGGGCCGCCTCCAGGCGCTGCGAGCGGAACAGCGTGGCCGCGGCGTTGAGCAGGGCGAGCGCGCCGAGCAGGCCGAGCAGGAAGGTCACGGGGCGGGGCGGGCGGCCGTCGAAGGAGCGCGCGGAGACCAGGCCGCCGCAGACCCGGTCGGCCGCCCACGCGAGGTGCTGGCTCTGCGGCAGCGTGCCGGGGAACAACGCCACCAGGCCCCAGCCGATCAGGATCGCCACGGCGAGCCCGGCGACCAGCACGGCGAGCGCCCGCCACACGGCGCCGCGGCGGGAGGCCGCGTAGAACTCCCTGCGGGCCGTGATCAGCAGGAGCAGCGCGAGACCGCACACGATCAGGGACGGAAGCGACTCGGCGTACAGGCCGACGGCGACGCCCAGGGCGTCGGTGAGGATCAGCAGGCCCAGGTAGACGACGACCAGCCACCAGGCGACCTTCTTGCGGGCGGCGGTGGCGCCGGCCAGCAGGAAGAGGAAGACGGCGTAGGCGAGGTTGGCGCTGACGGGGACAAGGAGCAGGTCGAGGATGCGGACGAGCGGGCGGAGCAGGGTGCGCAGCGGGGCGATCAGGGCCAGCAGCACACAGAGCAGGCCCAGGGCGCCGAAGAAGGTGGCGAAGCCCTCGGGCACCCTGCCGAGGAAGCCGCTCCCCGGCGGCCGCTGCGGACTCGCGGCATTCCTGGCCGGGGCGGCGTCGGCGGTGGCGGTCATGGTTCCGACGGAGTGGCACTCATGGTTCCGACTGTAGGAACACCCCGCCCGCCGCGCCCGTCGAGAGGTCCAGTGACGGTGCACCTCGGTTGGCCAGGTGGAATCGGCGCGCAGAGGATCGGCGGAACATCGGCACGAGTACCGTGCCTGCATGACGGAGGGGACAGCGGGTGGCGAAGGCGCGCCGCCGGCCTCCGTCGCGGCGCACCGGATGCCTTCGCACGGCATCTCGACGCTTCTGAAGACGCGCCGCGGCACGGATGAGCGCACAGGGGCCGGCAGCAGGGCGCTCCACGGTGGACGCGCAACGGATCCCGCACGGCGGCGCGACCTGCGGCTTCCGATAGCCTCACCGGCGTGACGGAACAGCACGCGCACCAGTTCGAGCGGGGTACGGACGGGCCGAAGCTCATCGTCGTCGGGGTGGACGGCTCCGACTCCTCGATGCGGGCCGCCGCCTATGCCGCCGGCCTGGCCCGGCGGCAGCGCGCGCTGCTCGCGGTCGTGTACGTGCAGCCGGTGATGACGGCGGGGGCGGCGCTCGGGGCGCCGGTCGCCGAGACGACCGACGAGATCGCCGAGGACCTCGTCCAGCAGATCCGCGAGGCCGCCGAGCGGCTCAAGGGGATATTCGAGGTCCGCTGGGAGTTCCACACGTTCCGCGGCGACCCGTACAACGGCCTGGTGAGGGCCGCCGACGAGCTGAAGGCGGACGCCGTGGTCGTGGGCGCCTCCGAGCAGGCCGGCCACCGGATCATCGGCTCGGTCGCCATCCGCCTGCTGAAGGCCGGTCGGTGGCCGGTTACCGTGGTCCCGTAGGGCCACTGCGGCGGGTCGGACACCCGCTCACTCCCCCACTCGTTACGTGGTGTCTTCCGTACCCGGCGCCACTGGGCCATCATGATCCGCCGTCAGCGATTGCCGTCTGCGAAGAGGTGAGGCTCATGGCCGGGCTCCGGATGGGCGAGGGCATCCTCCGCCGCAAACCCATCGAACACATCGAAGAGACGGAAATCGGCGAGGGCACACGGCTCGACCGGTCGCTCGGGCTGTGGCAGCTGACCGCGATCGGCGTGGGCGGCATCATCGGCGCGGGCATCTTCACCCTCGCCGGCACGGTGGCCAACGGCACGGCCGGCCCGGCGGTGCTCGTCTCCTTCCTCATCGCCGGTGTCGCCAGTGCCGCGGCCGCACTGTCGTATGCCGAGTTCGCGGGCCTCATCCCGAAGGCGGGTTCCGCCTACACCTACGGCTACGCCGTGCTCGGCGAGTTCGCGGGCTGGTTCATCGGCTGGGACCTGCTGCTGGAGTACACGGCGATCGTGGCGGTGGTCGCGATCGGCATCTCCGGCTACTTCAGCTTCCTGATCGGCGACATGGGCGCCCAGCTGCCGGCGTGGATGCTGGGGGCGCCCGGGACCGGCACCGGGCACCGGGTCGACCTGTTCGCGGCCGTGCTGTGCCTGATCATCGCGTGGCTGCTGAACCTCGGCATCAGGAACGCGGCCCGCTTCGAGACGGCCGTGGTGGTGCTGAAGGTCCTGGTCGTGCTGCTGGTGATCGGCGTCGGCGTCTTCCACATCACCACCGCGAACTACCACCCGTTCTTCCCGTACGGGATCGGCGGGGCGTTCACCGGTGCGGCCACCGTGTTCTTCGCGGTCTTCGGCTACGACGCCATGTCCACGGCGGCTGAGGAGTCCAAGGACGCCCAGCGACACATGCCGAAGGCGATCCTCTACTCCCTCGCGATCTCGATGGTGCTGTACGTGGCGGCGTGTCTGGTGCTGACCGGCATGCAGAACTACAAGGACATCGACAAGGAGAGCGGCTTCTCGACGGCGTTCAAGTCGGTGGGCCTGAGCGGGCTGGCGGACATCATCGCGGTGGGCGCGATCATCGGCATCCTCACCGTGATGTTCACCTTCATGCTGGGCGTGACCCGGGTGTGGTTCTCCATGTCCCGGGACGGGCTGCTGCCCCGGTGGTTTGCGAAGACCCACCCCACGCGTCACGTGCCGACGCGCGTGACGTGGATCGTCGGGGTGGCGTCGGCCGCCATCGCCGGGTTCCTGCCGATCGCCCAGGCGGCCGAACTGACCAACATCGGCATCCTGCTGGCGTTCGTGGTGGTGTGCGCGGCGGTGATCGTGCTGCGCTACCGGCAGCCGGAGCTGCCGCGCACCTTCCGCACCCCGTGGATGCCGTTCGTGCCGGCGCTGGGTGTGGTCTTCTCGATCTGGCTGATCACGTTCCTGCAGTGGCAGACCTGGGTGCGGTTCGCCGTGTGGTTCGTGATCGGCTGCGTGATCTACTTCGGGTACTCGTACAAGCGGTCGGTGCTGGCGCAGCGTCAGTCCGGGCCGGCGCCGCGTTAGAGGGTGCGGAGGAAGTCCTCGAGGATCCGGTTGAAGGCCTCCGGCTTCTCCAGGTTCGGGTAGTGCCCGACGCCCTCGATCGTCACGGAACGGCCGTTCGGCGCCGACTGGACGACCCGTTCCGCCATCCCGACGCTGTCGGAGGCGTCGAGGGCGCCGTGGACGGCCAGCACGGGGACGTCGATCTTCGGCAGCCGGGCCCAGGTGTCGGTGACGGGCACGAGCCAGTCCCTCTCATCGGGGGTGTGCTTGGACAGCGTGTGCGCGCACATCTCCCGCACCCGTCGTACGAGGTCCGGGTCGACCTCGTCGACGGTGCGGTGCGGACCTGCGAGGTTCTGTGCGAACGCGTCGAGCCAGCCGTCGACGTCGCCGGCGCCCAGGAGGCGGGCGCCCTCGGCCGCGCGGTTCAGGGTCCATGGGTCGGTGAACTCGAACTCGCTGGTCCCGGCACCGCTGACGACCAGCGCGCGCACCAGTTCGGGGTGTTCCAGTGCGGTGTCGGTGGCGACGGCTGCGCCCATGCACACGCCGACGAGGACGACGGGCCCGACGCCGAGGTGGCGCAGCAGGGCGGCGAGGTCGTCGGACCACCGGAACGGCTTGCTCGCGTTGGCGGACCAGCCGTGGCCGCGTACGTCGGGTGCGATCACCCGGTACCGGGAGGCGAGGGCCGGTAGCTGGTCGTCGAAGACGCGGTGGTCCGCCCACCCGGAGTGCAGCAGGACCAAGGGGTTCCCGGTGCCCGTGTCGCGGTAGGCGAGGTCGCCGTCGTCAGACGCGAAGCAGCTCAGCTCCGAAGCAACTGTCATGACAACCAAGGTGTCATCTTCTCCAGAGTTTGGCAACCAAGGTGTCATGATGGCGGGGTGAACGACATCGACCAGCCCCTCCCCCCTGACGAGCTCGGCCACCGCCTCAGCGAGGTGTTCGACCTGGTGGGCCCGCTGTACCGGCGCGCCACGCGCAAGGTGGAACAGGCCGAGCCCGTCGAGGGCGTGTCCGCCGGCGTCCGCGCCGTCCTCAACCTGCTGCGCCAGAACGGTCCGATGACGGTCCCGCAGATGGGCCGGGCCCAGGCGCTGAGCCGGCAGTTCGTGCAACGCATGGTCAACGACGCCGCGGCCCGCGGCTGGGTCGAGACCGTGCCGAACCCCGCGCACCAGCGGTCCTCGCTGATCCGGCTCACCGAGGAGGGCCGGTCGACCATCGCCCACGTCCTCGGCCGCGAGCACCATCTGATGCGCCAGGTCGGCGGCGGCCTGACGGACGCCGACGTACGCACCTGCGTGCGGGTCCTCACGGAGATGGTGAGGACCTTCGACCACGTCGACGTGGACTGACCCGCGTCACCGCCCCATCACCAGCCCGTCCTTCGCCGCACCCCGGCTGAGGACCACGTTGCGGATCCGGTCGCGCACGCCCTGCAGGTCGGCGCCCTGGGCGATGGCCTCGCTGATGTTCACCACCCGGCCCGCGTCGATGTCGAACAGCTCCGGGACGAACTCGGCCCGGACCACCTCCCAGCGTCCCCCCGGGCGCGCGGGCGGGGCGAAGGTGAAGCGGGCCAGGGTGCTCTGGTTGCCGCGCGGGTCCTGGACGCCGTGGTCGTTGGTCATCCGGCCGGCGATCTGGTCGCCCATCCCGTAGACCACCCAGGTGCCGTTGACCTTCTCGTAGGCCTGCGGGACGTGGGCGTGCGTGCCGAGGATCAGGTCGACGTCCGGGCGGCCGCCCGTGCGGGAGGCGGTGAGCCGCCGGGCCAGGATGGCCTGCTGCCGGTCGGGCGCGTCCTGCCACTGCGTGCCCCAGTGCAGGGACACCACGACCACGTCGGCGCCCGCCTGCCGGGCGGCCCGGGCGCCGGCGAGGATCCGGTCCTCGTCGATCGGGCCGACGGCCCACGGCTGCCCCGGCGGGAGGGGCCGGTTCGAGCCGTAGGTGCAGGCGAGGTGGGCGACCAGTGCCGGGCCCGCGCGCAGGAACGTGACGCTGCGCGCCTCGGCCTCGGTGCGCGCCGCCCCGGCGTGCCGCACACCCACGCGGTCGAGGGCGTCCAGGGTGCGCCGGATCCCCGCGGCACCGTCGTCGAGGGTGTGCTCGGAGGCGGTGGAGCAGCCGTCGTAGCCGGTCGCGGCGAGGCCCGGCGCCACCTCGGGCGGGGACTTGAAAAGGGGAGCGCCGGTGTAGGCGCCGTTCACGCCGTAGACGGTTCCCATGTGACACAGCGCCAGGTCGGCGCGGGCGACGACGGGCTCGACGCCCGCGAGCATCGGCCGGAAGTCGTGGCCGGCGCCACCGGCGTCGAAGGCGGCCCGGTCGTTGATCGAAGCGTCCGGCAGGACGTCGCCGGAGGCGACGAGCGTGAAACCGCCGGAGGCCGTCCGGGACGGCAGCGACGGCGCCGGACGCCCGGCAGGAGCCTGGTGCTCCCGGTACTGGGCCTGGCAGGCGGCGGCCGCGGCCAGGAGGGCCGTCACGACCAAGGCCACCTGCCGTCTGCGTGCGATCATCAGTTCACCCCACTGCGGTCGTATGGACAGACAATGGGTACGAATCTGCGGGCCTCCGCAAACGGCATCGGCACCCCCGTTAACCCGTCCGGTGTGCCGGAAGGGGCTGACGGACCGTTCGTCGAACCGTTCACCGACGCGATCGACCGTCCGCCGCACAGCCGTGCGCGTGCCCTGTCCCCGCACCGCACCCTGCGCTGCCATACGGCCATGACGGCCGGAACCACCCTCCCGCACCGGACGACGACCGCCGAGCACGAGCTCGCCGCGCTGCAGCGCGAGCACGGCCGGCCGCTGTTCGCACTGCTGCTGCGCCTCTGCGACGGCGACCGGCAGCGCGCCGAGGACCTGCTGCAGGAGACACTCGTCCGCGCCTGGCAGCACCCCGAGGCGCTGCGCGCCGACGCCTTCGACTCCGTACGGCCCTGGCTGCTGACCGTCGCCCGCCGGCTCGCCATCGACGCGCGCCGGGCCCGGCAGGCACGGCCGCCGGAGGTCGGGGACGCGGTGCTGGAGAACGCGCGGATGATCGCCGATCACGCCGAGCGGGCCGCCGCGATGCTGGATGTGCGTGAGGCTGTGAAGACACTCACTCCGGAACACCGTGAAGTCCTGGTGCTGGTGTATTTCCAGGGGGCGAGTGTGGCTGAGGCTGCCGAAACCCTCGGGATTCCGCCCGGTACGGTGAAATCCCGCGCGTACTACGCGCTGCGCGCCCTGCGCCGGGTACTACCGGGATACGCAGCCGACCTGCGGTGAAACCGACCCTTGAGTCAAACCTCCGTAAAGCGCCTTGCTGTGGACCACCGTTGAGTAATCGGCTGTCCTCATCCGTGTTCCGGACTGGGGGCCCAGGGTCGGGCAACGCGCACGCACCGGAGGAAGGCAGGAAGGGATGCTGCACAGAGGTCACGAGAGCACGGACGGCACCGGCGGCGATGAACTGGCCGTCCCGATGGCGTGGTTGTACGCCGAGTACATCGCCGACGAGTTGCTGCGAACCGGCGATCTGATGCCGCCGACGTCCTTCGAGTTCCGCGCCGGGCGGGACGCGCTGGCGCTGACCATCTTTCTCTCCGACACCGGCGGCGAGCTCTCCGGCATCCGGGTGGTCTCCCAGCTGGAGACCTGGCTGTCGCTGACGGCGTACGACCAGCCGTGGCAGGACTGGGTGCGCGAGCGCATGGCCGACCTCGCGGCCGACGTGCACGCCTCCGGGGTGCCCTCGCCGGACCTGGCGCTGGCCGAGGCGGCCTGGCGCTGGCTGGAGGAGACCGAGCTGCTCGCGCCCGACCTGGACGCGGTGCCGGGCGGCGCGGCGGTGGTCGGCGAGGACGAGGGACCGAAGGTGTGGACGCCGGCCTGGCAGCTCGGACTGCCCCTCGGACATCTCGCCATCCATCTTTTTTAGATTCGGACCAATCCGCGGGCCGGACCGCTCCGAATCTCTTGGTTGCGATTCTGTGCGTGGCTTGAGTGATTCGGCTGTCTGGTGCGTACGGGTGGGAGCAAGGAGTAACCCCACCCACACACATCGGCACGAGGATTCGGCATGAGGTCCCTGGAAAGGCATCGCGACGCCGGCGCGTACGCGCTCGGCGTGCTGGACGAGGCGGACGCCTTCCGCTTCGAGGACCACCTCATGGAGTGCCCTCGCTGCGCGGCGCACGTCACCGAGTTCGGTCCCACCACACGGCAGTTGATGCTGTACCGGCGGGCCACGCCGCGCTTCGTGCACCCCATGGCCCAGCCCGGCCCCCGGCTGCTGGAGCGGCTGGTCGGCGAGGTGACCCGCCGACACCGGGCCGGACGCCGGCGCCTTCTGTACGGCCTGGCCGCCTCGGTGGTGTTCGCCGTCGCCGGGCCCGGGATCGCCGCCATGGCCGGACACGGGGGGAATGCCGTGCAGGTCGCGGCCACCGACGCGAAGACGGGCGTGTGGGCGCAGGTCAGGGTCGAGAAGGTGGACTGGGGCAGCGAGGTGGAGCTGAAGGTCAAGGACGGGGCCGGTCCCCGTTCCTGCCGGCTGGTCGTCGTGGGCCGCGACGGCTCGCAGCAGACGGTGACCAGTTGGACCGTTCCCTCACACGACGCCCGGCCGAACACCATGTCGGGCGGGGCGGCGATGCATCCGGACGAGATCGCCCGCTTCGAGGTGCTGACGGCGGACGGGCAGCATCTGGTGACGCTCGACTCCACCTGAGCGACGGCTACTTGAGCAGCCTGGACAGCCTGCGGTCCGCGAGGGGCTTGCCGCCCGTCTGGCAGGTCGGGCAGTACTGCAGCGAGGAGTCGCTGAAGGAGACCTCGCGGATGGTGTCGCCGCACACCGGGCAGGGCTCGCCGGTGCGGCCGTGCACCCTCAGTCCGCTCTTCGTCTCCGCCTTCAGCCGTCCGGCGGCCAGGCCCCGGGAGCGCTCGACCGCCTCCGTCAGCGTGGTGCGCAGCGCCTCGTGGAGTCTTCGGGTCTCCTCCGGTGACAGGGAGGCGGCCAGCTTGAACGGGGACATCTTCGCCGCGTGCAGGATCTCGTCGCTGTAGGCGTTGCCCACGCCCGCGATCAGGCTCTGGTCGCGCAGCGCGCCCTTGATCCGGCGCCGCTCCCCCGCGAGCAGCTGCGCGAACCGTGTCTCGTCGAAGTCGTCGGCCAGCGGGTCGGGGCCGAGGCGGGCCACGCCCGGCACCTCCTGCGGATCCCGTACGACGTACACGGCGAGCCGCTTCTGGGTGCCCGCCTCGGTGAGGTCGAAGCCCGCACCGGTCTCCAGGGCGACGCGGAGGGCCAGCGGTCCCTTGCCGGGGCGGGGTGGCCCGTCCGGCAGCCGGTCCTTCCACTGCAACCAGCCCGCGCGGGCCAGGTGCGTCACGAGGTGCAGGCCGCCGTCCGTCTCCAGGTCGAGGAACTTGCCGTGTCGGCGCACCGCCGTGACCTCCTGCCCCTCGACGGCGGTGACGGGAGGGTCGTACGTCTTCAGGACGCTGATCGCGACGGGCAGCACGCGTACGACCTCGTGGCCGACCAGGTGGTCGGCCAGGAAGCCCTTGAGCGCTTCGACCTCGGGCAGTTCCGGCATACGTCCAGAGTGCCATCCGGCACCGACGGCGCCACGCGCCGCTCACGCCACGCCGGCCGCGAAGTCCCCTCAGCCCCGCTCCGGCACCACGAACTCGCACCACAGGCACTTACCGCCGCCCCGCGCGTCCACACCCCACACGTCGGTGAGCCGGTCGACGAGCATCAGCCCCCGTCCGGAGAGGCCCGACTCCCCCGGCTCGAGGCGGCGCGGCAGGGCGCTGGAGGTGTCCTCCACCTCGACCCGAAGCCGCCGGTCGGTGCCGGTGAGGACCCGCAGGGTGACGATCGCGGCGCCCTCGGTGTGCATCAGGGCGTTGGTGATCAGCTCGTCGGCGACCAGTTCGACCTCGTCGCAGCGTTCCCGGGCCCCCCAGGCGCGGACCGCGGCGCGGATCATGTGCCGGGCCTCGGTCAGGGCCTCGGGGTCGCCGGGGGCCACGTGCCGCTGCAGCCGGCCGCAGGGCTGCCGGTCGGCGAGGCCCTTGCGGCGCAGGAGCAGCAGGGCCACGTCGTCGTCGCCGCCGCGTTCCTCGGCCATGTCGATGAGCCGGTCGGCGAGCTCCCGTACGTCGTCGGGACCCGCGGCGATGAGCCCGGTGAGGGTCTGCATGCCTTCGTCGAGGTCGGTGCCGGGCCGTTCGACCAGGCCGTCGGTGCACAGCAGCAGTGTCTGCTCGGGGTCGAGTTCGAGGGCGGCGACCGGATACTCCAGGCTGCCGAACTCGGCGGACAGGCCGAGTGGCAGTCCGCCGTCGACACAGACCCGGTGGCAGGTGCCGTCGCTGTGCCGCACGAGCGGGTCGATGTGGCCGGCCCGTACCACCTGGACCACTCCGGTGGACAGGTCGGCCTCCGCGTACAGGCAGGTCGCGAAGCGGTCGGTGTCGAGTTCGTGCAGGAAGACGGAGGCGCGGGCCATCACGGTGGCGGGGGTGTGGCCCTCGGCGGCGTAGGCGCGCAGCACGATGCGCAGCTGCCCCATGACGGCGGCGGCGTGCGTGTCGTGGCCCTGGACGTCGCCGATGACGGCGCCGACCCGGCCGCCCGGCAGCGGGATCAGGTCGTACCAGTCGCCGCCGATGTCCAGGCCCAGCCGGGCGGAGCGGTAGCGGACGGCGACGTCGGCGCCGGGCACGCTGGGGATGGTGCGCGGCAGCATGGCCTGCTGCAGGCCCTGGGCGAGGTCCTTCTCCTGCTCGTAGAGCATGGCCCGCTGAAGGCTCTGCGCGATGCTGCTGCCGAGGGCGACGAGGACGTTGCGCTCCTCCGGCGAGAAGCCGCGCCGGTCGCTGTAGAGCAGGCCCATGGCGCCGATCGGCCGGGCCTGGGCAACCAACGGCAGGTAGGCGGCCGAGGTGATCTTCAGGTCGGTGATGTGCGGCCACAGGATGGGGAAGCGCTCGGCGAAGTCCTCCGGGGACTCGATGAAGCACGGGCTGAGGGTCCGCACCGCCTCGCTCATCGGATAGGGCTCGTCGATCCGGGTGACACGGGTGCCGGTTACGAAGCTGCCCGCGGGGCCCTCCGCGACCAGCCGGATGCGGCCGGCCTCGACCAGACCGAGGACCAGGCTGGTGGAGCCGAAGAGGGACAGTCCGTGGGTGTCCTTGACGACGTCGATGACGTCCTGGACCGTGCGGGCATGCGCGAGCGCGGCGGTGGTGAGCTGGACGACGTTGGTCTGCTCGCGCCGGGCGGCGTCCTGGGCGGCCCGCTCCTGGCCGCCGGCGCTGTCGCTGAGCTCCTCGGTGGCGTCCCGGAGGATCCCGATGATCCGGCGCGGGCGGCCCGTCTCGTCGCGTCGTATGCAGCCCTGGGTGTGGGTCCAGCGCAGGCTGCCGTCGTGGCGGCGGATGCGGAAGTAGGCGCCGTAGTTCTCGCTGCCGTCCTTGAGGGCCTGGGACACCACGCTGTCGAGCCGATGGGCCTCTGCCGAAGGCACCCGGGGGGCCAGGCTCTCGGGGTGGCCGTCGTACTCGCCGGGGCGCACGTCGAAGATCTCCTGGGCCTGGGCGTCCATGCTGAACAGACCGGTGTCCAGGTCCCAGTCGAAGCTGCCCATGCGGTTGAGCGCCAGGATCGAATCCGGGTGGGCGGGCCAGTCGTCCGGGAGTGACAGGGCGCTCGCTCCCCGTTCAGCCATGGGGCCACCTTGCCAGGATTTACCTGATTCTTCGAGCGGGGGTGCAGGGTCTCCACGGCCCGGTATCGCCGTCTGTTCCGCCGGGAAGCGGCTTGGGTGGTCGCCGCTGAGCCGGGTCGGTGGTCGCCGGGGGTCGGCGGGGTGGTCACCGGCGACGTCGCCTGCGCCGACTGCGGTGTTCGGGTGGCCGGGGGTGGGTAGCCGGGGAGGTGGCCGAGGAGTCCGTGAAGGGAGCGGGCCCCGGTCCGCGACCGGCTCGAGGAAGAGCTCCCCGCTCCGTCCCGTGGCCCTGTCGCCGCCGGGAGCGGGCAGGCCGTGGCGGAGGTTCCGGTGGGTGGCCGCGCCACGCCCTCCCGCTCCGTCCGGGGCAGTTCGCCACTATCTCTGCTTCACTGTCTGCTTCACTCGCTTCGGTAACGCAAGCGGAGCCGACCGATACGGTCGGTGACCGGCCGCTCGGTCACCACCAGGGAGGACTCGGGCACCACGGAGAGGAGCGCACAGCCGTGGGATGGTTCACCGCACCCGACTACTGGCTGAGCCGACTGGTCTTCCAGCGGGCTCTGGCCGCGGTGTATCTCGTCGCATTCCTGACGGCCGCCCTGCAGTTCCGGGCGCTGCTCGGCGAGCGCGGCATGCTGCCGGTCCCCCGCTTCGTCGCGCGGGTGCCGTTCAGACAGGCGCCGAGCCTGTTCCACCTGCACTACTCCGACCGCTTCTTCGCGGCCTGCGCGTGGGGCGGATGCGCCGTGTCCGCGGCGCTGATCGCGGGGCTGGACTCGGAACTGCCCCTGTGGGGCGGCATGCTGCTGTGGCTGGTCCCCTGGGCGCTGTATCTGTCGATCGTCAACGTCGGCCAGACCTGGTACAGCTTCGGGTGGGAGTCGCTGCTGCTGGAGACCGGTTTCCTCGCCGTGTTCCTCGGCAACGACGAGGTGGCCCCGCCGATCGTCGTGCTGTTCCTGCTGCGCTGGATCCTCTTCCGTGTCGAGTTCGGCGCGGGCCTGATCAAGCTCCGCGGCGACGCGTGCTGGCGGGAGCTGACCTGCCTGTACTACCACCACGAGACGCAGCCGATGCCGGGCCCGCTGAGCTGGTTCTTCCACCATCTGCCCAAGCCCCTGCACCGGGTGGAGGTGGCCGCCAACCACGTCACGCAACTGGTCGTGCCGTTCCTGCTGTTCACCCCGCACCCGGTCGCCACGGCCGCCGCCGCGCTGATGATCCTCACCCAGCTGTGGCTGGTGCTGTCGGGCAACTTCTCCTGGCTGAACTGGATCACCATCGTGCTGGCGCTGTCGGCGGTGCGCTTCCCGGCGCATCCGCCGTCCGTGCCCGCCGCGCCGCTGTGGTACGAGATCGTGGTCCTCGCCGTGTCCGCGCTCGTCGTGATCCTGAGCTACCACCCCGTGATGAACATGCTCTCCCGGCGGCAGGTCATGAACCGCTCCTTCGACCCGATCCACCTGGTCAACACCTACGGCGCGTTCGGCAGCATCAGCCGTGTCCGCTACGAGGTGGTGATCGAAGGCACCGTCGACGACGTGCCGCACGAGGACGCCGACTGGCGGGAGTACGAGTTCAAGGGCAAGCCCGGCGATCCGCGGTACTGGCCGCGCCAGTTCGCGCCCTACCATCTGCGGCTGGACTGGCTGATGTGGTTCGCCGCGCTGTCCCCCGCGTACGCAGGCGCCTGGTTCGGCGCCCTGGTGGAACGGCTCCTGGAGAACGACCGGGACACCCTCAAACTCCTGCGCCGCTCCCCCTTCCCACCCGACGAGCCACCGCGCTACGTCCGCGCCCGTCTCTTCCGCTACCGCTACACGACCTGGCGCGAACTGCGCGAGACGGGCGCCTGCTGGGACCGCACGTATGTGCGCGAGTACCTGCCGCCGAGCCGGCTGGCAGCGGTGGCCGAAAGGTCGTGAACGGCTCCGAACGGCTCACTGTCGGACCGGCCCGATACGGTCGCACCATGAGAGCCACGGGAACCTTCACCGTCACATCGTTCGTCCCGACCGAGCTGAAGCCGGACCCCGACGTCACCACCGGCCTTCCGGTGGGTGTCGCCACGATGGAGAAACACTTCGAGGGCGAGATCGCCGGCCGCTCGGCGACCTTGTTCACCGCCGCGTTCGACCAGACGACCGGCGTCGGCACCTACGTGGCCATGGAGTCGTTCGAAGGCTCGCTGCACGGCCGGCAGGGTGCCTTCAACTTCGTCCACTCGGCCACGACGACCGGCACCGACCGCACGGCCGAGTTCTTCACCATCGTGCCCTCCAGCGGCACGGGAGAGCTGGCCGGGATCCGTGGCACCGGCGGAATCGCGGTCGACACCAAGGGCACGCACCGGGTCTGGTTCGACTATGAGCTCGGCTGAGACGCGGGATCAGAGGCCGTAGACGCGGGTCGCCGTGCCCTGGAAGATCTGCGTGCGTTCGGGCTCGGTGAGGGACGAGGTCAGTTCGGACGCGGTGGCGAGGACTTCGCCGTAGGGTGCCGCCAGGGTGCACACGGGCCAGTCCGAGCCGTACATCAGGCGGTGGGGCCCGAAGGCCTCCAGGGCGACGTCGGCGTACGGCCGCAGGTCGTCGGTCGTCCAGGTTGCGAGGTCCGCCTCCGTGACCATGCCCGACAGTTTGCAGACGGTGTTGGGCAGGGCCGCGAGGGTGCGGACCGCCCTCGCCCAGGGCTCCAGCCGGCCGGAGGCGATGGGTGGCTTGCCCAGGTGGTCGAGGACGAAGGTGAGGCCCTCGTGGTCGGCGGCGGCCTTGGCGCAGGCGGGGAGCTGGTGGGGCAGGACGACCAGGTCGTGGACCAGGCCCGCGTCGGCGACGGCGGCCAGGCCCCGGCGTACGTCGGGGCGCAGCAGCCACTCCGGGTCCGGCTCGCCCTGGACCTGGTGGCGGATGCCCTTGAGGTGGCGGCCGCCGGGGAGTTCCCGCAGGCGGGCCAGTTCGTCGGCGACGTCGGGGCGGGTGAGGTCGGTCCAGCCGACGACGCCCGCGATCAGGTCGTGTTCGTCCGCCAGTGCCAGGAACTCCGGGGTCTCCTCGGGCACCGTGATCGTCTGGACGAGGACGGTGCGGTCCACTCCGGCCGCCCGTGCCTCCGGTTCGAGGTCCGTGATCGTGAAGTTCCGGCGCAGCGGCTGGAGTTCGGGACCCGTGATCCAGTCCTGGTCCCTCACCGTCAGGTCCCAGACGTGGTGATGGGCGTCGACGGTCACGGCAGCTCCCACACGACGGGCAGGCCGGCGTCCGCGCCCCCGGCGGAGTAGTCGTGCACCACGTCGAGCAGTTCGGCCATGCGGGCCTGCCAGGCCACGTTGACCGGCAGTTGCTCCAGCTCGGCGAGGATGCGGGCGTAGTCCTCGCACTCCAGGACGTGGAAGAGGTCGGTGCCGCTGCGCCAGATGGTCCAGGAGGTGGCTCCGGCGGCGCGGATGGCGTCGGTGAGCTCCTTGGGGACCTCGCGGTGGGCGGCTTCGTACGCGGTGATCCGGTCGGCGCGGACCTTGGTGTGCAGGGCGACTCTCATGACGGCTCCTCGGCGGGGACGGGGGCGTCGGCGGGCAGCAGGCCGGTCTCCCGCAGCTCCTGCCAGAAGGCGGTGGGCACACGCGCCGCGAACTGCTCGGCACAGTCGCGGACCTCGTGTGCCGAGCGGGCGCCGACGAGGACGCTCGCGACGGCCGGGTGGGCGGCGCAGAAGGCCAGCGCGGCGGCGCGCAGCGTGGTGCCGTGGCGGTCGGCGACCGTCTTGATGCGCAGCGCGCGCTCCAGCAACTCGGCGGGTGCTTGGGTGTAGTTGTATGTCGCTCCGGGTTTCGGGTCCGCCAGCAGGCCTGAGTTGAAGGCACCGCCGACGACGACCGACACGCCCCGCTCCAGGGCCGCGGGCAGCAGCTCGGTCAGTGCGCGCTGGTCGAGCAGGGTGTACCGGCCCGCGCACAGCACTACGTCCACATCCGTCTCGCGGACGAACCGGGTGAGCATCTCGGCCTGGTTCATGCCCGCACCGATCGCGCCCACCACGCCCTGGGAGCGCAGTTCCTCCAGCGCCGGGTAGCCCTCCCGGAAGGCCTGCTCGGCGTGGTCGTCCGGGTCGTGGAGGTAGACGACGTCCACGCGGTCCAGGCCGAGCCGTTCGAGGCTCTCCTCGAGGCTGCGCCGTACGCCGTCCGCGCTGAAGTCCCAGACGCGGTGGTGGGTGGCGGGTACGGCGAAGCCGTGGGCGCGGTCGTCGCCGCCCGCGTCCGTGGGTTCCAGCAGGCGGCCCACCTTGGTGGAGACCGTGCAGGCCGAGCGGGGGCGCCCGCGCAGGGCCGCGCCGAGCCGGCGTTCGGACAGGCCGAGTCCGTAGTGCGGGGCCGTGTCGAAGTAGCGGATGCCCTGCTTCCAGGCGGCGGTCACGGCCGCATGGGCCTGCTCGTCGCCGACCTCGGTGTACAGGTTGCCGATCCCGGCGGCGCCGAACCCCAGGGCGCTGACCCGGACGCCGCTCCGGCCGAGGGCGCTCACCGGCCCACCGGGCGCAGCCGCAGGCCCTGCATGCCGCCGTCGACGGCGAGGGCGGTGCCGGTGGTGGCGCCGGACAGCGGGCTCGCCAAGTACGCGATGGCACCCGCGACTTCGGCGGCCGTGACCAGGCGTCCGGTGGGCTGGCGGGCCTCCAGGGCGGCGCGTTCGGCGGCCGGGTCGGGGGCGGCGTCCAGCAGTCGGCCGACCCAAGGGGTGTCCACCGTACCGGGGTTCACGCAGTTCACGCGGATGCCGTCACGGACGTGGTCGGCGGCCATGGCGAGGGTCAGCGAGTACACGGCGCCCTTGGTGGCGCTGTACAGCGCCCGCTGCGGCAGACCCGCGGTGGCCGCGATGGAGCAGGTGTTGACGATCGCCGCGTGCGACGAGTTGCGCAGGTGCGGCAGGCAGGCGCGGGCCGTGCGGACCATGCCGAGGACGTTGACGTCGAACACACGGCGCCACTCCTCGTCGTCGTTGTCCTCGACGGTGCCCTGGGCGCCGATCCCCGCGTTGTTGACCAGGACGTCCAGTCCGCCGAGGTCGGCGACGGCGGCCGCGACGGCCTCGCGGACGGAGGCGTCGTCGGTGACGTCGGCGCGGTGGCCGAGGAGCGGCTTGTCGACGGACGAGGGGTCCAGGTCGAGGACGGCGACCTGGGCGCCGCGTTCGGCGAGGAGTTCGGCGGTGGCCCGGCCGATGCCGGAGGCGCCGCCCGTCACCAGGGCCGTCAGTCCCTCGAAGTCGCTCATGCCGCCTGTCCCTTCTGCCGGTCGGGGTCGTCGGCGGCCCAGAAGGTGCCGCCGGGGAAGGTGTACCGCGCGATGGACTCCGGCCGCATGGCGGCCGAGAAGCCCGGTGCGGTGGATGCCGTGTAGTGACCGTCGCGGATCACCGCCGGGTCCAGGAAGTGCTCGTGCAGGTGGTCGACGTACTCGATGACGCGGTCCTCGGTGGTGCCGGAGACGGCCACGTAGTCGAACATCGACAGGTGCTGCACGAGCTCGCACAGGCCGACACCGCCCGCGTGCGGGCAGACCGGCACGCCGTACTTGGCCGCCAGCAGCAGGATCGCGAGGTTCTCGTTGACGCCGCCCACGCGGGCCGCGTCGATCTGGACGATGTCGAGGGCGCCGGCCTGGAGAAGCTGCTTGAAGACGATGCGGTTCTGCACGTGCTCGCCGGTGGCGACCTTGACCGGCGCCACGGCCTCGCGGATGGCTGCGTGCGCGAGAACGTCGTCGGGGCTGGTGGGCTCCTCGATCCAGTACGGGTCGAACTCGGCGAGCGCCCTGGTCCAGCGGATCGCCTCGTCGACGTTCCAGCGCTGGTTGGCGTCGATCGCCATGCGGATGTCCGGCCCGACCACCGCGCGGGCCACGCGGCAGCGGCGTACGTCGTCGTCGAGGTCCGCGCCGACCTTCAGCTTGATCTGCCGGAAGCCGTCGGCGACGGCCTGTGCGGCGAGCCGGGTGAGCTTCTCGTCGCTGTAGCCGAGCCAGCCGGCGGAGGTGGTGTAGGCGGGGAAGCCCTGCTCGAGCAGCCGGGCCCTGCGTCCCTCGGCGCCCTGCCGGCCGCGGCGCAGGATCTCCAGGGCCTCCTCGGGGGTGAGCGCGTCGGTGATGTAGCGGAAGTCGATCTGGCGGACGAGCCACTCCGGCTCGGCGTCGGCGAGGAGCTGCCAGAGGGGTTTCGCGGCGCGCTTGGCGGCGAGGTCCCACACGGCGTTGATCAGGGCGCCGATCGCCATGTGCATCACGCCCTTCTCGGGCCCGAGCCAGCGCAGCTGGCTGTCTCCGATCAGGTCCCGGAAGAGGGTTCCGGGGTCGTCGCACACCTCATCGACGGATCGCCCGGCCACGTGGTCCCGCAGCGCGTCGATCGCGGCGACCTGGACGTCGTTGCCCCGCCCGATGGTGAAAGTGAATCCGTGCCCCTCCAGCCCGTCGGCCGCGTCCGTGCGCAGCACGAGGTACGCCGCCGAGTAGTCGGGGTCCGGGTTCATCGCGTCGGAGCCGTCGAGCTCGCGCGAGGTGGGGAAGCGGATGTCGAAGGTGTCGACCGCGGTGATGCGGACGGGCGTCGGGGACACGGATGGCCTTTCGGTCGATAACGGGAGAACCGGCGAGGTCAGTCCTGGGCGCGGCCCGTCGTCACCCGGGCGATCATGAGGGCGACAAGGATGATTCCGCCGTAGATGGCCTGGATCCAGAACGACGGCACCTGGGCGAGGGTGAGCAGGTTCTGGACCACGCCCAGCAGCAGGACGCCGGTCAGCGCGCCGAACATGGTGCCCTTGCCGCCGTCCAGGCTGATGCCGCCGATCACCGCGGCCGCGAACACCGTGAAGATCATGTTCTGGCCCTGGTTGGCGCTGATCGCGCCCACGTAGCCGGTCTGCATGATCCCGCCGACCGAGGCGAGGACTCCGGCGACGACGAACACGCCGAGCATGACCCGCTCGACGCGGATCCCGGCCGCGCGGGCCGCGTCCGCGTTGCCGCCGATCGCGTACAGGGCGCGCCCGATGCGGTGGTACTTCAGCAGGAATCCGGTGACCGCGAAGGCCACGGCGGCCAGCCACACCGACAGCGGGATGGTCAGGAAAGTGGTGGTGGCCAGGGAGTAGAAGCTGTCGGGCATGCCGAACAGCGTCTTGCCCTTGGTCGCGCCGACCAGCAGACCGCGCAGGACGATCAGCATCGCCAGCGTCACGATGAAGGCGTTGAGCTTGAACTTGACGACGAGGACGCCGTTGAAGGCGCCGATGGCCGCGCCCACGACGAGGATCGCGAGCAGGGCGAGCGCGGCCGGGAACTCCGTTCCCCAGCCGGACTGGGCCGAGGGCAGCACGAGGAGCGCTCCCACGGCGGGCGCGATGCCCACGACCGACTCGAGGGACAGGTCGAATTTGCCGGTGATGAGCACCAGCGACTCGGCGAGCACGACCATGGCGAGGGCGGCGGAGGCGCCGAGGATGGAGATCAGGTTCCGCTCGGTGAGGAACGAGTCGTTGACCGCCGTGCCGAGCACCATGAGGAGCAACAGGGCGGGTACGAGGGCGAGTTCGCGGGCCCGGCGCAGCAGGACCGTCCTGGCCGATCCCGCGGCGGGGGCGCGGACGGGCGCGAGCGGCGGGGCCGCCTTGGTGTCAGCCATGGTCCACTCCTTCGATGGAGGCGATCAGCTCGTGGTCGCGCCAGCCGGCCTGGTGCTCGGCGACGACACGGCCGTGGAAGAGGACGAGGACGCGGTCGCAGCGCCTGAGGTCGTCGAGCTCGTCGGAGACGACGAGCACCGCGGTGCCGTCCTCGCGGGCGGTGTCCATCCGGGCCAGCAGGGACTCCTTGGACTTCACGTCGACGCCCGCGGTGGGGTTGATGAGGACGAGCAGGCGCGGGTCGGAGGCGAGGGCGCGGGCCATCACGACCTTCTGCGCGTTTCCGCCGGACAGGTCGGAGACGGGCTGCTCGGGGCCCTCGGTGTGGATGTCGAGGCGCTCGATCAGCTCGCCGGCGAAGCCGCGTTTGCGGTCGGTGCCGACGAAGCCGAAGCGGCCCAGCCGGTCCAGGACGCTCATGGTGGCGTTGTCGCCGACGGTCATGCCGGCGACCAGTCCCTGCTCGTGCCGGTCGCGGGGTACACAGCCCACGCCCGCCTTGAGCGCCTCCTGCACATCGCCGAACGGAAGCTTTCTGCCGCCGAGTTCGGCCGTTCCGGCGGTCGGGGTGTGCAGCCCGGCGAAGGCCTCGGCGAGCTCGATCTTGCCGCTGCCACTGGAGCCGGCGAGTCCGACGACCTCGCCGCCGCGCACGGTGAGGTCGACGTTCTCGTACGCCTCGGAGGTGAGCCCGCGCGCGTCGAGGAGGACGGGCGCGTCGGCGTCGACGGACCGCTGCCGTACGGCCTGTTCGGCGCTGGACTCCCCCGCCAGGGACTCCCCCGCCATGGCCTCCACCAGGGCCGCCCTCGGCAGGTCGGCGACGGGGGCGGTGGTGATCCAGCGGGCGTCGCGCAGCACGGTGACGGTCTGGCAGACCTCGTACACCTCCTGCAGGTGGTGCGAGATGAACAGGAAGGTGACGCCGGAGTCCTGCAGGGCGCGCATCCGGGTGAACAGCCGTTCGATCTCGCGGTTGTCGAGCTGGGCGGTGGGTTCGTCGAGGATGATGAACCGCGCGCCGAAGCTCAACGCCCGTGCGATCTCGACCATTTGACGGTCCTCGACCTTGAGGTCGGCGGTGCGGGCCTGGGGGTCGACGTGCACGTCCCAGGTGTCGAGCAGCTCGGCGGCCCCGGCCTTGAGCCGGCGCCAGCTGATGAAGCCGCCGCGGCCGGTGGGCTGTCGGTTGATGCTGTGTCCACCCGGGGGACGACCCCCTGACCCCCGGCCGACCCTGAAGCTGAGCCTGGTCGGCTTGGCGGCGTGCATCTCCGCCATGAAGAGATTTTCGGCAACCGTCAGTTCCGGGACGAGAGTCGGCTTCTGGTACACGCAGGCGACCTTGCGGCGCCAGGCGTCGCGGTCGGTGAGCGGGGGTGCGGGCTCGCCGTCGAAGCGGACCTCGCCCTCGTCGGGGGCCTGCAGGCCGGTGAGGACCGTGACGAGCGTGGACTTGCCGGCGCCGTTGCGGCCGACGAGGGCGTGGGACTCGCCGGGCAGCACGGTGAGCCGGCCGTCGGTGAGGGCGACGGTGGGACCGTACCGCTTGACGATGCCCCGCGCCTCGACGAGCGGGGTGACCGGGCTTTCCTGGGTGCTCATTTGACCGTGTTGCCCCAGAGCTTGGGGTCGTCGACGTTGTCCTTGGTCACCAGGGGCGCGGGCAGCTGGTCCTCGAGGATGCCGCTGGGCAGCTTGACGATCGTGGAGTCGTGGTCGGTCGGGCCGGGCTTGAACGTCTTCCCCTGCATCGCCGCCTTGATGTAGTACATGCCGTACTTGGCGTAGGCGTCGGCGGGCTGGGAGACGGTGGCGTCGATCTCGCCCCTGCGGATGGCGTCGAACTCCTGCGGGATGCCGTCGTTGGAGACGATCACGATGTGACCGGCCCGACCGGCCTTCTTCAGCATGTTCTTGGACTTCAGGGTCTGCAGGGTGGGCGCGAGGTAGACGCCGCCGGCCTGCAGGTAGACGCCCTTGATGTCGGGGTTGGCGTTGAGCAGCGTGTCGAGCTTGGAGGCCGCGGTGTCGGACTCCCACTTGGCGGGGATCTCCAGGACCTTCAGCTTGGGGAAGTTCTTCTTCACGCAGGTGCGGAACGCCTCCGAGCGCTCACGGCCGTTGACCGAGGCGAGGTCGCCCATGATCTGCACGACCTTGCCGGAGCTGACGTGCGCGCCGAGGTACTGGCAGGCCTTCTCGCCGTAGGCGACGTTGTTCGCCCGGACGACCATGGCGACCTTGCCCTTGTCGGGCGCCACGTCGACGGCGACCACGGGTACGCCCTTGCGCTCGGCCTGGTCGAGGCCGGCCTGGATGGCGGCGCTGTCCAGCGGGGCGACGACGAGGCCCTTGACGCCCTGGTTGAGCTCGTTGTTGATGTCGGTGATCTGCTGTGAGGGGTCACTGTTGGAGTTGACCGTCTTCAGTGCGTCGACGCCTTCGGACGTGGCCATCTTCGGCACGTAGTCGTTGTACGACTGCCAGAACGGCGAGGTCAGCAGGGGCAGGATCACCCCGACCTTGCCGCTGCCGTCGCCTCCGGCGGTGGCGGGGCCGTTGTCCTTGGTGCTGCCGCATGCCGTGAGCGCCAGGGTGCCGCAGGCGGCCGCAGCCGTCGCGCGCAGCGCCCACGGGGAGATTCGCCTGCCTTGCCGTCCGTTCCGCACTTCTCTGCCGGCCATCTGTCGGCTCCTCATCGAGCGTGATCGAGCAGTTGCCCGCATACTTATCAGACCACTCGGGCGATACAACACCCCGCGGTGCCAAATTCTCGGGCTTTCCGGCCGTAGTGGTCGGACCACATCGGTGGTTAGACTGCGGCGCACGGCGACAGGAGGGCGTGGCGTGGACGAGACCGTGACCGGGGAGACGGAGCCGGAGCCCACTGCGAACGCTCCGCAGAAGGGCACGGTGACGCAGCGCGCCATCGAGCGGATCAAGGCGATGATCGCCGAGGGCCTGCTGGAGCCGGGCCAGCGGCTGCCCACGGAGCGCGACCTCGCGGCCCAGCTGGGCATCTCCCGCAGCTCGATGCGCGAGGCGATCCGCGCGCTGACGGTCCTCGGCATGCTGGAGGCCCGGCACGGCTCGGGCATCTACGTCACCCAGCTGGAGGCCGGTGACCTGCTGGAGACCTTCGGGGTCGTGGCCGATCTGTCCCGGGGCCCCCGCCTGGTGGAGCTGCTGGAGGTCCGCCGCATCCTGGAGTCGACGGCGACCGCGCTGGCCGCGGCGCGCATCACCGTGGACCAGCTGGCCGAAGTCGAGAAACACCTCGCGGCGATGAACGCCACCGACGACCCGGAGGAGATCCTCGCCCACGACCTGGCCTTCCACCGCGAGATCGCGGCCGCCGCGGGCAACGACACCATGGCCGCGATCCTCGAAGGCCTGTCCTCACGCACCTTCCGCGCCCGCGTCTGGCGCGGCTACCAGGAGGAGGGCGCCTTCGCCCGCACCCGCCGCGAACACGCCGCCATCCACCGCGCGCTGGCCGCCCGCGACCCGGAGGCGGCCCGGGCGGCCGCGGCCGCGCACGTGGGCGAGGTGGAGGAGTGGCTCAGGACGCAGCTGAGATCCTGACCGGCGTCGTACGGAGACCGGTCCAGCGTCCGCGGGCCGCGGGGGCATGGCCAGGCTCAGGCGCCCGTCGCGGGGGCATGGCCAGGCTCAGGCGCCCGCCGCGAGGGCATGGCCAGGCTCAGGCGCCCGCCGCGAGGGCATGGCCAGGCTCAGGCGCCCGTCGCGGGCACGGGTGGTTCCGGTCGGCGCCCCTGCGCCTCCGACCACTCCCGCAATTCGTTGGCGCCAACCTCCTCGATCAGCGTCTGCAGGGACTGCCGGGCCGCCACGTCGCGTTCCGGCTCGGGCAGGAGCAGGTACCGGTCGAGCGCCCGGCGCAGCGTCTCCCTCGCCCGCGCGGCCAGCACCCAGCGCGAGCCGGGGCTGAACAGCTGCCGCACGCCGGTGAAGAAGACGGCACCGCCCGCGATCAGCGCGGTCAGCCAGGCCGGTGCGTGCAGACCGGCGGCGACGACCGTCATCGATGTCGTGAGGAGGGCGCCCAGCTCCGTCACGTAGTGCAGCCTCCTCGCCCGGTCGCAGGTCCGTGCGTAGAACGCCAACTCCCGCCGGGCGAGGGCCAGCAGGGGATCCGGTTCCAAGGCCCAGGAGTGGTCGGGGACCCTTCGTCGTCTCATCGCCACATCATCGTGGCCGTGCCCGCGCGGGGGAAAGCCGGGGAAAGCCGGGGAAAGCCGGGGAAAGCCGGGGCGGGCGCACGGCGGGCGCGCCGGGCGCCCACCGTGCGTTCCGCCGCCTCATGCTCGCCGGAACCTCAAGGTCATCAGCTCGAACGGCCGCAGCGCCAGCCTGATGCGGCCCCGGTCCCGCTCCGGAGCGGCCGCGTCGGGCAGCGGCCGCTCCAGCAGGTCGGTGACCGTCACCGACGCGAACGCGAAGTCCGCGGTCAGCGTCGCCCGGGCCCGTCCGCCGCACGCCTCGTGGAACCGGACCACCACGTCGCCGCTGCCGTCGTCGGCGAGCTTCACCGCCGTCACCACCACCGCGTCCTCGTCCACCGTCACCAGCGGGGCGACCTCCCCGGCGCCGGTCACGTGACGCTCCGGCAGGTTGAGCCGCCAGCCCTCGCGCACCGCGTCCCCGATGTCCGCGCCCGGTACCAGGGCGTGCCGGAAGCGGTGGACGCCCTGGTCGGTCTCGGGGTCCGGGAAGCGCGGGGCGCGCAGGAGCGAGACGCGGACCGTGGTGGTCGTACCGCGGTCGCCGTCGGTGCGGACGGTGCGGGTCACGTCGTGGCCGTACGTGGAGTCGTTGACGACCGCGACGCCCCAGCCGGGCTCCGCCACGTGCACGAAGCGGTGGTTGCAGGCCTCGAACTTGGCCGCCTCCCAGGAGGTGTTGGTGTGGGTGGGGCGGTGGAAGTGCCCGAACTGGGTCTCCGACGCGTACCGTTCGGCGTGCACGTCGAGCGGGAAGGCCAGCTTGAGGAACTTCTCCGTCTCGTGCCAGTCGACCTCCGTGTCCAGCACCAGCCGCCGCTCCCCCGGCGGCAGCGACAGCACCTGGGTGACGCGGGACGCGCCGAAGGACCGTGCGATCCGCACCGACGCGCCGTCCTCGCCGGCGGTCACTGAGTCGGCGTCGGTCAGGTCGGTGACCGTGTTGCGGTAGAACTCGTCCACGTCCCAGGCGTCCCACATGTTCGGGAAGTCGGGGTGGAGCTGGAGGAGGTTCGCGGCCCGGCCAGGGGCGATCGTCTCGCGGTCGGCCTCGATGTCGTACACCGAGACGACGAGGCCCTGGGCGTCGATCTCGATCCGCAGCAGGCCGTTGTCCAGCACGTGTCCGCCGTCCGTGCGCGGCGCGAGTGCCGTCTCGCCCTCGGTCCGCGCAGGTGCCGCGCCGCCCGCCGGGACGCCGGCCCGGGGGTGCGGCGCCGCGTTGAACACGAGCGGCGTCGTGCCCTCGCCCGCGAGGGCCCGCTGGGCGGCGTCGATGATCCCGTTCAGCTTCTCGGCGATCCGCCCGTAGGTCGCCCGCGCCTCGCGATGCACCCAGGCGATGGACGAACCCGGCAGGATGTCGTGAAACTGGTGGAGCAGCACCGTCTTCCAGATGCGGTCCAACTCCTCGTAGGGGTAGGCGAATCCGGTGCGGACGGCGGCCGTTGCCGCCCACAGTTCGGCCTCCCGCAGGAGGTGTTCGCTGCGCCGGTTGTCCTGCTTGGTCCGGGCCTGGCTGGTAAGGGTGGCGCGGTGCAGTTCGAGGTAGAGCTCGCCGACCCACACGGGTGGGTCGGGGTATTCGGCCTCGGCCTTGTCGAAGAAGGCCTGCGGGGTCTCCCACTCCACCCTGGCCGAGCCTTCGAGGTCGCGCAGCCGGGCGGCCTTGGCGACCATCTCGCGGGTGGTGCCGCCGCCTCCGTCGCCCCAGCCGGTGGGCGCGAGGGAGTGCCAAGCGACGCCCTTGTCCTTGAAGTTGCGGGCGGCGTGGGCGATTTCGCTGCCCTTCATGGAGCAGTTGTAGGTGTCGACGGGCGGGAAGTGGGTGAAGATCCGGGTGCCGTCGATGCCCTCCCACTGGAAGGTGTGGTGCGGGAACTGGTTGGTCTGCGACCAGGAGATCTTCTGCGTCAGCAGCCGCGTGGAGCCCGCCGCCCTGATGATCTGCGGCAGGCCCGCGGCGAAGCCGAAGGTGTCGGGGAGCCAGGCCTCGTCGTTCTCGATGCCGAACTCGTCGAGGAAGAACCGCTTGCCGTGCACGAACTGCCGGGCCATCGCCTCCGAGCCCGGCATGTTGGTGTCCGACTCCACCCACATGCCGCCGGCCGGCACGAACCGCCCGTCCGCCACCGCCTTCTTCACCCGCGCCCACACCTCGGGCCGGTGCTCCTTCACCCACGCCCACTGCTGCGCCTGCGACATGGCGAAGACGAAGTCGGGCTCGTCCTCCAGCAGCGCGGTCATGTTGGACGTCGTACGGGCCACCTTGCGCACGGTCTCGCGCAGCGGCCACAGCCACGCCGAGTCGATGTGCGCGTGCCCGACGGCGCTGATGCGGTGGGCGGAGGGCACGGCCGGGGCGGCGAGCACCTCGGTGAGCTGGGAACGGGCCCTTGCCGCCGTGCCGTTCACGTCCTGCAGGTCGACCGCGTCGAGCGCCCTCTCCACCGCCCGCAGGATCTCCCAGCGGCGCGCCGACTCCACGGGCAGCTCGGCCATCAGCTCGCCGAGCACCTCCAGGTCGATCACCAGTTGCCACACGGTCTCGTCGAAGACGGCGAGGTCCATGCGGGTCAGCGTGTACTGCGGGTCGCTGCCCGCGGTCTCCTTGTCGCCGAGCTGCGTGGGCCGGAAGGGGTGGTAGTCGAGGATGACGGGGTTGGAGGCGGCCTCGATGTGCAGCCGTACCTCCTCGCCGCCCGCGACGGGCGCGCCGATGCGCACCCACTGGTTGCGCGGGTTGAGGCCCTTCACCGGGGTGCCGTCGGGCCGGTAGACCAGGCCCTCGCACTGGAAGCCGGGCATGTTCTCGTCGAACCCGAGGTCCAGCAGCGCCTCGACGGTCCTCCCGGCCCACGCCTCGGGCACGGTCCCGGTGACCCGGAACCAGCTGGTGCCCCACGGAGCACCCCACCGGGCGCCCACCTCGATCGGCTCGGGCTCGGCCGCGAGTCCCTCCGCGACCGGCACGGGCTCGCCGGGCGCATGCCACACCGCCACCTCCAGCGGCACGGACTCGGGGTACACGGCGGGGCGGATGCGCTCCTCGAGGACGCGCCTGAGGCGGGCCTCGACCAGGCTGCGGTCGTCATGCATGGCGGGGTGCTCCGTAGGTCGTGAGGTCGTACGTCAGCGGGTGGTTACCAGGTGTGGGTGACGGTCACAGGGGCCGACGAGGTGTACAGCTCCCCCACCGCACGCAGTTCGAATCGCGCCGTCTGCTCGCCCGGCGCGGGCGTCAGGCCGCCGACGAAGTACGCCCGCTGGCACGTGCCGCCGAGGAACCGCCGGAGGAACCGCATCCTTCCGTCGGGCAGGACGCGGTGCAGGGCGTAGTGGCGTACGGCGCCGGGTGCGGGGTTCCAGGCGAAGCGCAGGTCGCCTCCGGAGGCGGCGGTGATCCGCACTCCGGTGGGTGCGGCCGGCCCCGTCGGTCGCGGTCAGCCGGACGCCGATCGCGTACACGGTCACAGGTTGCGCCGGTGCCAGGTCCGGGTCCAGGCCGGCAGGAAGTCGAAGCTCGACAAGTGCCCTTGCAGGCCGTCCACGCTGACGTCGAGACCACGTTCGGCGGCCGCGTCGACGAGCCGGACCAGGTCCCCCGGGGTTCGCGGACGGCGGTCGGCGCCTCGACGGGCCGTGCCTGCTCGGTGACGCTCACGTCTCCTCCCTCCGGTCGGCGCGCAGGACGAGCAACATCAGCGCAACGGTGACGACGAAGACGACGAGGGAGATGGCGGAGGCGTAGTCGACGCGGCCGGTCAGGCCGGTGCCGGTGCGCTGCACGAGCATGACGAGGGTGGTGTCCTCGCCCGCCGGGCCGCCACTGGGGCCGGCCATCAGGTACACCTCGGAGAAGACCTTGAAGGCGGCGACCGAGGAGAGCGCACCGACGAGGACCATGGTCGAGCGGACGGCCGGCACGGTGACCGTCAGGAAGCGGCGCACCGCGCCCGCGCCGTCCACCGCGGCGGCCTCGTGCAGCTCGCGCGGCACGTTGGCGAGCGCCGCCAGGTAAATGATCACGTAGTAGCCCAGGCCCTTCCACACCGTGACGGCCATGGCGCTCAACAGAAGCAGCCTGTCGAGGTCCAGGGCGCTGCCGGGGTTCATGGCGACGGCCTCGGTGAGGAACTTCTTTCCGGACGACTCGGGGGTCGCGGTCAGCGCCTGCGGGTCGAGGGCGGGTCGCCGCCGCGGCCGAGCTCGGCTTCTCGGTTCCGGCGGACGTGTCGGTGGTGGCCTGGGAGGACTCGGCGCTGTGCCGCATGGTCAAGCCGTGGCTGTCCGCCCTGTCCCGGGGGAGCGGCGGTCCCAAGAACCCGGCGGGTGACGGCTGCGTCGCGCTCGGCATCCACCAGTCCGAGGGCGACGAACCGGCGGATCAGGTCGGGATGCAGGCCGGAGCGGCGGGCGACGGTCTCCAGGGAAAGCCTGGGCACGGGCACGATCGCGTACTGCACGCGCGCTGCTGCCGGAGCCGTCCGCTCCGGTGCCCCGCGCGTCTCGGCCGGTCGGTCGGTCATCGTGTCCTCCTGGGGTCGAACGAGGAGACGGCGGCGAGTTCCTCGAACAGTTCGCGCTCCCGGTCGCTGAGCCGGGGCGGCACCATGACGCGGAGCTCGGCGTAGAGGTCGCCGCCCGTGCCGCGTGGCCCCGGCATGCCCTCGCCGCGCCGCCGCAGCCGCCGGCCGCTCGAGGAGCCAGCGGGCACCGTCACCTTCGCTGTGGCGCCGCTCGGCGTGGGCACGGGTACGGTCGCGCCGAGCGCGGCCTCCCAGGGGGTGACCGGAAGCTGGACGTGGACGTTCCGGCCCTCGAGGCGGAACTGGGGGTGCGGCTGGATCCGCACCCGCAGGTACAGGTCTCCGGCGGGGCCGCTGCCCCGGCCGCCTTCGCCGGCCAGCCGGATGCGCTGCCCGTCCGTGACCCCGGGCGGCACGTCGACCTCGTAGCGCCGCTGCCCGGAGGGCCCGGTGAGGGTGACGGTGCGGCGGCCACCGCGGTAGGCCTCCTCGACGGTGAGCGGCAGTTCGGCCTCCTGGTCGGCTCCGGGGATGCGCATCCGCCCGGCGCCGCCGAAGAACGAGCCGAACAGGTCCTCGAAGTCGACGCCTTCGTCGCCGAAGCCGGTGGTGCCCTACCGCACCCGGGGGCCGCCGCCCCCGGTGGACCACCGGAAGCCGCCGCCGGCTCCCGCGCCGGCAGCGACCCGCTCGTCCCAGTCCTCGGGGATCTTCCGGAAGTCCTCGCCGAAGCGGTCGTAGCGGGCCCGCTGGTCCGGGTCGGACAGGACGCTGAAGGCCTCGTTGATCTCCTTGAACCGGTCCTCCGCCCCGGGGTCCTTGTTGACGTCGGGGTGGTACTTGCGGGCCAGGGAGCGGTAGGCCCGCTGGATCTCGTCGCGGTCGGCGTTGCGCGGGACGCCGAGCACCTCGTAGAAGTCGCGTGCCATCGACGGTCACTCCCGCTTGGCGACGGTCACGGCAGCCGGCCTCAGCTGCTGCTGGGCCTCTCCGTAGCCGGGGCGCAGCACCTGGACCACGGTGTTCGGTGCGGCGTCGGGGTCCTGGACCACGCCGACGACCTCGTGCCGGGTGGGGTCGAAGGCCACGCCCGTCTCGGCGTGGCGCGGGTAGCCGAGGCGTTCGAGGACGTTCACGGCCTGGTCGCGCACGGCCCGGACGCCCTCGACGATCGCGCCGGGGTCGGCGCCCGCGTGGCTCAGGGCGAGTTCGAGGTTGTCGATGACGGGCAGAAAGGCCGCGGCCGTGCGTGCCCGCTCCACGGCCCGTTCCCGCTCCAGCTCCCTGGCGTGGCGTTTGCGCAGGTTGTCGAGGTCGGCGAGGGCGCGGCGCCAGCGGTCCTCGACCTCCTTCAGCGCGGCTGCGTACTCGTCCTCGGGTGCGGCGGGGCCGGTCGCCGCGTCGGGCCCCGGCTCGGCCTGCGCGGTCTTTCAGGTCGGGGCGGGTCCGCTCTCGGGGCGGCCGCTGCTTCGGGGCCCGCTCTTCGTGCGCGCGCCGGCCCTGCTGTCCAGTCCGGCGAGCAGCCGGACCGCCTCGTCGGCGACATCGTCGTCGGCCACGACGTCGTACCGGCTGGGCTGCATGGAGCGGACCGAGGCGAAGTCCCGGCGACCGCCCTGCGCCGCGTGCAGCAGCAGGCCGAACAGGGCGCCGACGACCGCTCCGAAGATCAGTCCGTACAGGGCCAGCAGCAGGCCGGAGACGACCGGGTTGACCCAGTTGAGCAGGCCGAAGAGCGTCTGCGGGGCCTGGTAGTCCTTCACGTAGTCCTTGCCCGCGGTGTATCCGGTGTAGGGCACCGGCTGGAGCGTGTACGGATTGCGCGGGGCGTGCCCCATCCAGGGATGGTCGGGGTTGAACCATTCGGGCATCGAGAAGTACAGGCCGCGGTGGAGTTCGGGGGCGTACCGGCGGGACGCCTCGAAGAGTTCCTTGATCAGGTCCCGCTTGGGGCCCATCTTCACGGCGTTGCGGTCGGAGACCTTGGTGTCCCACAGGGCGAAGCCCTCGTGGTGCTTCGAGGTGAGCACGTGGTACTGGGCGCCGGCGTCCCGGAACAGTTCCACTCACGCCCGCGGGTCGAACTTCTCCGCGGTGAACCGCGGGATGAAGTCGTCGTAGGCGAAGTCCTCGCCGTACGTGTCCCGATGGTAGGCGTACACCGCGTTGCCCGGGTCCTGCAGGTGGTTCCAGTACCACTCGGCGTACTGCTTGCCGACGGGCGACCAGGCGGGGACGGAGTAGACGCCCCAGTGGATGAAGATGCCGAACTTGGCGGCCTGGAACCAGTACGGCGCCTGGTGTGCGGACAGGGAGGCCTCGGTGGGCCGGTAGTCGGCGACGCCGAGCGTCAACCTGCTTGTCCTGGCCGCCACCTGGGTGCCGCGTCCGGTGACGGTGACCGCGCCGTCCCGGGCGGTGCCGGGTGCGGTGCCCCGGATCGGCGGCCCGTGCGTCCGTCGGCGCGGTGAGCGGCAGGGCGGCCGAGGCGGCGACGCCCGCCGCGGCACCAGGACCTGACGTCTTGGATACATGCTCATGAGCGGCTCCCATTCATCGGATGTCTGATGATTGGACGGACCCCAGAGACTGTCAATGGGGCAGGGAACCAAGGGAGTTGATTTATTGATCGGATGACCTGCCGGTCGACGGCCCTCGCCCGACCGGCGCGCCGTGAAAAGGCCAAGAAGACCGATCCCCATCTCTCAGCGCGAGGGCCCCTCGACGCGGCGCCCGCATCCGGGCACAGTTCTCCCTACGTACCCACGAGTACGACCATGCCCGTCCCCTCCCGAGGAGCGCCCGTGACCAGCTGGGTCGGCCGGAGTGCCGCCGAGATCGCCGCCGCCGTACGCGAGAAGCGGGCCACGCCCCGCGAGGTGGTGGCCGAACACCTCGCCCGGATCGAGCGGCTCGACGGCCGCGTCGGCGCCTTCCGGACCGTCCGCGCCGAGGCGGCGCTGGCCGAGGCCGACGAGGTCGCGGCCCGGCCCGACCTGGACGAACTCCCCCTCGCGGGCGTGCCGGTGGCCGTCAAGGACAACCTCGCGGTGCGGGGCGAGTCCACGCGCATCGGGTCGGCCGCGACCCCGGACACGCCCGCCGAGGACGACCATGTCACCGTGGCCCGGCTGCGGGCGGCGGGCGCGGTGGTCGTCGGACTGACGAACGTGCCCGAACTGTGCGTCTTCGGCACCACGGAGGGTGTGCACGGCACCGCCCGCAACCCGTGGGACACCACCCGCACGGCGGGCGGCTCCTCGGGCGGCAGCGCGGCCGCGGTCGCCGCCGGGATGGTGCCGATCGCCCTGGGCAACGACGGCATGGGCTCGCTGCGCATCCCGGCCGCCAACTGCGGCCTGGTCACCATCAAGCCGGGCCACGGGGTGGTGCCTGCGGGCATCAGCGACGGCGACTGGTTCGGCATGTCCGAGAACGGCCCGCTCGCCACCACGGTCGAGGACGCCCGCCTGATGCTCTCCGTGCTGGCCGACACCGAGGTCGTGCGCCGGGAGGAGCCCGTCACCCGCACCATCGCCGTGTCCGTACGCAGCCCCCTGGCCGGTGTCACCATCAGCAAGCCGTACGCGGCCGCGGTACGGGACGCGGCCCGGGTGCTGGCCGGAGCGGGACACCGGGTGGTGCGCGCCGAGCCGCCGTATCCGCTGTCGCTGGGCGTCACCGCCCTGCAGCACTGGACGGCGGGCACGGCCGTGGACGCCGCGGGTCTCGACCCTCGGCGGCTGGCCCGGCGCACCCGGGTCCATGCCGCCGTCGGGCAGCGCTTCGTGAACGGGGTGCGCACGGGCGCCCAGCGGGAGCAGCTGCGCAGGCGGCTCGAGCCGTTCTTCGCCGAGCACGACGTGCTGCTCACCCCGACGCTGGCCCGCCGCTCCCCCAAGGCCGGGCCCTGGCACGAGCGGGGCTGGCTTCCCAACGTGCTGGCCAACAGCAACTACTCGCCGATGACGCCACCGTGGAACCTGACCGGCTGGCCCGCGATGTCGGTCCCGTTCGGCGCCCTGCCCTCCGGCGCGCCCTGCGCCGTACAACTCGTGGGCCGCCCGGGCTCGGAGGCGGATCTGCTCGACCTGGCGGAGCAGATCGAGCGGCTGCACCCGTGGCAGCGGACGGCCGGCCTGGCGTAGCGCCCGGACGCGGCGCAGCGCCAGGACGCGCCTCAGAGGGCCTTGTACATGATGTGCAGCCCCACCAGGCCGTGCCGGGGATGCTCGTACGCTTCCGGCACGGTGCCGAGGATGGTGAAGCCGAGGGAGGTCCACAGTCCGACAGCGGGGTTGGTCTCGACGACGGCGTTGAAGACCATGCCGCGGTAGCCATCGGCCTTGGCGGCCGCCAGGACGTGTTCGGCCAGCGCGCGGCCGATGCCCTGTCCGGCGTGGTCGGGGTCGACCATGAAGCCCGCGTTGGCGATGCGTGCGGCGGGGCCGCCGTAGTTGGGAGTGACGTAGGCGGAGCCGACGACGGCTCCGGTGGCGTCCTCGGCGACGTACACGCGTTTGGCCGGACTCATCCACAGGGCCCGGGCGTCCTCCTCGGAGGTGTCCGGGTCCCAGGCGTAGGTCTCGGCGGCGGCGACGATCCGGTGCCAGATGGGCCAGATCCGCGGCCAGTCCTCGGCCACGGCTTCTCTGATCAGCATGGGCGTGAGTCTCGCACGCCCATGCGGTCGGCGATCGCGATGGGTCCTGCCGGGTCAGTCCACGCTGGGCAGGATGTGCGGCTCGGCGAGGTCGTCCTCGTAGCCCGCCAGGCGGATCGGGGCGGACCGGGCCCACACGTCGAGGCTGCCGAGGTCCCCGGGCCGCCGGCCCACGCGTTCCGTGCGTTCCTCGGGGCGCTGATCGCGATTCGTCTTCTCCGGTGTCACCGCGCACTCCTTATGTGTCGGTCACCCTCGGGGCATCCCTGCCGGTCAGCCGTCCGGCACCTGGCGCCCGCTCGGGTCTGGGTCGAAGGCAGGTCGGACGCGGTGGCGCCGGCAACTCGGTTGCGAGCAGGCCGTTGTGGACCGGCTTGCCCCGGGACGGACCATGGGTGTGGTGGGAACCCCTTGGTGCTGTCCGTCTACTCCAGATTAACCAAATGAGCAGCCCCCCGCTCGATGGGGCCGCAAACAACGGGTAACTTTCTGAAGTCGGCCGTGTTCATTCAGCCCGTTACGGGTAATTTCGTCAGGTAATGCGCTGTCCAGAATTCACCCGACCGGCCTACATGAAGCTGCTGTCACGGACATCAGAGCGAAGGTTGTGCAGTTCAAGTGCCGTTGGCTGAGACGCAAGCTCGCCATGCTCTGCTGACCTACCGCAACGGCTGTCTCGCGGGAGGACTGACGCATGGAGCTGCGCAGCGTCGAGGAGCTGATGGACCTGCTGTACGCCTGCCGGGGCGCCGCCGACACGCCGGATCACGACGACCGGCCCGTCGACCTGCACGACCACGCCCTGCGCACCGCCGCACTGCTGCGTCGGCGCCGCCCCGCCGACAAGGAGCTCCAGGTGGCGGGCCTGGTGCACGACATCGGGCACCTGCTGCACCCTGCCGACGGGGCCGGAGCCGCTCACCGTGCGGCCGACGCGGTCCGCGGTCTGCTCGGCGAACGCGTCTGCCGCCTGGTACGGCACGCGGCCGCCCGGGACGGCGCCCCGAGCGACGCCGAAGCCCTGGCCGACGACGACGTCCTGACCCTGCGCCAGGCGGACGAGGAGGCCCGCACCGACGGCCTCGACGCCGGGGTCCTGGAGGACTGGCGGACGGTTCTGGAACTCGTGGCGGCGCGGGCCTCACGGCTGGGAGCCGTTGACTGACCCTCCGTCAGGGGACATCGTCCGGCCGGCTCTTCGTCTCGGGCATGGCCGATGCAGGCCCCCTGTGAGACCGTACGCCGGTGACGTCGTCCTACGGACTGCAGGGCAGGGCCGCCATCGTCACCGGCGGCACGCGCGGGATCGGGCTCGCGGTCGCGCGGGCGCTCGCCGGTGCCGGCGGGCTGGTGTGCGTGACCGCGCGGGACGCCGACGAGGTGCGGCGCACCGCCCGGGAGCTGGGCGGCATCGGACTGGCCGGCACGGTCGCCGATCCCGCCCGTCCGCGGGAGCTGACGGATCTGGTCCTGCGCGAGTTCGGCCGGATCGACGTCCTGGTCAACAACGCGGCGACCAAGCAGCCGTACGGTCCGCTCATGGACGTCGACGCGGACGCCTGGCGCGAGGCGTTCGCCGTCAACGTCGAGGCGCCCCTGCGGCTGGTGCAGTGCGCTGGCGGGCCTGGATGGCCGAGCACGGCGGCGCGGTGGTCAACCTCTGCACGGAGGGCGCCGGTCACGTCGGGCCGAACGTCGGCGCGTACGGCACCAGCAAGGCCGCCCTGCTGCACCTGACACAGCAGCTCGCCGGCGAGCTCGCGCCGAAGGTGCGGGTCAACTCCGTCTCCCCCGGGCTCGTCCGCACCGAGATGGCGCGCTTCGTGTGGGAGCCGGGCGAGGAGCAGGTGGCCGCCGGGCTGCCGCTGGGGCGGATCGGGGAGCCCGAGGACGTCGCGGAGGCCGTGCTGTGGCTGGTCTCCGATGCGGCGGCATGGGTCACCGGGGCCGATCTGCTGGTGGACGGGGGCACCCGCGTGCGGGCCGCGTCCACCCGGACCGCAGAGGCGGTGCACGACCGGCTACGGACGCAAGCGACGCCGCCGGCTCACCACTTGCCCGGCGCGTAGTCCTTCAGGAAGACGCCGTACAGGTCCTCGCCCGCCTCGCCGCGCACGATCGGATCGTAGACGCGGGCCGCGCCGTCGACCAGGTCGAGCGGGGCGTGGAAGCCGGCCTCGGCCAGGCGGACCTTGTCGGGGTGGGGACGCTCGTCGGTGATCCAGCCGGTGTCGACGGCCGTCATCAGGATGCGGTCCTTTTCGAACATCTCCTGGGCGCTGGTGCGCGTGAGCATGTTCAGGGCGGCCTTGGCCATGTTGGTGTGCGGGTGGCCGGCGCCCTTGTAGCCGCGGCCGAAGACACCCTCCATGGCGGAGACGTTCACGATGTAGGTGCGGCGGGCCGGCGAGGCCGCCATCGCCGCGCGCAGACGGCTGATGAGGATGAAGGGCGCCGTCGAGTTGCAGAGCTGGACCTCGAGCAGCTCGACCGGCGTGACCTCCTCCACCGTCTGGATCCAGCTGTTGGTGTCGTGCAGGTCGGGCACCAGCCCGCCCGCGTCGATCGCCGTGCCGGCCGCGATCCGTTCCAGGGACGCCGAGCCCGAGACCAGGGCCAGGTCCGTGACGTCCTGCGCGGTGAGCGCGCCGCCGCCCGCGACCGGCAGCGCGGCCACGGCACCGGAGCCGAAGGTGCCGATCACCTCGGCCGCCGGCAGCTCACCGGACGGCAGCGGGGCCGACTCGGCGGCGACCAGCTCGCTGTAGGCCTGCGGGGAGCGCCGTACGGTCTGGGCGGCGTTGTTGATCAGGATGTCCAGCGGGCCCTCGGCGGCCACCGAGTCGGCCAGCGCCACCACCTGCGCCGGGTCGCGCAGGTCGATACCGACGATCTTCAGTCGGTGGATCCACTCGTCGCTGTCGGGCTGGGCCTTGAAACGGCGGATCGCGTCGTTCGGGAAACGGGTCGTGATCGTCGTGTGCGCACCGTCGCGCAGCAGCCGCAGCGCGATGTACATGCCGATCTTGGCCCGGCCGCCGGTGAGCAGCGCCCGCTTGCCCGTCAGGTCGGTGCGGGCGTCGCGCCGGGCACGGTTCTCGGCGGCGCAGGCCGGGCAGAGCTGGTGGTAGAAGTAGTCGACCTCGACGTAGCGGGTCTTGCAGATGTAGCAGGAGCGCGGGCGCTGGAGTATGCCCGCGATCTGGCCCTCGGCGGTCCGGGAGGAGGGCAGGATGCCCTCGGTCTCGTCGTCGATGCGCTGGGCGGAGCCGGTCGCGGTGGCCTCCGTGACCGCCCTGTCGTGCGCGGTCTTGGCAGCCCGGCGCTCCTGGCGGCGGCGCTGCTTGACCGTGCGGTAGATGTGCGAGGTGGCCCGGCGCACCTTGATCGCGTCGGGGTGGTCGACCTCCAGCCGGTCGAGCTCCTCGAGCACGCTGAGGCAGACGGCGAGGCGCTCGGGGTCGATGCCGGGCCCGTACGCCACCTCGTCGCCCGGCCCGTACACCACCTCGTCCGTGGTCGCCGGGCCGTCCTCTGTCACCGTCATCGCGCTGCCGTTTCCCTGATCACCCGCGCAGCGCTCCGGTCGCGCCCGCTGTCGAACGCGGAATCTTACGGAGCGCCGGGCCGCACCGCCAAACCCGCGGCGATCAGGGCCCGCAGACCGTGATCAGCGTCTCCACCTCCTCGGACACGGCGTCGGCGAGCCGGTGGAGGTCCGGCACGGCCTTCGCGTCGGCGACCAGCCCGTAGTGGACGCGGCCGCGGTAGGTCGAGATCGCGACCGCCAGGGACTGGCCGCGGGCCAGCGGCGCGAAGGGGTAGACCTCGGTGAGCGGGTGGCCGCCCAGCTTCAGGCCGAGGCCCGGCAGCGGCACGCTGGTGACCAGGATGTCGAACCAGAGCCGGGCCGCTTGGCCGACCAGCGGTCCGCCCAGCCGGTGGCCGAGCGCGGGGACGTGGTCGGCGAGCAGCGCGACGGCACCCGCGCCCCGGTTGGGGCCGGCGTCCTTGTTGCGGTCCATGGCGGTGCGGACCGCGTCCAGGCGGCGCAGCGGGTCCGGGTCGCCGACGGGCAGCTCCATCAGGTAGCCGGAGAGCCGGTTGCCCTGGGGGTGGGCGGTGCGCGGGCGGCGCCTGGAGACCGGGATCAGGGCGCGGGGCGCGACGCCCTCGCTGCCGTCGCCGCGCTCGTCGAGCCAGCGGCGCAGGGCGCCGGCGACCACCGCGATCAGGACGTCGTTGACGGTGCCGCCCACAGCCTTGCGCACCAGGTGCACGTCGTCGATGTCGACGACCACGCCGGCGGTGCGGCGGGTTCCGGTGGGGGCGGCGGTGAGCGCAGGTGTGGAGCGTGTGGCGAGGGTGGAGCGGGCGACGGAGGCCCCGATGTCCAGGGCCCGGCCCACGTCGGACAGCGCGCCGCGCAGCAGCCCGGGCAGCTTGCGCACGTCGTCCAGCAAGCCGCGCGGGGGCTCGGCGCGACGGGGCCGAGGCGCGGGCATGTCCATCGGGTCAAGGACGGCCGCGGCGAGCGTCAGGGCGCGCAGGCCGTCGGCGAGGGCGTGGTGGAACTTGAAGAGCACGGCGAAGGACACGCCGTCCTTGCCGGGCAGCACGTGCGCCTCCCACGGCGGCCGGTCGCGTTCCAGCGGGCGTTCCATGAGCCGGCCGGCCACCGCCTGGAAGTCGGCGGTCGGGGCGTGCAGCCGGACGTGGTTGAGCGGGTCGAAGCCGGGGTCGGGCTCGCGGGCCGCGCCACCGAACGACAACGGCTGCCTGAGGCCGAGCGAGAGCGGCTGCCGCAGGTCGAGCGGCCGCCACACGTCCCGGATGCGCATGCGCAGCCCGGGCACGGCGGCCGCACGGGCCGCAAGCAGGTCGGCCGCGTGGGCACCGGCGGTGGGCGAGTGGGCCGTGAAGACCCCGAGCGCACCGAGGTGCATGGGGTGGTCGGCGGACTCGATGTTCCAGAACGCCAGGTCGAGTGGAGCGAGCAGGTCAGAAGTCAATGGCTTGCCTCGCGTCGACGGTGGGTGAGCCTGCAGTCAATCGCTCCCGGCCGATTACGGTCAAGTGCGATCAAGCTACGCTTAGTTAACAGCAGATTAAGTCCCGCCCCGGGGGAAAGGGGCGGGACACATGGGGTGCGTCGTGTCACTTCACCCCCGACGGGACGTCACTTCAGCGCAGGCGGCGCGGCCTGCGCCGATGTGCCCCACGCCGACGGCCGCGGGCCGACGGTGAAGTGGAGGGCGTCCAGCGAGCGCAGTGCGTCGGTGGTCAGATACGTCCGGTCGTACGTCACCCCGTTGGCGCGGGCCGTCTGGATGTAGCGGTCGGCCGAAGAGGTGCCGGGCGCCGTGATCGTCAGTCCGCCGCGCGGGTGGAAGCGGCGGTCCAGGCGGAGGTCGACGCGCTCGAAGACGGGAGTGGACAGGCCCCAGGTGTCGTAGCCGGGCTGCACCGGGAAGAGACCGATGGACGACAGCACGTTCCAGGCGGACATGGTGCCCAGGTCGTCGTTGCCGGTCAGACCGGTCGGCGTGTCGGTGAAGAGGGTCAGGGCGGCGTGCACCACGTCGGTCGTCTTCCACGGCTGACCCGTCGACAGGTAGGTGTACGGAGCGACGAGGTCGGGCTCGTTCTGCGGGTTGTACTTGTCGGTGTTGTAGTAGGCGTACGGTCCGTTGACCCACACCTCGCGGGCGGTGCGCGCCGGGTCCTTGAGCAGCTGGTCGTAGGCGAAGAACTCGTCGAGCCGGTCGTTGGCGGCCCGCGTGCCGCCGATCAGGCGCACCAGACCGGGCAGGTCCTGCGGCACCAGCCACTGGTACTGCCACGACGTGCCCTCGTGGAAGCCCACGCTCTGCGCCGGACTCCACGGTCCGGTGAAGGCGCCGAAGGTGTCGCGGGCGCGGAAGAAGCCGGTCGACGGGTCGAAGATGTTGCGGTAGTTCCGCGAGCGGGCGACGTACCGCTCGGCGTCCTCCCGGTGGCCGAGGTCGCGGGCCATCTGGGCGAGCACCGCGTCCGACAGGGCGTACTCCAGGGTCGCCGAGGCCCCGAAGGCGTAGTCCGAGTGACCGGACTTCGTGGGCTCGTGACCCTTGATGTACGGGGCGAAACCGCGGGCGATGTAGTCCGGGTTGGCGTTGCGGCCCACCGCCGACGAGTCGGCGGGCGGCACTTGGTCGGCGTTCCTCTTCAGCGCCCGGTACGCCCGCTCCTCGTAGCCGCCGAGCAGACCCTGCTGGTAGGCGTTGGTCAGGAACGGGGTGACCGGGTCGCCGGTCATGACGTTGGTCTCGACGGTGCCGTAGCCCCACTTGGGCAGCCAGCCGCTCTCCTCGGCGATCCTGATCACGGAGATCGCCATGTCGCGGGACTCGCGGGGCGCGAACAGGGCGAGGAACTCGGCCTGGGTGCGGTAGGTGTCCCACAGGGACCAGTTCTGGTAGTACGTGAAGCCCTTGGCCCGGTGCACGCGCTGGTCCCAGCCGGTGTAGCGGCCGTCGGCGTCGCTGCCGACGTTGGGTGCGAGGAATGACCGGTACAGCGCCGAGTAGAAGGTGCGGCGCACGGTGAGGTCCCCGCCGTACGTGCGCACGTCGTCGAGCCGGTCCTCCCAGGCGCGCCGGGCCGCGCCGCGGACGGTGTCGAACGAACGGCCGCCCTCCGCCGCGAGGTTGCCGGCCGCGCCCCGGGCGTCGACGTACGACAGGGAGGTGGTCGCCTCGACGGTGCGGTCCTTGGTGGTGTCGAAGCGGACGTAGGCGCCGCCGCGCCCGGTCCTCGCGCCCGCGGTCACGATGGGGCCGTCCCAGGTGCCGTGGGCGGTGAAGGGCCGGTCGAAGCGGGTGATGGTGTAGACGGTGTAGGGCCGGGTGTCCTTGCAGAAGCCGCGGCCCGTGATGGCGGTGCGCACGGTGCGGTTGTCGAGGATCTCCACCTCGGCGGAGACCGCCTTGTGCAGGGCCTGGGCCGCGTTCAGCAGGACGTTGGCCTTGCCGGTGGCCGGGAAGGTGTAGCGCTGCACACCGGTGCGGGCGGTCGCCGTCACCTCGGCCTTGATGCCCGACTCCAGCCCCACCCGGTAGTAGCCGGGGCTCGCCGCCTCGTCGTCGTGGCGGAAGGCGGCCGCGTACTTCGCGTAGTCCGTCTGCGTGACGTCACCGGTGGTCGGCAGCACCGGCAGGTCACCGCCCAGGCGGCAGCCGACACCGGAGAGGTGGACCAGGGAGAAGCCGCGGATGTGGTTCTGGGCGTAGTCGTAGCCGGTGCTGTGGCCGGTGTCCGGCGAGAGTTGCACCATGCCGAAGGGCACGGCCGCGCCGGGAAAGGTGTTGCCTTCGTTCGCGGTCCCGATGAACGGGTTGACCAGGTCGGTGAGCCGGCCGTCGCGCGGTTCGGCGGCCCGTGCGACGTCGGGAGCGGCGGACAGCGCGGACGCTGCCACCGCCCCCGCCATGCACAGGCGCAGGCGCCGGGTCCATCTCATGCAGGAAGCCCTCCAGAAGGAGACGTCGTTGCCTGCATGATCACGTCTGAAGGTCAGTCAGCCGGGCATCCCGCGGGTGTCGCGCGCGACGCGTCGCGGATCAGCGCCTCGTGCGCGGCCCTCAGACGCGCCGCGTCCGGCTTGAGGGCCCTGCGGTGATAGGTCATCAGACCGTTGAGCTCACCCTCGACGTCGCTGATCCGGGTGTGGACCGCGCCCGTTGCCGCCGCGGCACGCCAGTGCGCGCACCTCGTCCAGCTTCGTCAGGTAGTCGTCCGTGTACGTCGTCGGGTCGACGTCGACGTACGACTGCTGCACCGACCAGGCGTGGCCCGGCACCGCGAGGCCGAGACCGCCGTACTCGCCGCTGACCCGGGCGCGTCTGCCGTCGGGGTGGGGCGGCAAAGCGGGGCTGATGCAGCCGTGCTCGTCCATGATGTCGCCGGCGCCGCCGTCGGCCCCCAGGTTGAGTCCTGACATGCCGTTGACCAGCCGGGTCGGGTCCCACGCCGTGGCCTGCTCGGCGATGCGGGCCTCGTCGTACTGGCCCCAGCCGGCGTTGAAGGTGACCCACATGACGACCGACGGGCTGCTGATGTGCTCGTCGATCATCTCCTGCATCTCGCGCTCGTACTCGGCGCGGGCGGCGGCGCTCGGACCCACGCGTGGGACCGTTGCTCCAGAAGGTGCCGACAACGTTGCCATCCGCTCCGGTGAGGCCGCCCTCGCCGTCGTACCGCAGGTCGGCGGTGCCGCGGGCGGTGCCGCGTGCCGACGGTCAGCTCGACGGGGCGGGGAGGTCTGTTCGCGGTCCCAGTCGTCGACCCAGTGGTCGATGGTGAGCCGGCCGTCGATCCAGAGGCGGAAGCCGTTGTCGCCGGTGATCGAGAAGGTGTGGGGGCCGGTCTTCTCCGGGACGATCCGGCCGGTCCAGCGGATGCTGGCGTCGTCCGACCGTCCGGTGGTGAAGGCGAGGCGAGGCTCCAGGTTGTCGAAGTCGAGGTTCGGGTCGAATCCGGTGGCCTTCAGTTGGTGGAAGTCGAAGGCGCCGGGGCGGACTGGGTGTAGTACTCGCCCTTCAGGCCGTGGATCTCGACGGGGTCGTCGGCGGCGGCGCTCGCGGCGGGGCGGCGGTGAGTCCGGCGAGGCCGTGGGCCACGGCGAGCAATAAGCACGAGTCGGTTGGTCAGGCGGCTGGTGCGCACGGATCCTCCTGGCAGGAAGGAAGGCGGCTGTGTCTGCGTGCCCAGGTCGCGCGGGACGGCGGCCGGCCCGGAACAACGTTGTCATGGGGCAGCAGTGGGCATGACAACACTGATTCCGCCTTTCATCCAGGGACATGACACAACCGCGGAGATCCAAGTGGACCGGGCGTCCGGCACGCGCGCACCATGGTGGCGTCACTTCCGCGCCGTGCGAGCCCACCGCGACTGGCACCCTCCTGCAGAAGGGAAGTGAGGGAGATGCCGAAGGTCTCCCGGGAGACGGCCACCCAGGGTGGCGACTACGGTTCGGTCGTCGACCACTCCGAGGACCTCGACCCCTACACGGTGGACTTCCTGACGTTCCGCGAGGACATCGA
Organism: Streptomyces sp. NPDC005202; assembly: GCF_040608235.1. NCBI lineage: Bacteria > Bacillati > Actinomycetota > Actinomycetes > Kitasatosporales > Streptomycetaceae > Streptomyces > Streptomyces sp. NPDC005202. The sequence continues at coordinate 30,837 of NZ_JBEXHW010000005.1, read as the reverse complement.
CCACACGCCGCTGCTCAGGGGGCTCCCGGACGGACGGTGCCAGTGCCCGCACTGGGGCTATGTCTTCAAGGGCGAGCTCGTCTTCCGCTACCCGGACCACGACGAGGTGTACCACGCCGGGGAGGCGTTCTACGCCCCGCCCGGGCACGTCCCCGTCCACACCGAGCCGGGCAGCGAATACCTCCAGTTCAGCCCGGCCGACGACCTGCGCCGGTCCAGCGAGGTCGTCATGACCCACTTCCCGCCCCTGTCCGGCTGAGCGGGCCGGCTCCTACGACACCCTCTGCCCCTTCCCCAGCGCGATCACCCCGCCCTTGGACACGGTGTACAGCTCCGCGTCCCGCTCCGCATTGACGCCGATCGTCGCGCCGGGCGGCACCTCGACGTTCTTGTCGAGGACCGCTCCGCGCACGATCGCCCCCCGGCCGATGTGGACGTTGTCGTGCAGCACCGAGCCCTTGACGACCGCCCCCGGGTCGACCAGCACGCCCGGCGAGAGCACGGACCGCGTGACCTGCCCCCGGATCAGGCAGCCGGCGCTGATGATCGACTCGCCGGCGATGCCGCCGGCGTTGAAGCGGGCCGGCGGGAGCTGGTTGGAGTGCGTGTAGATCGGCCAGCTGCGGTTGTAGAGGTTGAAGGCGGGGCGCTCGGCGATCAGGTCCATGTGGGCGTCGTAGTACGCGTCGAGGGTGCCGACGTCGCGCCAGTAGCCCTGGTCGCGGGTGGTCTCGCCGGGCACGTGGTTGGCGCTGAAGTCGTACAGCTGCGCCTCGCCGCGGTCGGTGAGCTGGGGCAGGATCGAGCCGCCCATGTCGTGCACCGAGTTCTCGTCCTCGGCGTCCCGGTGCAGCGCCTCGATCAGCGCCTTGGTGGTGAAGAGGTAGTTGCCCATGGAGGCGAAGACGCACTCGGGGTCGTCGGGCAGGCCCGGCGGGTCGGCGGGCTTCTCCAGGAAGCGCTCGACGGTCTGGCCGTCGGAGCCAGGGGTGATCACGCCGAAGGACGAGGATTCGGCGCGCGGCACCCGGATGCCGGCGACCGTGACGCCCGCGCCGCCCTCGATGTGCTGCTGGAGCATCTGCCACGGGTCCATGCGGTAGACGTGGTCGGCGCCGAAGACCGCGACGTAGTCGGGCTGTTCGTCGTAGATGAGGTTGAGCGACTGCAGGATCGCGTCGGCACTGCCCAGGTACCAGCGGGGGCCGAGCCGCTGCTGCGCCGGGACCGGGGTGACGTAGTTGCCGAGCAGGCTGGACATGCGCCAGGTGGTGGTGATGTGCCGGTCCAGCGAGTGCGACTTGTACTGGGTCAGGACGCAGATGCGCAGGATGTCGCCGTTGACGAGGTTGGAGAGGACGAAGTCGACGAGCCGGTAGGTGCCGCCGAAGGTGACCGCGGGTTTGGCCCGGTCCGCGGTCAGGGGCATCAGGCGCTTGCCTTCGCCGCCCGCCAGTACGATTCCGAGGACCGAAGGTCCGCCACGACGCATGGCCGCTCCCCTCACCCGGTTGAACCACTACTGCCCCTGAGCAGGGAGGACTAAGCCTGCTTGAGGATCTCCTCGTACAACCGCACCGTGTGCCGGGCGACCGTGTCCCAGCCGAACTCCTCCACCGCGCGCTCCCGGCCGGCCTCGCCCATCCGGCGTGCGGTCTCCGGGTCGCCGAGCACCCGGTCGAGGGCGCGGGCCAGGCCCGCTTCGAAGTCCTCGTCCACCGCTACGAGTACCCCGGTCCTGCCGTCCTCGACCACCTCGGGAATGCCGCCGACCCGGGAGGCCACCACGGGGGTGCCGCAGGCCATCGCCTCCAGATTGACGATGCCGAGCGGCTCGTACACCGAGGGGCAGACGAAGACGGCGGCGTGGGTGAGGAGCTGGATCACGTCCGGGCGCGGCAGCATCTGCGGGATCCAGTGCACGCCCTCACGGACCCGGCTCAGCTCCTGGTACAGATCGCGGAACTCCCGGTCGATCTCCGGCGTGTCGGGCGCCCCCGCGCACAGCACGACCTGCGCCGCCGGGTCGATGTCCCGCACCGCGCGCAGCAGGTGGGGCACGCCCTTCTGGCGGGTGATGCGGCCGACGAAGAGCACGTACGGCCGGTCCGGGTCGAGGCCGATCCGGGTGAGCGCGTCGGTGCCCGGGTCCGGCCGGTAGAGGGTGGCGTCGATGCCGTTGTGGATGACGTGTACCCGGGCCGGGTCGAGGTCGGGGTAGCAGCCGAGGATGTCCTCGCGCATGGCGCCGGAGACGGCGACGACGGCGTCGGCGGCCTCGATCGCGCTCCGCTCGGCCCAGCCGGACAGGGCGTATCCGCCGCCGAGCTGCTCGGCCTTCCAGGGGCGCAGGGGCTCCAGGGAGTGGGCGGTCATCACGTGCGGGACGCCGTACAGGAGCTTGGAGAGGTGGCCGCCGAGGTTGGCGTACCAGGTGTGGGAGTGGACGAGTTCGCGGCCTTTGAGGGCGGCGGTCATGGAGAGGTCCACGGAGAAGGTGCGCAGCGCGTCGTTGGCGCCGTCCAGCGTGGACCAGGGACGGTGGCGCACCACGCCGTCCGCGCGTCCCTCGCCCCAGCAGTGCACCTCAAGGTCGACGAGCGGTCTCAACTCCCGCGCGAGGAACTCGACGTGGACGCCCGCACCGCCGTACACGTCCGGCGGGTACTCCCGGGTCAGAAGTCCCACTCGCACCCGCAACCCCCTGTCTCAGCGGCCGGTTCCCTCATGGTCACCCAGATGCGGCACGTGGGGAAGAGCGCGGCGCTCGTGTGAAACAACAGTCACCGCAGACCCCGCCGCCGGGGACACGGTAGTAGAGGCAGCAGCTGCGGCGCCGGAAGTTCGCGCCGGTGAGCGTGCCGGTCCCGGCCAGGAAGGGGTGCGCAAGGAGCCGCGCGGCGAGGTCCCGGGCGCGGTCGCCCGCCTCCGGACGGCCGCCGGCCCGCGCCCACCTCTCCAGCTGGCGCGCCGCTCCCGCCAGCGCGGACGCCGCGTTGCCCCACAGCAGTCCCGGTGCGATCCGGTGACGGGCGCGCAAGGCGGCCGCCAGGGGCTGGAGGTGGCCTTGCAGGACGACGTCGGCGACCGTCGCCGCGTCCCCGGGCAGCGGGCGCACCTCGGCGAGGTACAAATCGTCGGGGGCGCTGCCGGCGGGATCCCAGTGCAACAGGCGCGGGCCGAGGTCGGGGATGCGCCCGTACAGGGCGGCGCAGCCCAGCGCGGCGGACCACAGCCGGGCCGCGAGCGCCTGCTGCGCCACCGAGGCGGCGATGCGAGGTTCGGGGGCGCGGATGCCGTCGGCCACCTTGCGGATACGCGTCGTCAGGGGATTTCCGTAGGCGTCCGACGCCTCGTCCGCGTAGGCCTGGGCCAGCGTGGGCAGCGGGCCGTGCGGTGCGCCGCCCGTGCGCAGGAGGAAGAAGCCCCCGAGGGGGCGGAGCGCGGCGAGATCGGGGTCGAGGTCCATGAAGAGCAGTAGTACCAAGGCCCCTAGGGGGTGCCACCGGGGGTCTCCGCCCCGTGTCGCCCACCTGGGGGAGGACGGCGTTTCGCCCACCTGGGGGAGGACGGCGTTCGAGGCGTACTCCATCGGCAGTAGGACCCATTGCCTGCTCAGGGACGACGACGGCAAGAGATCGGCACAGCAAGGTGTTCGTCATGGAAGCCGACCGTTCGTCGCGCAGGGGTCACCGCCCCCGCCTCACGCAGGGGAGCAGCTCATGAGCGCCCTCGCGTTGTCCGTGCTGCTGTCGCTGGTCTCCGCCGTCGCCTACGCCGGCGGGGCGATCGTGCAGGAGCAGGTCGCGGTGTCCTCCCCCGGCGAGCAGTACGCGCCGCTGCGCCGGCCGGCCTGGTGGGCGGCGGTGGCGCTGAACGGGCTCGGCGGGCTGCTGCACGTGGTGGCCCTGGCCTGCGGTCCGCTCAGCCTGGTCCAGCCGCTGGGCGCGCTGACCATCGTGTTCGCGCTGCCCATGGCGGCCCTGTTCGTCGGCCGCAGGGCGGGCGCCACCGCCTGGCGGGGCGCGATCATGGCGACGGTGGGGCTCGCGGGCCTGCTGTCCCTGGTGGGCGTGTCCGATGCGCAGTCGCTGGACACCGCGCAGCGGGTGGCCGTGGCCGTGGTCACCGGCGGTGTGGTCGTGGCCCTGATGGTCGCGGGCCGGGCGGCGCACCGGCACCCGGCGGTGCGCAGCGTGCTGCTCGCCACAGCCTCCGGCATCGCCTTCGGCATGTCCTCGGTGTTCACCAAGACGGTCGCGGTCGACTGGACCGACGGGGTCTCGCCGGCGGACATGCCGTCCCTGGCCGTGATAGGTGTGCTGGCCACGGCCGGCGTGCTGCTGTCGCAGGCGTCCTACCGGGGCGGCGGACTCGCGGCGCCGCTGGCCACCCTGACGGTGGTGAACCCGGTGGTGGCGGCCGCGGTCGGCATCACGATGTTCGGCGAAACCTTCCGCTACGCCACCACGGGCACGGTGCTCGCCCTCGGCTGCGGCGTCGTGGCGGCGGGCGGCCTCATCCTGCTCACGACCGAGCGCATCGAGCGCACCGCTCCGGTGGAGCTCGCCGGGACCGTGCCCCCTCAAGAGCTGCTTGCCGAGATCCCCGAGATCCCCGAGCGGCCCGGGGCCGCGCTGGAGGACGTCTTCGTCCCGTCCGCGCCGCCTCAGGACGCGGTGCCGTACGAGCAGGACGAACCGCCGCTCACCCTCGGCCCCTTCTACGGCGGCCTGTACGTCCCGATGCCCGTCCTGGACCGGCATCGCACGCGCGTCAGATCCTGACCCCACCGGCCCGGAGATAGGCGACCGGGTCGATGTCCGTACCGAAGCCGGGCCCCGTCCGCACTTCGAAGTGCAGATGCGGGCCCGTGGCGTTGCCCGTGGCCCCCGAGCGGCCGATGCGCCGGCCGCCGGTCACCGACTGCCCGGCCCGCACGGAGATCGCCGACAGGTGCCCGTACTGGGTGTAGCGTCCGTCGGCGTGCCGGATCACCACCTGGTAGCCGTACGCGCCGCCCCAGCCGGCGCTGACCACCCGGCCGGCCTCGACCGCCTTCACGGACGTGCCGGTGGGCACTTCGAAGTCGACACCGGTGTGGTAGCCCTTCGACCAGTGGGCGCCGGCCGCGTGGTACGAGGTGCCGACGGGGCCGTTCACGGGGGCGACGACGGTGTGCGAGGCGGAGTGGGACCTGCTCTCCGTCCCGGCGGCGGTCTTCGCCGCCTTGGACCGGTGCGTGGAGGCGGACGCCTCTTCCTTGTGCGGTGCGGACGTCGGACGGAGCGCAAGCCGCTGCCCCGGCAGGATCAGGTCCGGGTCGGCGCCGACCGTCGTGCGGTTCGCGGCGTACAACTGCCGCCAACCGCCCGGGACATGACGTTCCTCGGCGATGCCGGAGAGGGTGTCACCGCGGACCACCGTGTACATCTCGGCGGTCCCGGCCCGGGACTGGGGCGTGGTCTGCGGCTGCACGTCGCTCACGGAGCTCTTGGCGCTCTTGGCGCTCTTGGCGCTCTTGGCGCTCTTGGCGCTCTTCACGGTCCGGGCCGGCGTACCGGCCGGGTGGACATCGGGAGTTGCGCCGCCCCGGGTCAGACCGGCCCGGACCGAACACACCGGCCAGGCGCCGGGACCCTGCCCGTCGAGCACCTTCTCCGCCACGGCGATCTGCTGGTCCTTGGTGGCCAGGTCCGCGCGCGGAGCGTACCTCGTGCCGCCGTAGGCCTCCCAGGTGGACTGGGTGAACTGCAGTCCGCCGTAATAGCCGTTGCCGGTGTTGATGCTCCAGTTGTCGCTCGACTCGCAGGCGGCGACCTTGTGCCAGGTGGACACGTCGGCCGCGTGGGCGGCACCGGCGCCGACGAGCGGGATCGCCATACCGGCGCCCGCCGTGACGGTGAGTGAGGCGCGGTTGATCCTGTTCGGCTGATACCGGCGGTGCCGACCGCGTACGGCCATGTCTCCAGCCCCCTCGACATGCGTCAGGAGGGGCAAAAGTAAACGCCGTAAACAGGCCATGACAAGACGGCTATCGGCCGCTTCGTCACCCCAAGTGGCCGGTACGGGACCTCCGTTGGCCTCCGTTGGCCGGATCGGCCGGGAGCGCGGTGAGCCACAGGGCACCTGCCGTGCGTAATGAAGCCTGTCGGGTCCGGATGTGCGGTCGCCGTACCGGCACGTCAGGATGGTCGAAGGGCAAGGAAGGGCAATACTGACGGGCACGGTCGGCACCACCGACGGCAGGACCTACGCGATCTACTGAATCTTTGAGGAGCAGGCGGTATGAGCACAACAGCCCAGATCGGCGTCACGGGGCTCGCGGTCATGGGCCGCAACCTCGCCCGCAACTTCGCGCGCAACGGCTACACGGTCGCGGTGCACAACCGGACGGCGTCGCGGACGCACGCCCTGGTGGAGGAGTTCGGGCACGAGGGCGACTTCATCGCGGCCGAGACCGCCAAGGAGTTCGTGGCGGCGCTGGAGCGGCCGCGCCGCCTGGTCATCATGGTCAAGGCCGGTGACCCGACCGACGCGGTGATCCAGGAGTTCGCGCCGCTGCTCGAGCCCGGCGACATGATCATCGACGGCGGCAACGCGCACTTCGCGGACACCCGGCGCCGGGAGCGCGAGCTGCGCGAGCAGGGCATCCACTTCGTCGGCGCGGGCATCTCCGGCGGTGAGGAGGGCGCGCTGCACGGGCCGAGCATCATGCCGGGCGGTTCGAAGGAGTCGTACGAGTCGCTCGGCCCGATGCTGGAGAAGATCTCCGCGAAGGCGGCGGACGGGGCGCCGTGCGTCACCCACGTGGGGCCGGACGGCGCCGGGCACTTCGTGAAGATGGTGCACAACGGCATCGAGTACGCCGATATGCAGCTGATCGGCGAGGCCTACCAGTTGCTGCGCGACGTCGCCGGATACTCCCCCGCGCAGATTGCCGAAATCTTCCGCACCTGGAACACGGGCCGTCTGGATTCGTACCTGATCGAGATCACGGCGGAGGTGCTGTCCCACGTGGACGCGGCGACGGGCAAGCCGTTCGTCGACGTCGTGCAGGACCAGGCCGAGCAGAAGGGCACCGGCCGCTGGACGGTCCAGATCGCGCTCGACCTGGGCGTCCCGGTGTCCGGCATCGCCGAGGCGGTCTTCGCCCGCTCCCTGTCCGGCCACACGGCGCTGCGCGAGGCCTCGCGGGGCCTGGCCGGGCCGAAGGCCTCGCCGCTGAGCGAGTCGGAGGCGTCCGCGTTCGCCGACCGGGTGGAGCAGGCGCTGTACGCCTCGAAGATCGTGTCGTACACGCAGGGCTTCCACGAGATCGCCGCGGGCAGCGAGGAGTACGACTGGGGGATCGACCTCGGCGCCGTCTCCTCGATCTGGCGTGGCGGCTGCATCATCCGCGCGGCCTTCCTGGACCGCATCCGCGCCGCCTACGACGCCCGGCCCGACCTGCCGAGCCTGCTGTCCGACGAGACGTTCGCGCAGGAGATCGCCGCCGCGCAGGACGACTGGCGCGAGGTGCTGGTCGCCGCGACCCGCCAGGGCGTCCCGACGCCCGGCTTCGCCGCGGCCCTCGCCTACTACGACGCCCTGCGCGCCGAGCGCCTCCCGGCCGCCCTCACCCAGGGGCAGCGCGACTTCTTCGGCGCGCACACCTACCGGCGCGTCGACCGCGACGGCTCCTTCCACACGCTGTGGGGCGGGGACCGGTCGGAGGTGTCCGCGTAGGCGGACGGCAGGGCCGAGCCGGAGGTCGCACGGCGGCACGCGTCGGGCACAGCCACACCGGTACGCACCCGCGGCACGCGTCCGCCACAACCACACCGGTACGCACCCGCGGCACGCGTCCGCCACAACCACACCGGTACGCACCCGCGGCACGCGTCCGCCACAGCCACACCGGTACGCACCCGCCGT
>NZ_JBEXHW010000005.1:0-22825 GCF_040608235.1 Streptomyces sp. NPDC005202 | reverse complement strand
GCGGCACGCGTCCGCCACAGCCACACCGGTACGCACCCGCGGCACGCGTCCGGCACAGCCACGCCGGTACGCACCCGCGGCACGCGGAGACGGTGGGCGGCAGGGTCGCCCACCGTCGGCGTGTCCGGTGGTCGTGGTCGGGGGCGGAACGGCGCCCCGGCTGGTCTCAGGAGAGCGGCGGCCCCGGCTCGGGGTTCGGCACCGGCTCCGGTCCCGGCGGGATCGGGGACGGGGAGGGCTCCGGAGTCGGGCTCGGGCCCGGGTGGGGGCCGGGCGTCGGTTCCGGCGGCGTCGGCCCGGGAGCCGGAGGCGGTCCCGGGGTCGGGGGTGGTCCCGGGGTCGGGGGCGGTTCCGGGGTCGGAAGTGGTTCCGGGGTCGGAAGTGGTTCCGGCGTCGGGGGTGGTTCCGGCGTCGGGACCGGGTCCGGGTACGGCTGCGGGTGCTGGGGATCCGGGCCCGGCGTGGGCCCCGGCCCGGGGCCCGGCATGGGCGGGGGCGGGACGGGGTCGGGGTACGGGTTCGTCATGGCGTCCTCCAGCCAGTCGGTCGACATCGGCTCTGGACTACTCCCACGCATACCCGACGCCCGCGCCGCCAGTCACCCGCCGGCGCCGGCGCGAGGACCCGGGTGGGCTCAATGCGGGAATGCGGGGGTCTGCGTGTGGGGGCCGCACCGGGGCCACCGTGCCGGGTGCCGGGCACCCGCACGCCTGCGACCGCAGGGGGACAGGCACCGGGAAGCCGTGCACGGGGGCACAGCAGGGCCCCGAGCATCCGGAACCCGCCCGCCTGCAACCGCCACGAAGCCAGGCACCGGGATCCCGTGCGCCTGAGCCGCACCGAGACCGCCGGGTACCGGGCACCCCCGCACCTCCGACCACGCCGGCAGGTACCGGGGAGCCCCACGCGGGAGCCGCACCCGGGAGCCACACGGGGGCCGCCGAGCACCCGGCAGCCACCCACCCACCAACCCTCACGGAGCGGGTGTGTGCGGTGGGTGTCAGCCGTGGACGATGTGGGCTGCCCTTGCTGCTGCCGCGAGCCCGGGGCGGGGGCTGGACAGGATCGGGATCGCGGTCGTCGTCAGCTGCTGGACCGGGGCCATGGAGGCCTGGGCGAGGACGATCGCGTCGGCGTCGGTGATCGTGTCGGTCGCGGCCGCCACCTCGCGCACGTACCCCTCGGTGTCGCCCCCCTCGAAGCGGGCCCAGGCGCCGTCGACGAGGAGGGTGCGGACGTCGACGGGGCGTTCGGCGCGGCGGGCCTCCTCCTCGATGAGCGCGACGGTCGGGGCGAGCGTGCTCTCCAGCGCGGCGATGACGACGACCCGCGGGCCCCGGGCCACTGCCGCGGCCGCCATCGGCCGGTCGACGCGCAGCACCGGCACCCCGGCCGCGGCCCCGGCCGCCTCCGCGATGCCGCCGATGGTCGAGCAGGTGCACAGAACCGCGCGGGCGCCGCCGGCGACAGCCCTGTCCAGCACCGCCCGTACCGCGCCCGCCACCGCCTCGGGACCTTCGCGGCGGGCCCGGCCCAGCAGTGCCTCGTCGACGAAGTGCCGCAGTTCCAGGCCGGGGTGGGCCTCGTCGCGCAGCGCGTCGAAGACCGCGACGTGCACCGGCGAGGTGTGCAGGAGGGCGAGCATCGTCAGGCGCGGGTCCCGCTCAGAACCGCTCCGGATGCGCCGCCAGCCACTCGCGCGCGGCCCCCAGCAGCTCGGGGTCGGCCGCCGGGGCCTCGTCGGGGTGGCGTTCGGCCCACCTGACGACGTACGGGCACAGCGGGGCCACGGCGACGCCCTCGCGCCGCGCGCTGTCGTACAGCTCGCGTGCCAGCGAGCCCGCGATGCCCTTCCCCTCGTGGGCCGGTTCCACGATCGTGTGGACCGGGACCAGCGCGCGCTCGGGGGACTCGAGGACGAAATACTCGATGTGGCCCAGCACTTCGCCGCCGGCGACCGCCTCCAGACGGCCCGCCGCCCGGTCGTCGCGGATGTCGATGTCGCTCATGGGCACGCTCCTGGTCCGGTGTCCGTTGATCAGGCCGGTACGGCCCGCGGGCTGCGCTCCTGGTCCGAGCCCGGCACGGGCGCGGACGGGTCGGCACCCAGCGCCACGATCCGGTTGTCGCGGTCCACATGCACGACGCGGGGCTTCAGCGCCCGCGCCTCGGCGTCGGTCACCTGGGCGTAGCTGATGATGATCACCAGGTCGCCGGGGTGGACGAGATGCGCGGCCGCCCCGTTGATGCCGATGACACCCGAGCCGCGCTCGCCCTCGATGACGTATGTCTCCAGTCGTGCGCCGTTGGTGATGTCGACGATGTGGACGAGCTCACCGGGCAGCAGGTCGGCGGCGTCGAGCAGGTCCGCGTCGATGGTCACCGATCCCACGTAGTGCAGGTCGGCCTGGGTGACGGTGGCACGGTGGATCTTGGACTTGTGCATGGTGCGCAGCATTCAGTGCTCCCAGAGGTCGGCTCCCTGCCTGCTTGCTGCAGGTCAAGGGCGTTTCGTCACTCTACAACGACACGTTTTGCCGATGGCTGGGCGACGGCTCTTGAGGGACGGATGCTGACCGGTGGCTGACTTGCCTGATGGTGTGCCCGGTCGGTCAGGCTGGGCCATTGAAGGGCCCGATCACTGGGCCGTGCCTCACATGTTCCCGCTCGCGTTCGTCCGTGCTCCGAATTCCGTGAACCAGTCCAGCATGTGGCCGTTCGTGATGGCTCCGGGACCGGTGACGTCGGCCACGCGGGCGCCTTGCAGAATCCGTTTCACCGGCACCTCCAGCTTCTTCCCGGTCAGCGTGCGGGGTAGCGCGGGTACCCGCGCGATCACGTCGGGTACATGGCGCGGGGACAGCTGCTGTCTGATGGCCGCTGTGATCCGCGCCCGCAGGCTGTCGTCAGCCTCCTCGCCGTCGTCGCTCACGACGAACAGAGGCATGAAGTAGCCGCCGTTGGCCTGCTCGACCCCGACGACGAGGCTGTCCGAGATGCCGGGGAGTTGCTCCACCACGGTGTAGATGTCGGCCGAGCCCATCCGCACTCCCATGCGATTGAGCGTGGAGTCGGACCGGCCGGACACGACGACCGACAGGTCCTTTTCCACGGTCACCCAGTCACCGTGCCGCCACACGCCGGGGTAAGTGTCGAAGTAGCTGGCCCGGTAGCGTGCGTCGCCGGGGTCGTCGACGAAGCGCAGTGGCATGGACGGCAGTGGGGCGGTCACCACCAGCTCTCCCTGCTCGCCGGTCAAAGGCCGTCCCGTCTCGTCCCACGCCGCCAGCGCCACGCCGAGCGCCGGGCACTGCATGCGGCCTACGCGCACCGGGAGGAGCGGGGAGCCGCCTGCCAGGAGGGAGCAGACGTCGGTTCCGCCGCAGATCGACTGCAGCCACACGCCGGGGGTGAGCCGGTGGTGGACCCACTGCCAGGTGCTCGGAGCCATGGCCGAGCCTGTCTGCAGGACCGAGCGCACGGCACCGAGGTCGAGGTCTGCTGCCGGATGCAGACCCGACTTCTCCACGGCCGCGAGATAGGCCGCGCCCATCCCGACCATCGTCGCCCTGGTCCGTTCGGCGACCCGCCAGGCGCCGGCGGCGTCGGGAAAGGTGGGGCTGCCGTCGTAGAGGACGATCGTGCTGCCGTGCAGAAGACCGGCGACCAGGAAGTTCCACACCATCCAGCTGGTGGAGGTGACGAACAGGAACCGGTCCTCCGGGCGCAGGTCGACACCGAGCCCGAGCGCCTTCAGCAGTTCCACCACGATGCCGCCGTGGCTCTGCACGATGCCCTTCGGGACGCCGGTGGTTCCCGACGACCAGAGGATCCAGAGCGGGTGGTCGAAGGGTACGTCGGCGAAGTCCGGTGCCTGGTCGGTGGACGGCAGCGCGGACCACGCGTGCACGGTGACGTCGGATCGTACGGACCAGGCGTCCGTCTGCGAGGGGAAGAGGTTGTCGACGGTGAGGAGGTGGCGGACGGTCGGCAGCCCGTCCAGGAGTTCGGTGACCGTGGTCCGTTTGTCGTGCTCCTTGCCCCCATAGCGGTAGCCGTCCGCGGCGACGAGGACCGTCGGCCGAGCCTGCGTCAGCCGGGCGAGCACACTGGGGGTGCCGAAGTCGGGTGAGCAGGCCGTCCATACGGCACCGACCGCCGCGGTCGCCAGCAGTGCCACCACCGCCTGCGGCAGGTTGGTGAGGTAGCCGGCGACACAGTCACCGGGCTTCACACCCATGCGCCGGAGGGCAACGGATACGTCGGCGACGTCGCGGCGCAGCTGCGCCCACGACGTCTCGACGGGCTCCCCGCCCTCGGTCACGCTCACCAGTGCCGGACGCGCGCCGGTGGCCTGGGCGAGACATCGTTCGGCGAAGTTCAGCCGGGCGCCGGTGAACCAGCGGGCGCCCGGCATGGTGGTGTCGGCCAGCACCTCGTCCGTATGCGGTGACGGCGTCCAGCCCGTAGTACTCCCACACCACCGACCAGAAGCCCGCCAGATCGGTGGAGCTCCACCGCCACAGCTCGGCGTAGTCGGCGAAGCTCAGACCGCGGGTCTCCTCCAGCCATTCCATGAACACCGCGACGTTGGAATCCTCCAGCTCCCGGCGCCCCGGTGTCCACAGCAGTTCGGTGTCCGGACTCATGAGTGCCCTCCGGTAGGCGTCGCCCCGAGCGGTGCGCGGCCGGAGTCGGACTACAGCATGCGGATCAGCTCTTCGCCCTGGGGCCATTCTCCGTATCCCGAGGCCGGGTTGAGGTGGCCGACCGCGCCCAGTTGCAGGAGTTGGCTGCCCCAGCTCCGGGCCAGTTCGGCGACGCGTTCGGGTGCGCCCAGCGGGTCGTCGGCGCTGGCGGCGACGATGCTGGGAAAGGGCAGCCGCGCGCGGGGCACGGGGGTCCAGCCGTGCTCCGCCAGTTCGGCGGGTGTGGGGTAGCCGTCCGGCAGCGGTGTTGTGAAGTCCGGTGGTGTGGCGAGGAGCGCGCCGCGTACGTCGGCTCGGTGGCGGGCGGCCCAGTGCACCGTGGTGATGGCTCCCGCGCTGTGGGCGACCAGCACGACCGGTCCGTCCAGGGGCGCCAGCGTCGCGGCCAGGTTGCCGACTTGGGCATCCAGGCTGAGTCGTTTCCCGGCCATCGGGGGAACGGTGCGGACGACTCGTCCGGCCTCGGCGAGACGTCTGGCCAGCACGGTCTGCCAGTGGTCCGCGACGTGGTGGCGCAGACCGGGGACGATGACCACGGTGGGTTCCACGGTGGCGCTCATTAGAGGACCTCCGAGGGGTGCTTGGTCTCCGCCTTCGCTGTGAGGTCGGCCAGGCGGAGGAGGTCGCGGTCGTACCAGTGCCTGCCGACCAGGAAGGCCAGCGTGGCCGCGACCGCGACGAGGGGCACGATGCGCAGGGCGCCCAGCAGGCCGAAGCGGTCCGCGAGCGGGCCCGTGACCGCGGGGCCGGGGGCCAGCCCGAGCAGGCTGTTGGCCAGGGTGAGGGTGGCGAACGCGGTCGCCGCGATGGAGGCGGGGGTCAGGTTCGCCACCATGGCCGCCGCAGGCCCGGCGGAACCGGCCGACAGCAGGCAACCGGCGGCCAGAGCAAGCAATTGGGCAGGTCCGGTGGGCAGTTGGAAGGCGAGGGTCAGCAGGAGGAGCGCGCCGAGGCTGCAGCCGGCCGCGACGGCCCATTTGCGGATGGGGGCGGTGGAGCTGATGCGGTCGGAGGCCACGCCTCCGAAGATCATCCCCAAGCAGATGATCATGGCGAAGGCGCCGGCGGCTCCGCCCGCCTTGCCTGGGGCCATGTGGTAGTAGCGGTTGAAGAAGCTGGGCAGCCAGGACAACAGCGCGCCGGCGATGAACAGTTGCAGTCCGCTGCCGACATAGGCGCTGATGACGGAGACGGACGAGAAGAGGCGGGGCAGGTGAGTGCGCAGCCGGCCGTGCGCGGCAGCGCCGTCGTCGCCGCCGGAGGGCCGTCCGCGCGGCGCAAGTCTGCTCTCCTTGACCACGACCGCATACACGGCGGCGAGCACCAGGCCGAAGATCCCCATCGTGGCGAACGCCCAGCGCCAGCCGGCCACCTGGGCCACGGCGCCGCCGACGACTACGCCCAGCACCGAGCCGAAGGCGCCGCCGGCGATGAAAGCACCCGAGAGGGTCGCCCGCAGGGTAACCGGGAAGATACTGAGGACCACGGCGATGCCCACACTGCCGTACGCCGCCTCGCCGATGCCGACGAAGAGACGGCCGACGAACATCTCGCCGTAACTCGCCGATATGGCGCACCCCAGGGTGGCAAGGCTCCACATCGTGGCGGCCAGCAGCAGACTCCGGACCCTCCCCCACCGGTCTGCCATCAGGGACATGGGGAAGGTGAACACGCCGACCGCCAGGGCGACGATGCCGCTGAGCGAGCCCAGGGCCGCGTCGGACAGCAGCCATTCGGCCTTCAGCAACGGGAAGGCGGCGTTGAGCACCTGGCGGGACATGTAGTCGGACAGCAGCAGGCCGAAGCCGAGTGCGAAGACCGTCCAGGCATAGCCTTTGGACACGGGCCACTCCGACGCGGACGATGTCGGGGCCGTGGACTGCGCAGTGGTGTGAAACTCCATTGTCATCACCTCGACTGCTTGAAAGGGAAGGTCAGAAGGGTCTGTCGCCCACGATTCCGGCGCGCTCCATCTTGCGGACGGCGGGCCAGTAGTCCTGGACGGCGTAGTGCTGGGTGGAGCGGTTGTCCCAGATGGCCACGCTGTTGGGACTCCACCGCCAGCGCACCTGGTACTCGGGGATGGCGGCCTGGCTGATCAGATAGGTGAGCAGGTGGCTCGCGCCCGGCGCGTGGTCCTGGCCGAAACGCACGTTCTCGGGCGTGTGGTAGTTGACGAAGTGCGTCGCGAACGCGTTGACGAAGAGGATCTTCTCGCCGGTCTCGGGGTGGGTGCGCACGACCGGGTGCTCGGCGTCCGGGAACCGCTCCTTCAACGCGTGACGCTGTTCCTCGGGCATGACGGCGCCGAAGGTGGCCTCGATGCTGTGCCGGGCGCGCAGCCCCTCGATCCGGGTCTTGATGTGGTCGGGGAGGCGACGGTAAGCCTCGACCATGTTCACCCAGATCGTGTCGCCGCCGACCGGGGGCGACTCGACGCAGCGCAGTACGGCGCCCATCGACGGGTTCACCCGCCAGGTGCCGTCCGTGTGCAGGGCGTTCTCGTAGTGCTCCGGCGGGCTGTCCAGCTCCTTGTAGATCCGGACCAGTCCGGGGTGGTCCGGGTCGCTGCCGGCTACGGGGTGGTCCTCCAGCGGGCCGAAACGCGAGGCGAACGCGACGTGGTCGGCACGGGAGATGTCCTGGTCCCGCAGGAAGAGGACTTTGTACTCCAGCAGCAGGCTCTTGATCTCGGCGAACAGATCGTCGTCACGGGTCGCGTCGGCCAGGCTCACGCCACGGAGCTCGGCTCCGATGGTGCAGGTCAGCGGCTCGGCCGTGAGGGAGGTGCGGCGTGCGCTCGGGCGTACCAGGGCCGGGGCCTGCCGCGAGGACGAGAGGGTGTCTGGCATGGGTTCTCACTCCCAGGGGTGGAACGGGGTGCGCCCTGTCACAGGACGAAGACGGAGGACCCGGTGGTCCGGCCGGCTTCCAGGTCGCGGTGCGCCTGCTCCGCGTCCTCGAGGGCGTAGCGCTGATTGATTTCGATCTTGATGCGCCCGGCGGCGACGTGCTCGAACAGCTCGCCGGCCAGCGTGGCGCGCTCGGCGGGGTCTGCGATGTAATCAGCCAAGGCGGGGCGGGTGACGAACAGCGAACCCTGTACGGCGAGTTGCATCGCGTCGATCGGCGGCACGGGGCCGGAGGCGGTGCCGAAGCACACGAGGAGCCCGCGGCGGGCCAGTGAGGCCAAGGAGCCCTCGAAGGTGTCCTTGCCGACGCTGTCGAACACGACTGGGACGCCCGCGCCGTCGGTCAGCTCGCGCACCCGGTCGGCCACGTCCTCGTTGCGGTAGCGGATGACGTGCTCGCATCCGTGTGCCCGGGCGATGTCAGCCTTCTCCTCGCTGGACACCGTTCCGATCACACGGATGCCGAGCAGTGCGGCCCACTGGCACACGATCAGGCCCACCCCGCCCGCCGCGGCGTGCAGCAGCACGGTGTCGCCGGGCTTCAGGGGATGGATCCTGCGCAGCAGATAGGCCGCGGTCAGGCCGCGCATGGTCATCGCGGCCGCCGTCTCGCAGCTGATCTCGGGGGGCAGCTTGATCAGGTGCGAGGCGGGCATGACCCGCTCCGTGCTGTAGGCACCGAGCGGACTTCCGGTGTATGTCACCCGGTCGCCCTCGGCGAGGTCGGTGACGCCCTCGCCGACCGCTTCCACCGTTCCGGCAGCCTCGACGCCGATGCCGTCGGGCAGGCGGACCGGGTAGAGCCCGATGCGGAAGTAGGTGTCGGCGAAGTTCAGGCCCACGGCTTCGTGCCGGATGCGTACTTCGCCCGGGCCGGGATCACCGACGGTGACCTCCTCCCAATTCAGGACGTCGGGTCCACCGGTTTCGTAGAAGCGGACGGCGTGTGCCACAGAGTGCTCCGAAGGGTTCGCGCGGATGGGTGTTGCCTGCGTGCGGAGCCGCCCTGCACGCCGGGCATGGGTCAGGCCGTGACGTCGCGCAGCATGAAGCCGCGCTGTCCCGGGCGGCGGTTGGGCACCATGCCGAGGCGGGCGAGGGTCTCGTCGGCATCCGCGTAGTACTCGCCGAGCTTGTAGATCCGCTTGGCGTCGGCACCGGTGGCGATCTCGCGGCCGAGTGCCTCGGAGATCCGCACCATCTGCTCGACCTGGGCCACGGAGGACATCCGCTCACCCTTGGCGCGCCAGAGGTTGTCCTCGTTGCCGACGCGCACGTGCTGGCCGAGGGCGATGGCGACGGCGTTCATCGGGGCCACGGCGCGCATGGAGCTCTCGATGGTCAGGACGGCTCCGTCCGGCACGCGGCGGATGAACTCGACCAGGTCGGCGGGGTGCCGGCCGGCGAAACCGCCGCCGATGGCCACGTAGTTGAGGATCAGGGGCCCGGTGTGGATGCCGGCCCGGATGAGTCGCTCGACGGTCTCCAGCTGGGCCAGGTGGGCGAGCTGGAAGTGCGGCTGGATGCCGTTCGCGTGCAGGCGCTTGAGGTGCTCCAGGTAGAAGTCCGGACCGGCCTCGACGACCATGTCGCGGTAGGCCCGGTAGTAGTCCGGCTTCGCGATCGAGGTGCCCTGAAGGTCGTCGTCGTTCATGATCTCGACGATGTTCATCTGGCTGGTGTTGATGGCGATCGTCACCTGGTCGGGCGCCGGGGTGAGTTCGGCCAGCAGGTGGCGGGTGTCGTAGGCGAGCCACTTGGCGTCGCCGCCCTCGCCCTCGGGTGCGAAGGAGATCGAACCGCCGATCTGGAGCACCATGTCCGGCACGGCCTCGCGCAGCCGCCCGAGCAGTTCGTTGAACATGGACATCCGCTTCGAGCCCTTGCCGTCGAGCTCGCGGACGTGGATGTGGAGCACCGTGGCGCCGGCGTTGTAGCAGTCCACGGCCGCCTGGACGTGCTCGTCCATGGTCAGGGGCAGGTCGTCCGCGTCCCCGGGAAGCCACTCGGGACCGTACGGCGCGGCCTGGATCACCAGCTTCTCCTGGTTCTCCGGGAAGAGTGAGTCGTCGTGGAAATGCACGGGGCTTCTCCTTGGCGTAGAGGTGATCGCGTCACGGAGCAGGCAGCGGACGCGACGACAGGACTGCGACGGCGTAAGTCCGGACGGTCGCAACAACTGACCCAGTGGTTGCGGGCCGATCCGGAGGGAGTGCCCTCAGGGGAGCTGCAGAGCGCTCCCTCCGGAGGCCGACCGCCGGTGCGGTGGTGCCAAGGTAGGGCGGGCGGCACGCAGCCGCTTTGCCTGTGGAGACAGGTCACTTGCCAATCGGGGACACACGGCCGGGCCCAATTCGTGCTCCTGCCCGCGTGCGCCCCGCGGGCTCAGCTTCCGCCGGGCACTGCCGGGCCGCCCCGGCTCTTGCGCCACTCCCGCGGACCGGTGTCGAAGTGCTCGTGGAACCAGCGGGAGAACGCACTCAGCGACGAGAACCCCAGCAGCGTGGAGACCTCGGTCAAGGAACGGTTGGGGTTGGCGACGAACTGCTCCGCGAGCGCCGTGCGGGTCGAATGGAGCAGTGAGGAGAACGTCTCTCCGGAGCGGGCCAGATGACGGTGAACCGTGCGCCGGTCGACGCCGAGGCTGCGTGCGATCTGCTCGATGGAGCAGCGCCCGGTCGGCAGCAGCGCCTCGATGAGGTCGCGCACCCGGTCCACCTCGGACGCTTCCCTGGGGGCCGCGATGGGCTCGAAGTACTGCCGGGTGTAGCTGCGCAACTGGGCGTCGGCCATGGCGTTGGGGGCGTCCAGGTCCTCGGCGTAGAAGACGATGCCGTTGAAGTCGCGGTCGAACTCCACCAAGGGCCCGAACAGACGGCGATGGCTTGCGGTGTCCCGCGGCGCCGGGTGGGCGAAGCAGACCGACGAGGGGCGCCAGTGCGGGCCGAGGAAGCCGCTCAGCACGCGGTGGAACGCGCCCACGGCGAGTTCCGTGCCCTGCCGGGCCGACTGCGGCTCCCCGAGCCGGAGATCCACCTTCAGCGTGGCCACCCCGTTGCCTTCCGAGAGCCGCGCGTGCAAGACCTCGTTGTAGGTGTGCTGGTGGCGGATCAGCAGAGCCAACGCACTGCGGACGTCGGGCTCTTCACGGACGAGCAGGCTGATGGGTCCGAGGTTGGAGAAGCGCCGCCGCTCGGTCAGCAGCAGACCGAAGTCCTCACGCCCGGATGCGGCGGCCGACAGCTCCAGCAGCCTGACCACCGCCGTGCCGGAGATCCACCGGTCCTGTACGGCCAGGTCCGCGGTGTCCAGGCCGACGCCCTTCATCAGGGCGCGGGGGTCGAGACCGAGGGATCGGCTCAGCTCGACGTAGCCGTTCAGCGCGGCGGTGCGGGCAAGGGGCCTCATGGGCACGCTCCAGGGGCAATGGGTCCCCAGAAGTTAAGTTTCTCGTCCCCGCACGTCAAGCATGCCGGGCGAGTGATTCGTAGCATCCCCGTTCAACGCGGCCTGTGCGGCGGTGCGGCGGCCGTGCCGTCCGGCCGTCGCAGTGCCGGAAGGAACTGACCGCTCACCAGACCTCGCGGAGGCGACCATGGCCGAAACCCCCCATACGCCGACGGTGCCGACCGAACCGTTCACGGCCCCGCCCTGTGGTACGGACTCGACCTGGCGGGCCGCGACGACTGGGTTCTCCGTCTGTCCGCCGAGACCCGTGACGAATTGCGTACGGCGCTGCACACCGCCCGCACTCGTGCCGCCACCCTGCTGCGGATGACCGTCGCCGACTTCCCGCTGCCCACACTCGCCGCCGAGCTGAATCGCGCTGCGAGAACACTGTCCGAGGGGCGGGGCTTCCTTCTGATCAAGAACGTCCCGGAGGATCTGCTCGGAGAGGCTGAAGCGAGCACCGTGCTGCGCGGCATCGGCCAGTACCTCGGCAGGCCCGTCCCGCAGACCGCCGACGGCCGCACCCTGTGCCACATCCGGGACGCCGGCCCGACGCAGGACGACCCGGCACCGCCGGCGATCCTGACCCGGGCCGCGGTGCCGTTCCACACCGCCGAATCGGACCTGCTCGGCCTGCTGTGCCTGCGGCCGGCGCGCTCGGGCGGCCGTACGCTGCTCGCCAGTGCCGCTGCCGTGCACAACGCCGTGCTCGAAATCCGCCCGGATCTCGCCGCGCGCCTGTACCGCACCCACCGTTTCGACCGCCAGGAGGAGTGGGCGTCCGGCGAGGGGGCTCACCTGGCTTCCCCGCTTGTCAGCCGGCACGGCGACCGACCCAGCATGCGATACGACCGTGCCCGCCTCGCTGGCGAGGCCCGCCCTGCCCGCGGCGGTGGCCCGGACGGCGCCCGGGCCACCGCCAAGAAGCTGTACGACCTCATCGACACGACGGCCGCCTCGCCCGCCGTCCAACTTAAACTGGATCTCCAGCCCGGCGATCTGCTGCTGCTCGACAATCACGTGGTGCTGCACGCCCGCTCGGCGTACGAGGACTTCGACGCCCCGGAGCACAAACGCCACCTGCTGCGCGTGTGGCTGGCCCGCCACGGGGACACCGACACGGCCGACCACGCAGCCGGAGCACACTTCCGCCCGACGACACGCGCCGGAGTCACCCCCCACGACGTCATCCGCCCCCGAAGCCTGCGCACGGCACGCCCGGGCTGCGGCTGTCCGTCGCTGCGCACCAACTGAGACGAATCGAGGACACCACGGTCATGACCAATCTCGCCACGCTTCTGGTGAACTCCGCGGCTGTGCACGGACCGCACGTCGCCGTGCGACACGACGACACCACCCTGACGTACGAGCAGCTCGACGAGGCGAGTGCCCGGTTCGCCGGTGTCCTGCGCGACCGGGGTGTCCGGCCGGGCGACGTGGTCACGATGACCATGCCCAATGTGCCGCTCTTCCCGGTCGTGTACTACGGCATCCTGCGGGCCGGTGGCGTAGTCGTGCCGATGAACCCGCTGCTCAAGGCCCGTGAGGCAGCCTTCGTGCTGCGCGACTCGGGGGCCCGGATGACACTGGCCCACCCGATGTGCGCCGAGGAGGTCGCAAAGGCAGCCGCCGAGACCGGAGCGGCGTGCCTGGTCACGGATTCCGACGCCTTCCACACGCTGCTGCTCGCTGCCCCGCCCCTGGCCGACGTCGTCGAACGAGCCGACGACGACACCGCCTTGATCCTGTACACATCGGGCACCACCGGCACGCCCAAGGGAGCCGAACTGACCCACCGCAACCTGCTGACCAACACGGCCACGACCACGCAGACCCTGCTTCTGCTCGGTCCCGAGGACGTCCTGTTCGGCGGTCTGCCCCTGTTCCACGCCTTCGGGCAGACCTGCGCCATGAACGCCTCCGTGGCGGCCGGCGCGACGCTGACGCTGCTGCCCCGGTTCGATGCGGGACGGGCTCTGGATGTCATGCGCCGGGACGGGGTCACCGTCTTCCTCGGCGTGCCGACGATGTACTCCGCCCTCCTGCAGGCCCGCCGGTCTGACGGGCATGACATCCCGGCTCCGGCTCGCGGTGTCGGGCGGCGCCGCCCTGCCGGTCGAGGTGCTGCACGGCTTCGAGCGGACCTTCGGAGCGACCGTGCTGGAAGGCTACGGCCTGTCGGAGACCTCTCCGATGGCCGCCTTCAACCATCCGGACCGCCCGCGCAAGGCCGGCTCGATCGGCACACCCGTGCGCGGCGTCGAGATGAAACTCGTCGCGGAGACCACCGTGGAGCCCGGCGCGATCGGAGAGATCGCCGTCCGCGGTGAGAACGTGATGAAGGGCTACTTCAACAACCCCGACGCAAGCACCCACGCCCTCCGCGACGGCTGGTTCCACACCGGCGACCTGGCACGCGTCGACCAAGACGGCTTCTACTTCATCGTGGACCGGAAAAAGGACCTGATCATCCGGGGCGGATACAACGTGTACCCGCGAGAGATCGAGGAGGTCCTCTACGGGCACCCCGCGATCGCCGAGGCCGCTGTCGTGGGAGTTCCGGACCCGCTGCACGGCGAGGAAGTCACTGCGGTCGTCGTACTGAGGACCGGAGAGGAGGCGACGCCGGAGGAGATCCGCGACTACGTCAAGGAACGCGTCGCAGCCTACAAGTATCCGCGCATCGTCACCCTTACCGCCGAGCTCCCCAAGGGCCCCACCGGCAAGATCCTCAAGCGGGAGATCACCGTCCCGGTCGGTCCGCTCGTGAGCCTCAGGCCGCGGCAAACGTCAAGGACGGGTACTGGCCGACGGCGTGCCGTGATCGGTGTCGGGCGGCGCCGGGGCCTGACGTCGGCGGCTGAGGAACGTGGCGATCGGCAGGGCAGCGGCCAGCCCGCTGAGCAGGACCCCTGCCAGCGCCCCCAGCACGGCGGTCTGGTCGTCGAACGCGAGCCCGATCGCGGCCAGCGCGGGACCCACGTTGCGTACCGAAGCCACGCCGCCCATGGTGGTGCGGCGCACCGTCGGGCCCGTGGCCAGCAAAGTACCGATACCGAAGGCGGCGGCTGCGAGCAGGAACCCGGCGAGCAGGGAGAGGGAGCCGAAGAGATCCACGACCGATCGCCAGTTGCCGAGCAGCATGCCCGCCAGCACGATCAGAAAGGTGATGTTGGAGACCGCGGCTGCCGTGGGGTGCCATGACTGCGCCGTGGGCGTGGCGTAGCGGCGCATGAGCAGGCCGATGGCGAACGGCACGAGTTGGAGCAGCGCCACGGTCCGGACCAGCGCCCCGACGTCGAGGGACACGTTGGTGCCGATGTCGGCGGCGGTGAGGATGCCGTTGACCGTGGGTGCGAAGGTGAGACTGCCGATGGAGGCGAGGAGTACCTGCATCGCCGCGCCCGCGACGACATCGCCGTTCTGCACCATGGCCAGTTTCGCGCCGAAGGGGCCGCCCGGGGACGAGGCGAGCAGGACGAGGGCGACGAGCGAGGCCGGCGGGAGGCCGAGGAGCGTGCCGATGCCCCAGCCGAGCAGGGGGATGATCACCATGTTGGCGAGCAGCGCCAGCAGGAGCAGCCGGACGTTGGTGAAGACGCCCCGCAGTGCGGGGACGGTGGCCCCCAGGCCGGCCGCGAACATCGTGGCCATGATGAAGATGACGGTGACGGCGTTGAGCACCAGGTGCAGTGTGTCCATCGGCCTTCCCCTCCGGGGAGCGGAGATCTCCGGGCGTTGCCGCAGTGCGCGTCGTCGCTTGTCAGTCCTGAAGACCGCCGAGCCAGCGCAGGGCGCTCAGGCTCGGCAGGAAGCAGTACTCACCGCCTCGGGTGACGACGAACCGGGGCAGCGTGGCAAGGCGTCGTCGCACCGGCCGCCGGGGAACGGTGAAACCGGTGGAGCCGTCCTGGGAGCCGGTGACGGGATCCTTGCCGTCTTCTCCGCCGAAGAAGACGCTGTCGTTCAGCCACTGGGACTGGACGAACTCGAACTGCCGCCCCAGGTGTGCGCCGATGAACGCGAACATCAGGCCGCGGCCAAGGCCGTCGTCCTCCAGCGCCCCGTCCGGCAGTGGTGGTCCGTAGACGGCGCCGCGTCTGATCATGCGGTGCAGGCGCACCTCCCCCGCCACGGCGGCGTCGCGGGGGTTGGCCCGGCGGATGTGGCAGCCGCCGGGAGTGTGGAAACCGATCGGGTCGTCCCGCTGGTACAGGAAGGTGTTGCGCCGGTGCGGGTCGACACCGAGCGCCGGATCGTCCTGCTGGGGGGCGAGTGCGAGGGGAGCCCCGCTGCGCCAGCGCCCCATGATCTTCGCCGCGATGAGTTCCTGGTCTTCGGGCCCGGTGGAGTTGTCCCTCAGGTAGCGGCGGAACTGGGCGACGTTCTGATGGAGTTTACGGAAGACGGCGTAGCTGCCGTTGCGACCCAGCACGGCCGGCTGCGGGGTCTGGGTACCGCCGAGTTCGTCGGGGTACCCGAGAACGAACTCACCGGCCTTCAGAGGCACTTCGAGTTGATTCGATCCGGCGATGCCGCTTCCTTCGACGGCGGGGTGACTGACTCCGTCGCGATAACCGAAATGCTCGGTCTCGGTGGGCAGCGCGTAACAGTCCTGCCGCCAGATCGCGGTCACGCCCGGGAGGCGGTCGTAAGCCGGGCGAGCGCGATCGATGGCCGCCTGCAGGCGCAGGGAGTCGGGGGCGACGGCGGTGATCACCACGTGGACGTCGGGGGTGCCGAGCGGTGCTTCCCAATGCTCCGGGGCACTGTCACCGACATCGCCGAGTGCTCGGGCACGGGCGGCCATGCCCTGCCGGAACTCCCAGGCGAACGTGTCCAGCGATGCAGCCGGCACTCCGAGGGTCTCGAGGCCGTGACAGGTCAGGGCGGCGCTGACCCAGGTGTCCCCGAGAGGACTGGCCGAGTCGGCGGCGGAGGTCACCGCCCCACTGACGCGCCGCATCAGCTCCCGCCCCTGTTCCCGGTCGTCGACCCGGAAGGCCAGGTAGGCGTCCGCGTAAGGGGTCGGCCGGGGGCTGAGGACGCCGCGCTGGATGTCGTCCAGCTCCAGCTCGGCTTCCAAGGACTCACTCACGGGTGACCTCCTTGCGGGCCCTACTTCGAGACGAGGTTCCGCCAGAAGTTGCGCAGGCTGTCATCACCTCCGAACAGGGAACTGAAGATCGTCGAGTCCGCCAGCAGCACATCGCCCGCCCGGTCTCCGCTCGGCGGCATCCACAGGAACATGTTGAACTCGGTGTTGCCTGCCTCGGTGAACGGATGCGGCCTGGACGTGTCGATCGGCTGCCTCGCCAGCACATGGATGGCGTCCGGCTCGTCGGTCGTCACCTCGTAGTGCGGCAGATGCATGTGGAAGTTGAAGTTCGTCACCCCCTCCAGCCACCCTTTGGCGTCCAGGTCCCCGACCGTGGACAGTGGAGCGATCTTGTTGCCCTCACTGGTCGCGGGACGCAGTCCATAGCGGTTCATGACCGGCACGCCCAAACCCTTCATCAGGTCCCTGACGTAGGTGGCGAACCGCTGCTGGCGAGGCACCAGAGGATCGCCGTGGTGGCGGTACTCCATCTCCCGCTCGGACAGATCGTCCGAGGCACCGACGTCGTGGTGGGGGCCGAGCACCAGGCGCACGTCCTCGCGGGCGAGGAAGGCCCTCAGTACCTCGATCTCGCCCGGCTGAGCGTCCTGCTCGGTGATCATGTGGTCCAGCCCGAAGACGAACAGGACATCGGTGTCAGCAAGGACCCGCTCGTCCAGCGGGGTGGGGAAGCCGGCCTGGTCGATGCGCTGGTACACCGGAACCGGATGCCCCGTGGTCTCCTCGACGAAGTCCTGGAACGGCACCCAGGCCCAGAAGAACAGCTCGAGCGCCCCGGCGATGCCCTGCTGGAACCGATAGGGGTCGGACCATTTCGGGTCCTCATAGGCGGGCCACGCCACCCGCCTGACCTCGGTCATGGTCGAGAAGCGGTTGTCCAACTCCGTTGCGTACCGGCCCGCCTCGGCCGGATAGCTCCACGAGACATAGACACTCACCCGCTTCCGACCAGGGGTGTATCCCCGGGGGATGTGCCTCTGGTTGTATGTGCGCGCGGTCCTGGCCTCGCTCATTTCGATCGTCTCCGATCCGCGGTCACACGCTGCGCGGAGGGTTCACTATCCGGCAGGTCCGACCCCGGCCTTACTGCAACTGGTCGAGCATCTCCGACAGAGCACCCTTGACCCGCAGAGCCTTCTTGATCTCGCCCGCCGTCACGTAGGGGTACTCTCCGTACTCGATGAAGCTCGGACAGTGGTGCTCCCGCACGAACCGGACGAACCCCTCGGGGTTGGTCCGCCAGTCCTCGGGAAACCCTTCGAGATTCTCGAAGACGGTGCTCGCGCCGACCTTCGTGAAGAGCGCGACCGCGTCCTCGGTGTACTTGTCGAAATCGGTGTCGAAGATCCCCTGATACATGAAGCGCGTGTCGTCGTCGAAGAGAACCCAGCGAAGGTAGTGCAGCTTCAACGGCGCCAGCAGGTACGGATCTTCCTCCAATGCCTTGACCAGCGTCTGACCGTGGGCACGCACCGCGTCGGCCCGGCCCGGTTTGATCCGCGCAATGATCGTGAACCCGTAGCACGCCGGGGTCCTGGGAAAAATGGGGCCGTACTTCCCCTGCTCAAGATGGTCGGTGTCCTTGGGGATGGCGACCATCTGCGGCTTGATTTCCATGCCCGCTCCTCCCGCCATGTGCAGGCCGGAACACCCCCATCGTCCCACCCGCTCACGGGTTGCGCCCGCAGAGCGGAAGAGTCCCCGGCCGTGACCTCTGCGGTCGCTGTGTCGGCGGTGCTGGAGTAGACCGGAAAGGACGGAGCCGCTTCGGGCGGCACGGGAGGTGACTTCCATGGCCGACGACGGTCGGGGAAGGGGCGCGGGTGACGCCGGGACGGTGACACTCGAAGCGTTGTTCACCCAGGCGCCGGTTGGCCTGGCTGTGCTGGACAGCGACCTGCGGGTGGTCCGCATCAACACCGCCACGCCCGCCATGCAGGGCACGCGAGAAGAAGACGTCATAGGGCGCACTTTTCCCGGATCGCACTACGTGGTCGATGCGGAGGCGGCCGAGGCTCTCGTGCAGGAGGTACTGGAGAGCGGTGTGTCGGTGCGCGGGCGGGTCCTGCGGGCACGGCCCCCTGCCCACCACGGCCAGGAACGTCTCTACGAGCTCACCGCTTTCCCTCTCCTGGACCCGGACGGTGCGGTGCTCGGCGTCAGTCAGCATCACGGTCGTGGACGTGACCGACCGGGAAAGGGCTCTGAGGCGGCTGCGCATTCTCGACACGGTGCGAGAGCGGGTGGGCCGCTCCCTGGACATGGTGGTGACCTGCCAAGAGCTCGCCGACGCACTCGTTCCGGAATTCGCGGACGTGGCAGTCGTGGAGTTGGTGGAGGCTGTGATCTGTGGCTACGACCCGCCATCACCGCTCCCCAGCTGCGTGACGCTGAGACGGGCCGCTTTTCGCAGCAGCGCCGGGGAGGATGCGCCACAGGCTCACCCCGTGGGACATGTCGAAGTACTTCCCGCACCTACTCCCTTCAGCCGGGCCCTGGCCGAGCAACTCTCCCAGGCCGTCGACCTCACCCCCGACCCGCCTTGGCTGGAGACCGACCCGGCCCGCGGCCGGGCCATCCGCGCATCCCGAGCGCACAGCCTCCTTGTCGTGCCGCTCACACTCCGGGACGCGGTACTCGGAAGTTGCGCCTGATTCTGGATCGCGCGCTGACCTGCGAAGTGAGCGACTCAAGCGCCACGGCACCACACCTCCGGCACGCCCGCATGACCGACGAAGGGGGACGCGGACTGTTCATCGTCGCGCAGCTGGCCCAAACCTGGGGAGCCCGCTATTCGGCCGACGGCAAGACCATCTGGACCGAGCAGACACTGGAAGGAGCGTCTCGCTGACCTGGGTACGAGTGACCGTCCGTGCCTGCGGCGGGCTGCCAATTCCTGTAGGGCGCCGAGCGCCGGGCCGGGTGTCGCAAGCATGGCCGACCGCTTCGCCGCTGGTGGTCGACTAGCCTTGATGGCAGCACGAGGAAGGGGCATGCCTCCGGTGGCTACAACATGTGCGACGCGCAGGTGAGTTCCGGACTGTTTCGGAAGCTGGGATTGACGAAGCGAGCGGGCTTCGCCGTCGTCCGCGAGGCGAAGCCCCGCTCGCTGGGCCCGCGCGATATCGCGCCCATACAGGGTGACGGAGCAGTTGATATCGACCCCGGGCACACGGGCACCCTGCCACAGCAGCACGGCGAGGTAGGCGCCGTCGTCCTGTCGGGCCCTACGCGCGGGCCGGCCGTTCGCCGGCGACCGCCCGGCGGGCCACCGTGACCAGTTCCGCCGCCGGGCCCACCAGGCGCCGCCCGGTCGGCCAGACCGCACGCAGGTCGCGCGCGAGGTCGACGCCCGTGACGTCGACGCCGATCAGTCGGCCCTCGGCGATGTCGCCGCGGACGGCCAGTTCACTCAGGACGGACGGCCCGGTGCCGGCGATCACCGCACCGCGCACGGCGGCCGTCGAGCCGAGCTCCACCAGGGGCCGAACGCGTTCACAGCCGACCAGGTACAGGGCGCGGTCCAGCGTCTGCCGCGTGCCCGAACCGCTCTCCCGCAGCACCAGCGGCGCACGGGACAGCTCCCGCGCCGACAGCGGCTCCCGTCGCCGCGCCCACGGGTGACCGGGGTCGACCACGACGACGAGCCGGTCCTCGGCCACCTGCCGCGTGGACATCACACGGGACAGGCGCGGCCCCTCAATGAATCCGATGTCGGCCTCGCCCGACTCGACCAGCTCGGGCACGTGCTCGCTATTGGTCACCTGCAGCCCGATGTACAGCTCCGGCCGGCGAACGCGCAGCTCGCTGATCCAGGCCGGCAGCAGGTACTCCGCGATGGTCAGGCTCGCCGCGACGCGCAGTTCGGCCTCCCGCCGGTCGCGCAACCTGTCGGCCCCGGTGAGCAGCTCGTCCAGCTCGTCCAGGACCCGCCGGGCGTGTTGGGCGACGACCTGCCCGGCCAGCGTCAGCCGGGAGCCGCGGCGGGTGCGGTCGACCAGGACCAGTCCCAACCCGCGTTCCAGCGTGGACATCCGGCGGCTGGCGGACGGCTGGGAGATCCGCAGCCGCTCGGCCGCCCGGCCCAGACTGCCCAGGTCGGCCACGAGGACGAGGAGCCGCAACGACTCCAGGTCGGGCGTGCGCAAGGGGAGGGGAACAGTCTGGGGATCCGGCACGGAGGAGTCTGTCACAGCCCCAGCGTATGAGTCACTCATACGTCTGGGCTATGACCTCCTGCTCCATCAGGGGCTACAGGGCCGGCACGACGCCGACCAAAGTGGTGATCATGAAGGACGCCAGCCTCTCCCCGTCAGGGACCACCCGCCTGCCCCGCCTTGCCACCGCCCGAAGGCACGGCGCCGCCCTCGCCGCCCAAGCCCCCGGCTTCGCCGCCCGGCTGCCCGGGCTCGCCCTCGCCGTCGGCGTCGCCCTGGTCGCGACTGCGCTGGGCCGGCTGGTCCCCGTCGTCGGCGGGCCGGTGAGCGGCATCGTGCTCGGGGTGCTGGTGGCGGTCGCGGTGCGGCCCGGTGACCGGATGCGGCCCGGCATCACCTTCGCCGGGCGCGGAGTGCTCCAGGCCGCGGTGGTGGTACTGGGCGCGCAACTGTCCCTGGGCCAGGTGCTGCGGGTCGGTGTCGGCTCGCTGCCGGTGATGCTCGTGACCCTTGCGGTCTGCCTGGCGGCGGCATACGGGATCGGACGCCGCCTGGGTGTCGTCCGCGACCTGCGCACCCTGATCGGTGTGGGCACCGGCATCTGCGGCGCCTCCGCGATCGCCGCCGTCACGCCGGTCATCGGCGCGGCCGAGGCGGAGGTGGCCTATGCCGTGTCCACGATCTTCGTCTTCAACGTCGCCGCGGTGCTGATCTTCCCCGCCCTCGGGCATCTGCTGGGCATGGGCCAGCACGCCTTCGGCCTGTTCGCCGGCACCGCGGTCAACGACATGTCGTCGGTGGTCGCCGCCGCCACGACCTACGGCGGCCCGGCAGCCGACTACGCGGTGGTGGTCAAGCTGGCCCGCACCCTGCTGATCATCCCGATCTGCCTGGGCCTCGCCGCCCTCGCCCGCCGCCGCGCGCGGAAGACAGACGCGCCGGCCGACGCCGGCGCGGCAGGTTCTGGGCGGGGTCTTTCCGGCCCGGTGCGCGTCGGCCGGCTGGTGCCGTGGTTCCTCACCGGCTTCCTCGTCCTGGCCGCCGCGAACACCGCCGGCCTCGTCCCATCCGACGCCCAAGGCCCGCTCAGCACGCTCGCCATCTTCCTGATCACCGTCGCCCTGTCCGCGATCGGCCTGTCCACCGAACCCTCCAGGCTGCGCCGGACCGGTCCCGCGCCCCTGCTGCTCGGGGGCTGCCTGTGGCTGGTGGTGTCCGCCACCAGCCTGGCCCTCCAATTCCTGGCCCGGTACCTGTGACCGTCGGACCGAGCGCGGCAGAGAGGGGCGCCCGACCACCGGTGTGCACCCCAGCGTCCGGCCAGAGCAGCGGCGTCGGCACTGCCGGCTTCTGTTGCTGACGGCTGGAGTTGCTCCGGTCCGGTAGACACGGACGGGCTTGCGTTCTACGCGGCAGCGTAGGCGAGGTTAGCTGATGCTTGTGGTGCGTGTCGGCGCTCGTACTCGGCTGGGCTGAGCTGGCCGTTCGCCGAGTGGCGGCGCCAGGGGTTGTAGAATCCTTCGATGTAGCTGAAGAGCTGTTGTTCGGCGTCGCGGCGCGTGCGGAAGCGGTCGATGAGCTCCGTTTCCAGGGAGGCGAAGAAGCTCTCGGTCACCGCGTTATCGAAGCAGGACCCGGTCCGGCCGGTGGAGGGGCGGATGCCGGCTTCCTTGCACCGCTGTCCGAACGTCACGCTCGTGTACTGGGCTCCCTTGACGCTCTCCTGTATGTCAAGCCCTCTGGGCAGGCCGGTTCGGGGTGCTGTCCTGCTTGATCAGGTAGTAGGCCTCCCGGGCTACGTACCGTTTGAGACAACGGATGATCTCCATCTTCGACTTGCCTTCGCTGGTGCGGCGTTCGACATACTTCTGGGTGGCCTCGTCGTAGTGCAGGCGGCAGACGACGGCCATGTGGAGAGCGGAGTTGGCCTGGCGGTCGCCGCCGCGGTTGAGCCGGTGACGCTGGATCTTGCCGGAGGAGGCGGGCAGCGGGGCGACGCCGCAGAGTTTGGCGAAGCGGGCCTCGTCGGTGACCCGCTGAGGGTTGTCGCCGCAGGTGACCAGGAGCTGGGCGGTGTTCTCGATCCCGAAGCCGGTCCGCTCCAGCAGCGAGGGTGCCAGTTCACGGACCAGGGGCTCGATCATCGCGTCGAGGTCGGCAACCTCGTCGTTGAGTTCCAGGTAGCGGCGGGCCAGGGATTTGATCGCGATGCGGGTGGCTGAGACGGGGTCGCGGAAGGCGGTCTCGTCCGGTCGCCAGGCCGCGCACCGCGGTAGCCGGCCCGGGTGGTGGAGAACGGGCGGGTGTCGAGCACGTGGTCGTCGGTGTCGATGACGGCGGCCACGTGCAGGTCTTTGTGGGTGTCCACACCGCCGATGACGGCGCGTGAGGTGGGTGGGATGCTGGCCATGTCGGCCTCCTCGCGAAGGGAGCGCGGTGGGTCGGCGCGCGTTCACCGAGGCGGCGGACAAGACAGTG
>NZ_JBEXHW010000004.1:440565-455045 GCF_040608235.1 Streptomyces sp. NPDC005202 | reverse complement strand
CAGCACCCCACGAGCCCGCACCCGCACCAGCCACTTCGCGCGACTTCGCCCCGCCGACCAAACGATCGACGGGGCGAAGAACGCGTAAGGCCCCGGATTAACCAACAGCGTCCGGTGCCGCCCGGGGCCCTCATGCGCAGTCGGCGGTCAGAGCGCTCAGATCGTCGCGGTGTCGATCACGAACCGGTACCGCACATCGCTGTCGAGCACCCGCTCGTACGCCTCGTTGATCTGGTCGGCTCGGATCAGCTCGATCTCGGCGCCGAAGCCGTGCTCGGCACAGAAGTCCAGCATTTCCTGGGTCTCGGCGATGCCGCCGATGCTGGAGCCGGCGAGCGTCTTGCGGCCGGCGATCACCGAGAAGAGGTTGAGGGAGATGGGCTCCTCGGGCGCGCCCACGTTGACCAGCGCACCGTCCGTCTTCAGCAGCGACAGGAAGGCGCCGAAGTCGAGCGGGGCCGAGACCGTCGAGAGGATCAGGTCGAAGGTGCCGGCCAGCTCCTCGAAGGTCTTCGGGTCGCTGGTGGCGTAGTAGTGGTCGGCGCCCAGCTTCAGGCCGTCGTCCTTCTTGCGCAGGGACTGGGACAGGACGGTCACCTCGGCACCGAGCGCGTGCGCGATCTTCACGCCCATGTGGCCGAGGCCGCCCATGCCGAGGACGGCGACGTTCTTGCCGGGGCCGGCGTTCCAGTGCTTCAGCGGGGAGTAGGTGGTGATGCCGGCGCACAGCAGCGGGGCGGCGACGTCGAGGGACAGGCCGTCGGGTATGCGCACGACGTAGTTCTCGTCGACGACGATCTTCTCCGAGTAGCCGCCGTAGGTCGGTTTCCCGTCCCTGCCGATGCCGTTGTACGTCATCGTCGCGCCGTTGGTGCAGTACTGCTCCAGACCGGCCTTGCAGTTGTTGCACTCGCGGCAGGAGTCGACCATGCAGCCGACGCCCACACGGTCGCCGACGGCGAACCTGGTGACGCCGGTGCCGACCTCGGAGACGATGCCGGCGATCTCGTGGCCCGGGACCATCGGGAAGATCGCCTCGCCCCAGCCCTCCCGGGCCTGGTGGATGTCGGAGTGGCAGATACCGGCGAACTTGATGTCGATCAGCACATCGAACTCGCCGACCGGACGGCGCTCGATGGTGGTGCGCTCCAGCGGAGCCTTGGCGGCGGGTGCGGCGTACGCAGCAACAGTGGTCATGCCGAGGTTCTCCTAGCAGTTCGTCGCGCCCGGTTGCCTTCCGACCGGGCACGACGTCCAGCCTGCCCAAGAAATTGGCGTCCACCCAGGTCACGGCTCTGCCTACGTTCACCGTTCCTACCACTGGCGGGGTCAGGTTGGTGTGCGTACGACCGTGAATACTGGACGTATGGACGAACAGCCCGACGCCGTACAGGGGGCCGCCGCGGACACCGGTGGGGACGCCGGTGCGGGACTGGACCGGCGTGCCGAGCTCGGCGAGTTCCTGCGCACCCGGCGCGCCCGGCTGAAGCCGGAGGACGTGGGCCTGCCGCACTACGGGCGGCAGCGCCGGGTGCCCGGACTGCGCCGGGAGGAACTGGCCCAGCTGGCCGGGGTGTCGGTGGCGTACTACACGCGCCTGGAGCAGGGCAACGGGCGGAACGTGTCGGCGGAGGTGCTCGACTCGATCGCCCGCGCGCTCAGGCTGACCGACGCCGAGCACGCGCACCTGACGCATCTGGCGAAGCCGAAGCACAAGAAGAAGCAGGTGGCGCGGACGCAGCAGGTGCGGGGCTCACTGCGGCAGCTGCTGGACACGATGGACGGGGTGCCGGCCTACGTCGTGGGGCGGCGCGCGGAGATCCTGGCGTGGAACCGGATGGCGGCGGCGGTCTTCGGTGACTGGTCGCAGCTGCCGGCGCAGGAGCGGAACTGGGCGCGGCTGGTCTTCCTCAACCCCGACTACCACGACCTCTACCTGGACTGGGAGCAGAAGGCGATCGACATCGTCTGCGCGCTGCGCATGGAAGCCGGCTGCTACCCGGACGACCCACGGCTGTCGGCGCTCGTGGGCGAGCTGTCGGTCAAGAGCGAGGACTTCCGTCGCCTGTGGGCGACGCACGACGTCAAGGAAAAGAGCCACGGCGTCAAACGCCTACGCCACCCCCTGGTCGGCGAACTGGCCCTCCAGTACGAGTCCTTCAAACTTGCCGACGACGCCGAGCAGTCCATGGTCGTCTATCACGCCGAGCCGTCCTCCCCCTCAGCGGAAGCGCTGCGCCTGCTGGCCAGCTGGGGAGCGGACGCGACACGAGCGGGGACCGGCAACTGACCGGCGCCTCGGTCGTCCACGCCCAGGTCCTCCCGCATCAGCCGCCGCATCGCCGACAACCGCGGCTCGGCCTCCTTCAGGTCGAGGAGGGCCTGGCGCGCGCTCTCGCCCTCCGGGGCCAGGCCCCGGTCGAGTCGCTTGGCCGGCGTCGATGCCCGCGAGGACCTGGTTCACGGCCCGTGAGGCGTCCAGGATCCGCTCGGGTACCACCATCTGCGCCTCGGCGTACCGGTCGCGGTAGTCGCGGCGCGCCTCCTCCAGTTGGCCGCGGTCCTGTTCCGTGTAGACGCCGTCGCGAATGCGGTGCAGGGCGTCCTTGAGGAGGGTGTGGAACTGGCGCGAGGCCCGGTTCATCGCCGTGTAGGCGGCCCGCCGCTCCTCGAACCGGCGCCTCTCCTCGGCGGCCCGCGCCTCCTCGGCCCGCTGCCGTGCGGTGAGCCGCTGGCTGAGCACGGGCGCGAAGAGCGTGCCGAGGACGCCGACGACGGCGGTGATCATGGCGGTCACTGCAGCGGTCACGGCGTGGACCCTAGGTCACCCCTGGTACGGCGGCGCGGCTCGGTGATGGTGCGGCCGACGTGTTTGGCGACCATGTGGGGCAAGCACCAACGGCCCACCGGAAGCTGCACTTCCGGCGGGCCGTTCGCTGTCGGCTCACTCGCCGTCGTACGCGCCTCGGCTCACTCGCCGTCGTACGCGCCTCGGCTCACTCGCCGTCGTACGCGCCTCGGCTCACTTGCCGTAGTACGCGTTGTAGATCGAGATCGTCGACTTGTTGCCCTTCTTGTCGGCGATCTTGGCGTGGAAGGAGATGGCCTGCCCCTTCGCCGGGTTCTTCACGGTGATCCTGCCGTTCTTGATGTCGACCTTGGTCCACGTCCGGCCGTAGTCGTAGGAGACCCAGATGCCCAGCGACTTGAGGTTGCTGCCCTTGGCCGCGCCCTCGACGGTGACCGGGAAGGTGGCCTTCCGGCCCGCCTCGACGCGGCTGTCCAGGCCGGTGGTCGCGTTGAAGCGGACCGTGGAGGCCGGCAGCTGGACCAGGCCGGAGCCCGACGGCTTCTTCGAGTGGAACGTCCAGCTCGCGTCGATCCGCGTGGAGGCGGCCGCGACCTTGACGCTGCGGATCACCGAGGTGGTCAACTTGTACTCGGCGTCACCGGCCGGAACACTGAACGCCTTCTCGCCGAAGAGCGGGTCGTCGTTCGAGCCGGCCTTGGCGCCGTTGCGGTACAGCGTCGTGGTCACCGAGCGGAACGTCGACGACCCGGCGTGCTTGTTGGCGTCGGCGAACAGCGGCAGGATCCCGTAGATGTTGTTGCCGTCGCGGAACAGGCCGTAGTCCGCGTTCAGGTGCGGGCCGAACACGGCCGTGTTGAACGTCTTCCCGTAGCTCTTGCCGGCCGCGAAGGCCTGCGGCTCGCCGAGCGTGTAGTACGCCTCGGAGATCGGGAAGCCGTCCTGGTCGACCCCGCCGTACTGGTCGAAGTCGATCTCCCACTTCACCCCGCCCTGCGCGGACAGATGCAGCGTGCGGGTGCCGGGCAGCGACTGCGGGAAGGACACGCTGGTGCCGCCGAAGCTGCCGGGCAGGAAGCCGACGGCGTCGATCGCGCCCTTCTTGCCGCTCGCCGCGGCGCCCATGCGGGTCTTCACCGTGGCCAGGTCGCCGGCCTTGTAGTGCCTGGTGTAGCCGGTGGCGAGTTGCTTGACCTTGGCGGCGACGGTCGTGTCGTACTGCTCGTCGTCGCCCTTGCTCCAGTGCCCGTCCCACTGCTGGGAGAGCGAACCGTCGGTGATCCGGGGGCCGACGTGGGCGGTGCGGAAGTTGTCGTAGGTGCTGAGGAACCAGCCGAACGAGTACGCGGAGTCGCCGGTCCCCACCGTGTAGGACGGCGAGGCGAACTCCGACTTGGCGGCCCTGTCCGGCACGGTGATGTCCACCGGCTTGGCCTTGCGCGCGTCCAGCGTGACCGCGGTGTTCCTGGTGACGCTCAGCTTCGGCTGCGCGAGCCAGTCGACGCCCTTGGTGGCGTCCTCGGGGTCCACGAAGAGGGCGGAGTCGAGGACGTAGGTGCCCTTCGGGACCCGCACCTTGACGGTGCCGGAGGCGTCGTAGGGCGCGAATCCCTTGTCCTGGCCGAGGCCGGTGATCCCCGCCAGGGAGGCGCTGTAGTTCTTCGTCGGCTTGCCGTCGCGGCCGACGAACTTGAGCGTGACGTCGTACGACTCCACCTCGCGCACCACCGCGGCGGCCGTACGGACGCTCTGCCCGCCGCCGGTCGCCGTCACGTACGCCGAGTACGCCCCGTCCAGCGTGCCGCCGAGCTTGGTGTTGGCGGTCAGGTTCACGGAGGCCTTGCCGCCGGCCGGGACCGTCACCTTCGTCGCGCCGAGCGCGAAGAAGCCCGACGGAGCCGCCTGGCCCTTGGGGTTGGTGGCCGTCGCGGAGAGAGTGAGCGTGACGTCCTTCGTGCCGAGGTTGCGGTACGTCAGCTGCTTGGTGACCGGCTTGTCGTCGCTGTGCGGCCACACCTGCGTGCCGAAGCTCACCGACACCGGGTCGGCGATCACGGACTGCTTGATGGCCTTGTCGACGGCGATGCGGCCCGCGCCCTGCTGGAACGGGGTGTAGTTGCCCCCCGTGGCGGAGCCGGTCAGCGCGCCCTTCAGCTCGGCGTAACCCCAGTTCGGGTGCTCCTGCTTGAGGATCGCCGCGGCACCGGCGACGTGCGGGGTCGCCATCGACGTACCCGAGATGGTCAGGTAGCCGGGCGGTTTCTCGCCGACCTCCTGGTCGATGACGCTGCCCTTGGCCGCGGCGGCGGTGATGTCCACGCCGGGCGCGGTGACGTCCGGCTTGATGGCGCCGTCGCCGACGCGCGGGCCGGTCGAGGAGAAGTCGGCCAGCTTGTCCTTCTTGTCGACGGCGCCGACGGTGATCGCGGCGTCGGCGCTGCCGGGCGAACCGATCGACTCGGGGCCCTCGTTGCCCGCGGCGATCGCGAAGAGGATGCCCTTCTCGGCGGAGAGCTTGTCGACCTCCGCCTCCAGCGGGTCGGTCCCCGGCGCGTCCACGCCGCCCAGGCTGAGGTTGACGACGTCGGCGCCCTGCTGGGCCGCCCACTCCATGCCGGCGAGGATGCCGGAGTCGTCGCCGGAGCCGGTGTCGTCGAGGACCTTGCCGTTGAGGATCTTCGCGCCGGGCGCCACGCCGTTGTACGTGCCGTTCGACTTCGCGCCGGTGCCCGCCGCGATGGACGCGACGTGCGTGCCGTGGCCGTAGTGGTCGGTGGCGTCGGCGGCCGTGGAGAAGTTCTTGGCGGCGATCACCTGGTCCTTGAGGTCCGGGTGGGTCGCGTCCACGCCCGTGTCCAGGACGGCGATCTTCACGCCCTTGCCGGTGTAGCCGGCGTTCCACGCCGCCGGGGCACCGATCTGGGGCACGGACTTGTCGAGGCTGGCCTTGCGGACGCCGTCGAGCCAGACGTGGGCGATACCGGAGGCGCTCTTCTCCCCGTGGGTGACCGCGTCCCACAGCTCGGGTGTGTCCTTGACCGGGGTCTGCACCGCGTCCGCGTTCAGGGCCTTGAGGGTCCGGCGCAGCGTGCCCGCATCGCGGACGTCGGCCTTGGCGGTGGTGGCGGCGCCCTGGTAGCCGACGATGACCTTCAGGCCGTTCCTGAGGGACGTGCGGGTGGCGGACCTGTTGAGCCCTGTGATGTCGAACAGCCGCTGGTCCAGCTTGCCGGTGGCGA
The DNA here is from genome assembly GCF_040608235.1 of Streptomyces sp. NPDC005202. Classification (NCBI taxonomy): domain Bacteria; kingdom Bacillati; phylum Actinomycetota; class Actinomycetes; order Kitasatosporales; family Streptomycetaceae; genus Streptomyces; species Streptomyces sp. NPDC005202. Next base: position 448,997 of record NZ_JBEXHW010000004.1, on the reverse strand, counting down.
CCAGACGGGCCGCGTCGGCCGGAATGACGAGCGTGTGCCCGCCCACTTTGCGGACCTGGACGGGTATGTGCTCGCGCCCCTTGGCCCGCTCCAGGCCGACCACGCGCCCCTTGCCGTCGACGGCGACCCGGTCACCGGTGATGAGGGTGATGCGGTGGTGGGACGTGAGCTGAGCAGCATGGGTCGAGCGCTGCTCGGGCCTCGCCGACGCCGGGCTGGTCATTCCCGCGGCGAGGGCTACGGCGGCCGCTGTGGCGACCGTGGCCGCGCACGCTCTTTTCACTTGTCTGCGCAAAACTCCCCCTGGGGATGGAGTACCGGGCGAATTCCCCGTTCACCCGGCCGGGGGCAGTGTCGTACGGATGCACGTACGCCCCCCCGGAACACGCAGTATGCCGGGGGGTGATCAGCCGCTCAATAGAGGAAAGGAAGGTGAGAAGGCCGCCTGCCAACTGTTACGTGTCCGCGCGAACTCCGTTACGTTTCGGCACGCTTGGGCGCCGGCGCCCCGCGCGCTCAGGCCCCCGCGTTCTCCTTGACGGTGATGTGTCCCTTGCGGATGGTCGCCAGGCGCGGCGCCTTCCTCGCGATGGTCGAGTCATGGGTGACCATGACGAACGTCAACCCGTGCTCCTTCCACATGCGTTCGAGCACGTCCATGATCTCGTCGCGCATCGACTCGTCGAGATTGCCGGTGGGTTCGTCGGCGAGCAGCACCTTCGGCTGCTTCACCAGTGCGCGGGCGATGGCGACACGCTGCTGCTGGCCGCCGGACATCTCGCCCGGCAGGTGCCCGAGCCGCTCGCCGAGCCCGACCGACTTCAGCGCCTCGGCGGCCCGCTCGCGCCGCTCGGCGGGCTTCACCCCGAGGGGGACGAGAGCGGTCTCGACGTTCTCCTGCGCGGTGAGCGTCGGGATCAGGTTGAAGGACTGGAAGACGAAGCCGATGTTCTCGCTGCGCACCCGGGTGAGCCTGGCCTCGGACAGCTTGGCCAGATCGGTGCCGTCGAGGACGACCTCGCCGGAGGTGGGCCGGTCCAGCCCGCCGAGCATCTGCAGCAGCGTCGACTTGCCGCCGCCGGTGGGGCCCTGGATGACCAGCCGGTCGCCGTCGCCGATGGTCAGGTCGATGCCGTCGAGCGCGTGGACGACTTCCTTGCCCCGCGTGTAGCGCTTGGTGACGCCTCTGAGTTCGTACAGGTGGGTGCAACTCCTGGAGTGCGTAAGGGGAGTGGGGCCCGCCTGACGGCCGGGCCCCGTGCCGCGTGAACCGTGTCGTGCCGGGCGTGCGCTACTCCACGCGGCGCAGGGCGTCCGCCGGGCGCAGGCGGGAGGCGCGCCAGCCGCCGAAGGCGCCGGCGATCAGGCCGCCGGCCACCGCGAGGCCGACCGCGAGGGCGATGGTGGTGAGGCTGACCGGCGCGGTGAGAGCGACCTCGAGGGACTTCGCGGCCTGCCGGCCGGGGCCGCCGAAGCCACCGCCGCAGGACCGCCGCCGGGACCGCCGCCGAAGCCGCCGCCTCCGCCGGAGGTGCCGAGCTGCGCCTGCAGCGTCGGGCTGATCGCGGTCACCGCGTACGCGCCCGCCAGGCCGAGCGCGATGCCGAGCGCGCCGCCGACCAGATCGTTGACGACGGCCTCGCCGACCACCTGCCGGGTCACCCGGCCCGACTTCCAGCCCAGCGCCTTGAGCGTGCCGAACTCGCGCACCCGCCGGGAGACGGCCGAGGAGGTCAGCAGCCCGGCGACGAGGAAGGCGGCCACCAGTACCGCGATCGACAGCCACTTGCCGACGTTGGTGGCCAGGCTGGAGGCGGTGGACAGGGAGCCGGAGACGGTGGACGCCAGGTCGGAGGAGGTGGTGACCGTCGTACCCGAGACGTTCTTCTGGATCGTCTTCTTCACGGAGTCGATCTGCTGCGAGTCGGTCGCCTTGACGTAGATCGTGGTGACCTTGTTCTTGTTGCCGCTGAGCGTCTGCGCCTGCTCGAGCGGGACGTAGAGGTTGGCCGCCGCGTCACCGCTGTCGGCCGTCGCGATGCCGATGACCTTGAACTTGACGCCCTTGATGGTGACGGTGCTGCCGACCTTGAGCTTCTTCTCCTTGGCGTACGCCGAGTCGGCGACGGCGACCTCGGCGTTCGTCTCGGTCGTCTTGAAGGTACGGCCACTGGTGATCTTTGAGGAGGTCAGCGGGCCGAGGGCCGGCTTGGTGACGTCGGTGCCGTAGACCGTGTACTGGTTGACGTCGAAGTTGGCGTTGAAGTTGGCGCCGCCGCCCTCGACGCGGCCCTGCGGGGACGGCTGGGCGCCCGGACGGCCGCCCTGCTGGCCGGCTTCGCCGTTCTGCTGCTGGAACTGACCGCGCGTGAACTGGCCGCTGACTTTCACGACGTTGAGGCTCAGCCCGCCGACGGCGGAGGAGACGCCCTTCTGGCCGGCGACCTTGGTGACCGTCGAGGAGGTCAGGGTGGTGAAGCCCTGCACCATGACCCGGTCGCTGCTCTGTGTGTCCTTGGAGTCGTCGTCCCGCGCGTCGAACTGGAAGCGCGGACGCGGCGAGCTGCCGGCGTTCGGCGTCGCCGCCTTGGTGACCGTCATGTCCGTGCCCAGTCCGTACAACGACTGGAGGACCTTGTCCTGCGCCTTGCCCATGCCGTTGGACACGGAGTTGACCACGATGACCAGTGCGATGCCCAGCGCGAGGCCGGAGGCGACGACGAGGGCCGCCTTTCTGCGGCGGCGCAGTTCGCGCCTCAGGTAGGTGAAGAACATGGGCCGCAAGCTAGGGACGGACCGTGATAAAGGCATAAGGCCGACATAAAAGATCCATGAGAAGGTTCTCCCCCAGCCCGAAAACCCTGTGAAAACACGGATGCCGCCCGAAGGGGCGGCATCAGCGTGCTGCTTGAGGAGACGTCAGAGGGCCGAGCCGGCCTTCCACTGCGCCCAGCTCATGTTCCAGCCGTTGAGGCCGTTGTCGGGGGAGACGGTCTTGTCGCCGGTGTTGGAGACGACCACGACGTCACCGACGATCGAGTGGTTGTAGAACCACGCGGCCGGGGTGCTCGGGTCGTTCGCGCCCTTCTTGTCCTGCAGGCCGACACAGCCGTGGCTGGTGTTGACGTTGCCGAAGACGGACGGGGCGCCCCAGTAGTTGCCGTGGATGAAGGTGCCGGACGTGGTCAGGCGCATGGCGTGCGGCACGTCCTTGATGTCGTACTCGCCCTTGCCGTCGTCGTCGGTGAAGCCGACCGTCGCGCCGTTCATCCGGGTCTGCTTGAACTTCTCGGAGATCACCATCTGGCCCTCGTACGTGGTGTGCTCGGGCGCGCCCGCGGAGATCGGGATGGTCTTGACGACCTTGCCGTCCTGCGTGACCTTCATCTGCTTGGTCTTCGCGTCGACGTAGGAGACCTGGTTGCGGCCGATGTGGAAGGTGACCGTCTTCTGCTGGACGCCGTAGACGCCCTGGGCGCCCTCGACGCCGTCGAGGGCGAGCTTCAGCGTGACGGTGGAGCCCGCCTTCCAGTACTGCTCCGGGCGGCAGTCCATGCGGTTGGCGTTGAACCAGTGGCAGACGACCTCCTGGCCGCTGCTGGAGGTGACGGTGACGCCCTTCTGGACGGCCGCCTTGTTGGTGATCGCCTTGTCGAAGTTGATCGACACGGGCATGCCGACGCCGACGGTGGCGCCGTTGTCCGGCGTGAAGCTGCCTATGAAGCTGTGGGCCGGGGCGACCGTGGTGAACGAGGCGTTCTCGTGAGCGGCGCGGCCCTTGGCGTCCGTGGCGGTCGCCGCCAGCTTGTAGGTGGTGGCGCGCTCCAGTTGGACGCTGGGCTTCCAGCTCTTCTTGTCGGCGGATATCTGGCCCGCGACGGCCTTGCCGTCCGCCGTGGTCATGGTGACGTTCGTCAGTGTGCCCTGGGTCACGGTGACGGTGGCGGAGTTGTTGATGGAGGCGTTGTTCGAGCCGTCCGCTGGTGTGATCTTGATCTGGGCGTCGGACGTCTCCTGGGCGGCCGCCTTGTCGGCCTTGGCCTGCGAGGTGTCGTCCGCGCCGGAGGCACTACTGCCGCCCGAACACGCCGAGAGCACCAGCACACTGCCGAGCAGTGCGGACGCGGCCATCAGGCCCTTGCGCCGCTTCCTGTCCGTCTTCACACGCTTCTCCATCGTTGCCGTATCCCCAAAACCCCTCGAGTCCCCCGTCGAGATTCATCAACGCTACGACCGTTTCGTCCCGTTCCCCATGCCGCGAAGGTGTGGGACACACCACGTCCGCCGAGGCGAGCGGAGCGGGTGTCGGTCGATGCGCCCCGTGAGACGACGAAACCCCGGACGGCGGTTGCCGCCCGGGGTCGCCTCTGACCCGGGCAACGTCAGCCGGGGTACGCGCGGTACCCCGTGCCGTCCTGTTCGTCTTCGTCGTCCCCGTCGACATCATCCTCGCCGAGGTCCCACTCCGGCGAGTCGGGGTCGTACTCGATCCGCTCGCATGACCAGGACGCCTGCTGCAACTCGACCCCCGGCACCCCGCTCACCAGTCCGAACGGATCGACGAGATACGCCAGGGCTTCCGCGGTGTCTTCCGTCACAGCACCTTCCGCGTGTGCCCGTTCCTCCGGCGGCATGGCCCCGTCCCCGGCTTCCTCGGCGATCCGGCGCCGAGCCGCCTCGGTCACGGCCCCCTCGTCGTCGATCTCAAGGACCAGCTCCACTCGAAGCCGCACAAAACGTGATGTCTCTGGAGTGCTCATGCCCGGAGCGTACGGCCCAAACTTCCCGTGACTTTCCCGTGACCCGCGACTTTCACTAACATCGCCCCACACGGCCAATTCGCCAGCGCCACAAGGGGATCGATATTCCGTGTCATCCGCTCGCCGTACGTTGCTGACCGCCACCGCCGCGGGCACCCTGCTGGGCGCCCTGTGGTTCGTCCCCTCCGCGCACGCGACGGTGGACGCACCGGCGAGAGCGGAGGCCTCGACGGCGCCGACCACGCGGGTCACCGAGCAGGCGAGGACCGCGTCCACGGCCACGGAGGCGTCCGGGTCCCAGACGCAGGACGGAACCGAACTCGCCGACACCGGAAGCGTCGACACCACTCCCTACGTCGTCGGCGGCACGCTTTTCCTCGCGGTCGGCGCCGGCTTCGTGGCGTATTCGGTGCGCCGGGAACACCTCGGTTTTTGAATTGCTTGACGTTTCCTTGACTTGAGCCTCATGGGCCGCCCGTGAAGAGATGACGGAGGGGGCATCGAGGACGCGGTCGGCGACGCGCTCGGCGTCGACCTGACCATGATCACGCCCGCCTCGTACGCTCACCCGACCCTCCGGGGCGCCCGGCTCACGTGACCCTCCGGGCGCCCTGCTCCGGCTCACCCGACCCTGCGGGGCCCTGTCGTCGGACAGGGCCCCGTCCGCCTCACTGCAGCGGACCGGTGACGGTCTCCGCCGCCGCGACGAGCCGCCCGTCGCGCACGAAGGCGTCAGCGGCCGCCAGGTCGGGCGCCAGGAACCGGTCGGGGCCGGGGCCCTGCACCCCCGCCTTCCGCGCGGCCTCGATGACCGCCTGGGACGCCGGGGCCGGGGTCAGGCCCTCACGCAGCTCGATGGCGCGCGTGGCGGCGTACAGCTCGATCGCGAGGACCCGGGTGAGGTTGTCGACTGCCGTGCGCAGCTTGCGCGCCGCCGACCAGCCCATGGAGACGTGGTCCTCCTGCATGGCGGAGGACGGAATCGAGTCGGCGGACGCCGGTACGGCGAGCCGCTTCAGCTCGCTCACCAGGGCGGCCTGCGTGTACTGGGCGATCATCAGCCCCGAGTCGACACCGGCGTCGTCCGCGAGGAACGGCGGCAGGCCGTGGCTGCGGTTCTTGTCGAGCAGCCGGTCGGTGCGGCGCTCGGCGATGGAGCCGAGGTCGGCGGCGGCGATGGCGAGGAAGTCGAGGACGTAGGCCACCGGGGCGCCGTGGAAGTTGCCGTTGGACTCGACGCGCCCGTCGGGCAGCACGACGGGATTGTCGACGGCGGAGGCGAGCTCCCGTTCCGCGACGAGCCGGGCGTGCGCGAGGGTGTCCCGTCCGGCACCGGCGACCTGCGGGGCGCAGCGCACGGAGTAGGCGTCCTGGACGCGGGGCGCGTCGTCCTGGTGGTGCCCGGTGAGTCCCGAACCCTTCAGCACGGCCAGCATGTTGGCGGCGCTGGCGCCCTGCCCCGGGTGCGGGCGGATGGCCTGCAGCTCGGGCGCGAGGACCTTGTCGGTCCCGAGGAGCGCCTCGAGGCTGAGGGCGGCAGTGACGTCGGCGGACTTGTAGAGGGTGTCCAGGTCGGCGAGGGCCATGATCAGCATGCCGAGCATGCCGTCGGTGCCGTTGAGGAGGGCGAGGCCCTCCTTCTCGCGCAGTTCGACGGGCTGGATGCCGTGTTCGGCCAGGAGTTCCGCGGCCGGGCGTACGACTCCGTCGGGCCCCTCGGCGTCCCCCTCCCCCATGAGCGTGAGGGCGCAGTGGGAGAGCGGGGCGAGGTCACCGGAGCAGCCGAGGGAGCCGTACTCGTGGACGACCGGGGTGATCTGGGCGTTGAGGACGTCGGCCATGGTCCGGGCGACCTCGGGGCGGACGCCGGTGTGCCCCGAGCAGACGGTCTTGAGCCGCAGGAACATGAGCGCGCGCACGACCTCGCGCTCGACCCGCGGTCCCATGCCGGCGGCGTGCGAGCGGACGATGTTGCGCTGCAGCTGGGCGCGCAGCTCCTGGCTGATGTGCCGGGTCGCGAGAGCGCCGAAGCCGGTGCTGACGCCGTAGACGGGGTCGGGCTTGGCCGCCAGTGCGTCCACGATCTCCCGGGCCGCCGCGAGGGCCGCCACCGCCTCCCCGGAGAGCTCGACCCGTGCGCCGCCGCGCGCCACGGCGAGAACGTCGGACGCGGTGACACCGGACGTCCCCACCACCACAGTGTGCATATCCATATTCAGGAGCGTACGCAGTGAATTCCTTGATGTCACTAACGGGGGCGGGGTTGCCCCTACTTGGGGGTAGGCCACAAGACGCAGGGGACGCAACCCCCGAGCGGGCCAGGACGGCAGATCGGCAGACCTGCGCCGGAAACACGGGGTACGTCAAGGTCGGCGCCCGCGGAAACGCCGCCGTTCCGCCGGGATCCGAGGGGACGGCTCGTCGGCGAGGCGGACCACCGGGTCGTCGGGACCCTCCCGCCCGGCAACAACCGGCTTGTCGGCGCGGAGCGCCTTCGCCCGGTACTGTGCGGCGTCGGCGAGCCGGAACAGCCGACGGGCCGACCGCACCGGCCCGATCGCGTCCCCGGTCGACGCGACCCCGCACGCGACCCCGTCCCCGAGCTCCAGTTCGGCCGCACGCCGGCACACTTCGTCGGCCGCCTTGACGACCTCGTCGCCGGACGACCCCACCGCGAGCAGACAGAACTCGTCCCCGCCGAGCCGCGCCGCGAGGGCACCGGGCACCATCGCCCCGCACAGCGACAGTACGGACCCGAACCGCTCGAGGAGCCGATCGCCGACGGCGTGCCCGAGGGTGTCGTTGACCCGCTTGAGCCCATTGACATCACAGACGACGAGACTGACGACGACCCCGTCCCTGCGATGCCGCTCGATCGCCTCGTCGAGCCGTACGTCGACGGCACGGCGGTTGGCGAGCCCGGTGAGCGCGTCCGTGAACGCCAGCCGACGGGCCTCCTCCAGCTGCTCGGTCTGCGCGATCCCGGCGGCGACGACGGCGGCCAGCACGGTGGCGAAGTCGGCGTCGGCCCGGTCGAAGACGGCTGCACCGGCCGAGCGGGCGACGTAGAGCTCGCCCCAGGCGCGCCCGTGCAGCACGATCGGTGCGACCACGCAGCAGCCGCGCCCGCGCCGGCGCAGCGCGGCGACCCGCTGGTGGCAGTACTCCGGGTGACCGGCGGCGGGCCCGTCGGCGGTCTCGACCCAGGCGTTCAGCTCGCCGCCCGAGGCCCACCGCTCGTGCAGGAACTCGGTGATCTCCGGGAACTGGTGCACGGGGTAGGCCTCGTCCTCCGGGAACTCCTCCTCTTCCGGCGCCCGGTCCCCCACGTTCACGAGGACACGCAGCCGGCTGCGCTCCCGCTCCCACACCGAGAGTGCGGCAAAGCCCCCGGCGAGCGCCCGGCATGCGCCGAGGGCCGCCGCCCGCCACGACTCACGCAGGGTGTGCGCCGCGGCCATGCCCTGCGCCAGCGCCACCACGGCCGCCAGCCGCCTGTTCTCGCCCATCACCCCAGGCTAGGGATGTTTGGGACGAATAGGGACATCAGCCTCCGGAGGTTCGGCCGTTCGTACAGTGCGGCCCGCTGCGCGGCGCGGGTCAGCTGTACGGTGCGGCCCGCTGTACAGCGCGGCCCGCTGCGCGGTGCGGGTCAGCTGTACGACGCGGCCC
>NZ_JBEXHW010000004.1:438946-440467 GCF_040608235.1 Streptomyces sp. NPDC005202 | reverse complement strand
CCGCTGTACAGCGCGGCCCGCTGCGCGGCGCGGGTCAGCTGTACGACGCGGCCCGCTGTACAGCGCGGCCCGCTGCGCGGCGCGGGTCAGCTGTACGACGCGGCCCGCTGTACAGCGCGGCCCGCTGCGCGGCGCGGGTCAGCTGTACGGTGCGGGTCAGCTGTACGGTGCGGGTCAGCTGTACGGTGCGGGCCCGTGGGGGTGCCCGTCCTCCCCCAAGCTCTTCGAGCAGGGGTCCTCCGGACGGGCCAGAGGATGCGGACCGGCGCCGCGGAGTGGCGGCAACCCGCCAGCGCCCCGATCACTCCCCCGGCCACCGCGGCGCACGCCTCTCGTTGAACGCCGCCACCCCCTCCGCCCGGTCCCCCGAGAACGCCACCGCCCGCCACGCCGCGTCCTCGACCTCCAGCCCGGCCCGCAGATCCAGCCCGTGCCCGAGCCGCAGCGCCCGCTTGGCCGCCCGGAGCCCGACCGGCGAGTTGGCCGCCATCCGGGAGGCCAGCTCCAGCGCCTCCTCCCGGTCCCGCCCCTCCTCCACCAGCCGGTCCACGAGCCCCAGCTCCCGCGCCTCGTCGGCGTCCACCCTCCGCGCCGTGAAGATCAGCTCGGCTGCCCGCGACGCCCCCACCCGCCGCGGCAGCAACTGCGTACCGCCGCCACCGGGAATCACCCCCACGGACACCTCCGGCAGCCCCACCACGGCCGTACGGTCGGCCACGATCACGTCGCAGGACAGCGCCAGCTCGAAGCCTCCACCCAGCGCGTACCCGTGCACCGCGGCGATCGTCGGCATCGGCAGCTCCAGCACGCCGGTGTATGCCCCGCGCGCGACCGGCCGCTGCCTGACCAGGTCGGCGTCGCTGAAGGAGTTGCGCTCCTTCAGGTCGGCCCCGACGCAGAACGCCCGCTCGTGGGACGAGGTCACCACGACCACGCGTGCGTCCCGGTCGGCGGCGAGCGCAGCGCACGCCCCGGCGATCGAGCGGGCCATCTCGGTCGACACGGCGTTCATGGCCTTGGGCCGGTCGAGGACGAGCTCCGCGACGTACTCGTGCCGCCGCACCAGCACGAACTCCCCGAACCGCTCCTCACTCATGACACCCTCCCGGTTAACGCGGGTTAACAACATCTGCCCCGATCATCGCAGCCGCGTCCGCCCGGGGAAAGGGCGGACACCGTGCCGGCCGGGCTTCCGAGTCGAGATACGGCACCCCGTTCGAGTGACATCCCGCCCAACTCCCGCCGAACCCCTACGGGACCGCATAGCGTGCGTCCGCCACGGCGCATAGGGGGCGCGAGCGCATCGGGGAGGGATCGCGATGACGACGAACACGACCAGAGCGCAGCGGGACACCACGGGCGCCGCAGCGGGGGACACCGAGCCCGTGCCCGCTGAAGCCGGGGACGCCGCTGCCGGTAGCCCCGGGGACGCCGAAGCCGGTGACCCCGGGGACGCCGAAGCCAAGGGCGCCAGCGACGCGAAAACCGCTGGTGCCGGCGACGCCGAAGCCGGTGACCCCG
>NZ_JBEXHW010000004.1:318620-438847 GCF_040608235.1 Streptomyces sp. NPDC005202 | reverse complement strand
GAGGACGCCGAAGCCAAGGGCGCCAGCGACGCGAAAACCGCTGGTGCCGGCGACGCCGAAGCCGGTGACCCCGAGGACGCCGAAGCCAAGGGCGCCAGCGACGCGAAAACCGCTGGTGCCGGCGACGCCGAAGCCGGTGACCCCGAGGACGCCGAAGCCAAGGGCGCGGGGGGCACGAAAACCGTTGGTGCCGGGGACGCCGCAGCCAGAGGTGCCGGCGGCCCCGAAGCCCAAGGTGCCGGGGACACGAAAGCCGGAACCGCCAGGGCCGCCGAAGCCCAAGGTGCCGAGGCAGCGGAAGCCAGTGGTGCCGGGACCGCCGAAGCCCAAGGTGCCGGCGACGCGAAAGCGGGAGCCGCCCGTCCCGGGGCGGGCGGCTCCCGGGTTCGGGCGGGCTGGAGCCCCCGTGTCCGTGGGCGTCACCGTCGGCCCCGGCCCCGCAAGGTGCTGCTCGCCGCCGGAGGCCTCGCGCTGGCCGCCGGTGTGCTGAGCCTCGTAAGGCTGGCGCCGGAGTCCGGGGTCGGCGGCCTGGGCACCGCGGAGGCCGAGCCCCACCCGGACGCGACGGACCGGTCGACCAACACGGCCACCACGGTCGGGGCCGGCCCGACGGCCCCGCCCTCGGCGACCACTCCCATGGGCGGGGTGAGCGCCCTGCCGGCCTCGGGCACGAGCCCCGCGCCGACGGCGTCGTCGTCCGCGCCCGCCGCGGCGCCTCCCTCCGCCCTGCCCGACACCACGACCATCCCCACGACCATCCCCACGACCATCCCGGAAGGCACGAATCCGCCGCCCCACCCGGCGCCCACCAGCACACCCCGGTCGCCCGGCACCACGAATCCCGACCCGCGGCCGACGCCGGCACCGAGCCGGAGCACGCACACCCCGGCCCCGCAGCCGAGCCGGCCGGGGCTGTGCGTCCCGATCATCGGGCTGTGCGTGAACGCGCAGGGCGGGGCAGCGGCCCGCTGAGCGGCGGCGGCCGCCCCGGCCGCCACGACGCGGACGGCTACGACGACGTCCCCTCGTCCCGCCGTGTGAGCAGCCAGGGCTCGACCACGCCGAGTCCGCGGACTGGGCGCTGCCACATCGGCTGGAGGGCGAAGCGGTACGTCGGGGGTTCCTCGCCCTCCTTCTCCGCGGCGGCCGCGGCTTCGGCCGCCTCCGCCTCAGAGGCCGGGGCGTCACCGGTGCGGATCAGCTCCTCGGCGAAGGCGCTGTCGACGAGGACGGCGTCACGCGGGGCGATCGAGGTGAGGCGGGAGGCGAGGTTCACGGTCGTACCGAAGACATCGCCCATGCGGGTGGTCACCGTGCCGAACGCCATGCCGACGCGCAGTTCCGGCATCGTTTCGTCGTTCGCCATGGTCTCTATCAGGCGCAGGGCGATCTCGGCGGCCGTGCCCGCGTCGTCGGCGGCGTACAGGACCTCGTCGCCGAGGGTCTTGATGAGCCGTCCGCCGCGCGCGGCCACCAGGTCGGCGGCGGTCGTCTCGAAGGCCTCGACGAGTTCGCCGAGCTCCTCTTCCTCCATACGGCGGGTCAGCCGCGTGAACCCGACGAGGTCCGCGAAACCGACAGCCAGGCGCCGGTCGACCATCTCCTCGTCGTCTGCGGCCTGCACGACCCGGCCGGCCGAGGCAGCGAGCTGGCGGCGCCAGACGTAGACGAGGAACTCCTCCAGCTCGGGCAGCAGCAGCTCGACGATGGGATACGTCACCTCGGTGCGGGTCATCCCCGGCTCGGGCGGCTCGGTCAGGCCCTCCAGGAAGGAATCGATCTGCCATTCGGCCAGTCGGGCGGTGGTCTGCCCCGTGGACCGGGCCACCTGCACGGCCATGGCCTCGCTGAGCAGCCCCGCCTCGACGAGACCGGCGAGGCGGCGCAGGGCCAGGACGTCGGCCTCCGTCAGCGCCTTGGCCTGGCCGATGTCGGCGAAGCCCATGGCCCGCCAGAAGCGGGAGGCCAGTTCCATGGAGACGCCCGCGCTGCGGGCAGCCTGGAAGGGTGTGTAGCGCCGCTCCGCGCCCAGGATGAGCTGTTCGAGACGCAGAGCGAGCGGGTCCTCGCCGGAGTCGGCGGCCTGCGGGTCCACCCGGCCGTCCGCGTCCTCGCCGGAGCCCGTGTCGTCGACGGTCACGCCTGCTGCCCTTCCGATCTGCCACGGTCAGGTATCGACCGGCCTCAACTCTACGGCAGGTGTGCGCCAGCTCACTCCGTCAGGCGGAGCCGACGGTGCGTTGACGTGCGTCGGCACGGCACCCGGCGTCGGTGCGGGCCTCGCCGGGGGCTGCCGCCCGGACCGCCGCATCGGCCTGAAGGCCTCGTCCGCGAACTCCCCCAAGCTCTTCAAGCCCCCCGAGCTCTTCGAGCAGGGGGACCCCCGGACGGGCTGATCGACGTCGACCGGCGCTGCCCTGTTCACCGGCGTAGCTGCCCGCGCCCACGCCACGGCTCACGCAGACCTCAGGTGCACGATGTCACCCGCCCCCACCGGCTCCTGCACCCCCTTCTCCGTCGCCAGGACCAGCCGCCCGTCCGCGTCCACCGCGACCGCTTCCCCGACGACCGACCGACCCCCCGGCAGCTCGGCCCGCACCACGCGCCCCAGTGTCGCGCACCCCGCCGCATACGTCTCCTGCAGCCCGCTGGCGACCGGATCACCCTCGGCCGCCCGCCACCGCCCGTACCAGTCCTCCAGCGACCGCAGCACCGCTCGCAGCAGCGGATCCCGGTCCATGCTCACGGCCCCGGCCAGCGCCAGCGATCCGGCCTGCGGGACCGGCAGCTCGTCCTGCCGCAGCGTGACGTTGATGCCGACCCCGACGACCACGGCGTCGTCCCCGGCCCGCTCCACCAGGATCCCCCCGGCCTTGCGCTCCTCGCCCGCGACGGTCACCAGCAGGTCGTTCGGCCACTTCAGCGCCGTGTCGACCCCGGCCGCACGCGCCAGCCCCGTCGCCACCGCGACCCCGGTGAGCAGGGGCAGCCAGCCCCAGCGGGCCACCGGTACCTCGCTGGGCCGCAGCAGCACGGAGAAGAACAGGCCGGAGCGGGGCGGCGCGGTCCACCGGCGATCCAGGCGGCCCCGTCCGGCGGTCTGCTCCTCGGCGACCAGGACGGCCCCCTCGGCCGCCTTGCCCGCGCCGGCCCGGGCGACCAGGTCGGAGTTGGTGGACCCGGTGCGCTGCACCACGTCCACCTCGGACCACAGCCCGCCCTCCCGCACCAGCCCGCGTCGCAGCGCCGCGGCGTTGAGGGGCGGGCGGTCCAGGTTTGACCAGCGGCTCCCGCTGGGCTTGTCGTTCTTGTCGGAGGGCTCCCCCGAGTGCTCCCCCGAAGGGTTCTCGTCTGCTGCATCTCGCGGCGTCATGCAAGCCACCCTAGGTGTGGTAAACGCCGCACTGCCGAACGGTAGGCACCCCACTACGCTGCGGATGAGTAACCGTCCCCCCTTTTGAGCAGGCAGGGAGCCGCGATCCCGATGTCCGAGCCGGAAGAGATCGATATTCACACGACCGCGGGGAAACTCGCGGATCTTCAGCGCCGTATCCAGGAAGCGACGCACGCCGGCTCGGAACGCGCCGTCGAAAAGCAGCATGCCAAGGGCAAGTTGACGGCCCGTGAGCGGATCGAGCTCCTGCTCGACGAGGGGTCCTTCGTCGAACTGGACGAGCTCGCCCGCCACCGGTCCACCAACTTCGGGCTGGAGAAGAACCGCCCGTACGGCGACGGCGTCGTGACCGGGTACGGGACCGTCGACGGCCGCCCGGTCGCCGTGTTCTCGCAGGACTTCACCGTCTTCGGCGGGGCCCTCGGCGAGGTCTACGGGCAGAAGATCGTCAAGGTGATGGACTTCGCCCTGAAGACCGGCTGTCCGGTCATCGGCATCAACGACTCCGGTGGTGCCCGCATCCAGGAGGGCGTGGCCTCCCTCGGCGCGTACGGGGAGATCTTCCGGCGCAACACCCACGCCTCCGGCGTCATCCCGCAGATCTCGCTGGTCGTCGGGCCCTGCGCGGGCGGTGCGGTCTACTCCCCGGCCATCACCGACTTCACGGTCATGGTCGACCAGACCTCGCACATGTTCATCACCGGCCCGGACGTCATCAAGACCGTCACCGGCGAGGACGTCGGCTTCGAGGAGCTGGGCGGCGCCCGCACCCACAACTCGACGTCGGGCGTGGCTCACCACATGGCGGGCGACGAGAAGGACGCCATCGAGTACGTCAAGTTGCTGCTGTCGTACCTGCCGTCCAACAACCTCAGCGAGCCCCCGGTCTTCCCGGAGGAGGCGGACCTTACCGTCACCGACGAGGACCTGGAGCTGGACACGGTCGTCCCGGACAGCGCGAACCAGCCGTACGACATGCACACGGTGATCGAACACGTCCTGGACGACGCCGAGTTCTTCGAGACGCAGTCGCTGTTCGCGCCGAACATCCTCACCGGCTTCGGCCGGGTGGAGGGCCACCCCGTCGGCATCGTCGCCAACCAGCCGATGCAGTTCGCCGGCTGCCTCGACATCGACGCCAGCGAGAAGGCCGCGCGGTTCGTGCGCACCTGCGACGCCTTCAACATCCCGGTGCTCACCTTCGTCGACGTGCCGGGCTTCCTCCCGGGCGTCGACCAGGAGCACACCGGCATCATCCGCCGCGGCGCCAAGCTGATCTACGCCTACGCCGAGGCGACCGTCCCGCTCATCACGGTGATCACCCGCAAGGCCTTCGGCGGGGCCTACGACGTCATGGGCTCCAAGCACCTGGGCGCCGACCTCAACCTGGCCTGGCCGACCGCCCAGATTGCGGTCATGGGCGCGCAGGGCGCGGTCAACATCCTGCACCGCCGGACGATCGCCGAGGCGGAGGACGTCGAGGCCACCCGGGCGCGGCTGATCCAGGAGTACGAGGACGCTCTCCTCAACCCCTACATCGCGGCCGAGCGCGGCTACATCGACGCGGTGATCAAGCCGTCCGACACCCGCGCCCACATCGTGCGCGGCCTGCGTCAGCTGCGCACCAAGCGGGAATCCCTGCCTCCGAAGAAGCACGGCAACATCCCCCTCTAGGCCCGCTGGGAGCGGACATGACGATCAAGGTCGTACGAGGCAATCCGACCCCGGAGGAGCTCGCCGCCGCCCTGGCGGTGGTCCGGGCCCGCGCCGCGGCGGCGGCCGCCACGCCGTCCGGCGCACCCGGTCCGCGCGACTCCTGGGCCGACCCGGCCCGCATCGCCGCCCATCGTGTGCCCCGGCCGGGCCCGTCGGCCTGGCGCCGCACCTACTGGCCCAGCTGACAGAGCACCGCCGCCACGGCTTCGGCCATCACCTCGTAGCCCGCGTCGTTCGGGTGCGGGTGATCGCCGAAGTCGTGCGCCGGGTGCAGCCGGTCCGGGTCCGCCGGATCGGCCATCACGCGGTGCAGGTCGACGACCGCGTCGCACTCCCCCGAGCGCCGGACGACCCTCGATCAGTTCCGCGGCCTCCACCACCGGGGCCAGCTTGTACGTCGGCTGCTCGTCCGTCTCGCTGAAGCCGATGTCGTCGAGGCCGAGCAGACGACGAGCGTGTCCATGCCGGCGAAGTTGAGTACGCGTACTCAGGCGCCGGGGCCGGTCGCCGCCGGACGATCGAAGGCATGCTGTGGTCCGACCCCGAGAACGATGAGCCGCCGAAGGAACTGCGCGAGATGCAGGTCATGTTGCGGCGGCTGGGCGTTCTCATGGCGCTGGCCATGGTGCTCGCGATGTTCGTGATCGGACTGAGGTGAGGCCGAAGACCGGCTCACTGTGAGGCCGAAGACCGGCTCACTGTGAGGCCGCCCGGCCACGCCGATACGCTGGCCGCATGACAGATCAGCCGCGCCGCCGACTCGTGCTCGCCTCCCAGTCCCCCGCCCGGCTCGGACTGCTCCGGCAGGCCGGGCTCGACCCCGAGGTGATCGTGAGCGGCATCGACGAGGACGCAGTCACGGCGCCCACCCCCGCCGAGCTGGCGCTCGCGCTTGCCGAGGCGAAGGCCTCCGTGGTGGCGGCGAAGCCGGAGGTGCGGGGCGCGCTGGTGATCGGCTGCGACTCGGTGCTCGACCTCGACGGCCAGGCGCTCGGCAAGCCCGCCGATGCCGAGGAGGCCACCGCCCGCTGGAAGGCGATGCGCGGCCGGGCCGGGACCCTCCAGACCGGGCACTGCGTCTGGGACACGGCGAGCGGACGGTACGCCTCGGCGACCGCCTCCACCGTCGTGCGATTCGGCGACCCGACGGACGAGGAGATCGCCGCGTACGTCGCCTCCGGTGAGCCCCTCTACGTGGCCGGCGCCTTCACCCTCGACGGCCGCTCGGCCCCGTTCATCGACGGCATTGACGGCGACCACGGCAACGTGATCGGCATCAGCCTGCCCCTGGTCCGGCGTCTGCTGGCCGAACTGGGCGTCGCCATCACCGAGTTGTGGGCGCCCGTCGAGAAGTGATCAGCGGGTGCCGGGCTCTGCCGCAGACGTGACCGTGGCGGCGCTGTCGCCTGCGGGGCCGCTCTCACCCTCATGGCTGTCGTCGGCGGGCCCGCCCGCGCCCTGGGGGCTGCCGCCCGCGGAGTTGCCCTTGCCCTCGGGGCCGCCGCCGGCGGGATCGCCCGCACCGTGGGGGCCGCCGTCGGGCACCGCGCCCACGGGCCCCTCCTCCGCGGGGTCGTACGTCATCAGCAGCAGCACGATGAGCCCCAGCACCACCACCATGAACAGGAACGCCGGCCAGCCGACCAGCCCCCACACGAACGCGCCCAGCAGCCCGTGCACCACTGCCGCGCTGATCAGCAGGATGCGGCCGAAGCCGGCCGGCGGGCGGTCCCGCAGGGCGACGAGGAGGGCGACCAGCCCGCACAGGGCGAAGTAGAGGCCGAAGAGCACCCCGCCGACCTTCGACGACGTCGACATCATGTTCGGGTCGAGACCGGCAAGGGACATCTTCTGCCGGTGGACGACCACCCCGAGGAACCAGTTCAGCGCCGCGATGCCGAACGCCTCGCCGAAGAGCACGACCGCCACAACCCATGCCACCGGTCTGCGCACCACCGGCTCCACCCACTTTCGACCGCGACTCGACAGAGTCCGCTGTTACCCCAAGTACGTTCGAGACATCGCGCACGCTACTAACGGGTAAAGCCCGGGACAAGGGTCCTGCGAACGGCAAAGAATCATTGGGCCATTCGTAGGGACTCCACAAAGAAACGAAGTGGGCCGCAGCACGCTCTCACAGAGACCTTGACCACACCGGGGGGCTAGGGTTTCCGGGAAGGAGTCCTGCGTACCGCGGTGCGACATGGGATTTCGCGGGTCGAGCGCGCCTCGCATCACGCTCCGTGTGGGCAAGCTCACCATTGGGGACGGGTCGAAGTGCCGTGTCGGCAGTCCCTAAACTCGGCTTGTTTCAAGGAGGGAGCCTCAATCGTGCGCAAGGTGCTCATCGCCAACCGTGGCGAAATCGCTGTCCGCGTGGCCCGGGCCTGCCGGGACGCCGGGATCGCGAGCGTGGCCGTCTACGCCGACCCGGACCGGGACGCTCTGCATGTCCGCGCCGCGGATGAGGCGTTCGCCCTGGGCGGTGACACCCCGGCCACCAGCTACCTGGACATCGACAAGGTGCTGAAGGCAGCGCGCGAGTCGGGCGCGGACGCGATCCACCCCGGCTACGGCTTCCTCTCGGAGAACGCCGACTTTGCCCAGGCGGTGCTGGACGCGGGCCTGATCTGGATCGGCCCGCCCCCGCAGGCCATCCGCGACCTGGGTGACAAGGTCGCCGCCCGGCACATCGCCCAGCGCGCCGGCGCGCCGCTGGTGGCCGGCACGCCCGACCCGGTGAGCGGCGCCGACGAGGTGGTCGCCTTCGCCGAGGAGCACGGCCTGCCGATCGCCATCAAGGCCGCCTTCGGCGGCGGCGGTCGCGGCCTGAAGGTCGCCCGCACCCTCGAAGAGGTCCCCGAGCTGTACGACTCCGCCGTCCGTGAGGCGGTGGCCGCCTTCGGGCGCGGCGAGTGCTTCGTCGAGCGCTACCTGGACAAGCCGCGCCACGTGGAGACCCAGTGCCTGGCCGACAGCCACGGCAACGTCGTTGTGGTCTCCACGCGTGACTGCTCCCTCCAGCGCCGCCACCAGAAGCTCGTCGAGGAGGCCCCGGCCCCGTTCCTGTCCGAGGAACAGGTCGCCGAGCTCTACCGCGCCTCCAAGGCCATCCTCAAGGAGGCCGGCTACGTCGGTGCGGGCACCGTGGAGTTCCTGGTCGGCAACGACGGCACGATCTCCTTCCTCGAGGTCAACACCCGCCTCCAGGTCGAGCACCCGGTCACCGAGGAGGTCGCCGGCATCGACCTCGTCCGCGAGATGTTCCGCATCGCCGACGGCGAGGAGCTCGGCTACGACGACCCGCCGCTGCGCGGCCACTCCTTCGAGTTCCGCATCAACGGCGAGGACCCGGGCCGCAACTTCCTCCCCGCCCCCGGCACGGTCACCACGTTCAACCCGCCGTCCGGCCCCGGCGTCCGCCTGGACGCGGGCGTGGAGTCCGGCTCGGTCATCGGCCCGGCGTGGGACTCCCTGCTGGCCAAGCTGATCGTCACCGGCCGCACCCGCAAGGAGGCATTGGAGCGCGCCGCCCGCGCCCTGGACGAGTTCCAGGTCGAGGGCATGGCCACCGCCATCCCCTTCCACCGCAAGGTGGTCAGGGACCCGGCGTTCGCTCCCGAACTGACCGGCTCCGACGAGCCGTTCACGGTCCACACCCGCTGGATCGAGACCGAGTTCGTCAACGACATCAAGCCCTTCGCCTCCCCGGCCGAGGCCGAGGCGGAGGAGGAGCCGGGCCGCGAGACGGTCGTCGTCGAGGTCGGCGGCAAGCGCCTGGAGGTCTCCCTCCCGGTCTCGCTGGGCATGTCGCTGGCCCGCACCGGCCTCGCGGCGGGCGCCAAGCCCAAGCGCCGCGCGGCCCGCAAGTCCGGCCCCGTGGCCTCCGGCGACACCCTCGCCTCGCCGATGCAGGGCACCATCGTCAAGGTCGCCGTCGAGGAGGGCCAGGAGGTCAAGGAGGGCGACCTGGTCGTCGTCCTGGAGGCCATGAAGATGGAGCAGCCGCTCAACGCCCACAAGTCCGGCACCATCAAGGGCCTGAACGCCGAGGTCGGCGCCTCGATCACGTCCGGCGCCGCGATCTGCGAGATCAAGGACTGACACCGGAACACGCACGGATGCCGAGGCGCCCGGCGGACTGTCTGCACCAGTCCGCCGGGCGCCTCGTTTTCCCCGTTCCCGGTGGCGGCGGCCCAGGCCCCGCCCTCACATTCCCGTACACCACCATGGCCATCGGCGGTGTCGCGGTGATCGCGACAGCCCCCGCATCCCGAGCCCCGAGCCCCGTCACCGCCTCCGGAGATCCGCCACCCGTGCCCGCTCCGTTCCCGCGGGCTGGTCGCCCAGGGTCGTGGCCGAGCGGAGGCCGGGGCCGGGAACCTGGCTGCGGCGGGGGCTGGGGAGGGGGGGTACGTCCCGGCGGCGGTCGCGCCCCGGGGGCTGCTCACCCCCCGGGTTTCCCGACGCGCCGGCCACGGCGATCTGCACCCCCTGATCGGCGAGGGCCTGCAGCTCGGTGGCCGCGCGGTCGTCGTGGGCCTGGGGCTCGTCCGTCACCAGACGGGTGATCAGGTCCGTGGGCACCGTCTGGAACATCGTGTCCGTACCGAGCTTGGTGTGGTCGGCGAGGACCACCACCTCCGCGGCGGCCTGGACGAGGGCCCGGTCGACGGACGCCGACAGCATGTTGGACGTGGACAGGCCGCGTTCGGCGGTCAGGCCGCTTCCGGAGAGGAAGGCCTTGGAGACTCTGAGCCCGTGGAGCGACTGCTCGGCACCGGAGCCGACGAGGGCGTAGTTGGAGCCGCGGAGCGTGCCGCCGGTCATCACGACCTCCACGCGGTTGGCGTGGGCCAACGCCTGGGCGACCAGGAGGGAGTTGGTGACGACCGTCAGACCGGGAACCCGGGCGAGCCGGCGCGCCAGCTCCTGCGTGGTCGTACCGGCCCCGACGACGATCGCCTCGCCCTCTTCGACGAGGCCCGCGGCGAGGTCGGCGATGGCCGTCTTCTCCGCGGTCGCGAGATGCGACTTCTGCGGAAAGCCGGATTCCCGCGTGAACCCGCCCGGCAGTACCGCACCGCCGTGGCGGCGGTCGAGGAGTCCTTCTGCCTCCAGTGCCCGCACGTCCCGCCGTACGGTCACTTCGGAGGTCTGGACGACGCGGGCGAGCTCACGGAGCGACACGGCACCGTTCGCTCGCACCATTTCGAGGATCAATTGGCGACGTTCAGCAGCGAACACGAAACTGACAGTAACCCCAGCGACCGTCTGCTTTCAGCAGTTTGCGCCGAATAACAGAAGTTGTTCGCACGGCAGGGTGGGAGGTGGTATAGGGGCCTAGTCTCGCCGCCTATGCCGTACGCATGGTCGACAACTCCCCGTGACCAGCGGGGAGTCGGATCCGGACGTCAGGCCTCAGCGGCCGTCTTGCGGGTGTGGAGCTGCCGAGCCACCTCGGCGATCGACCCCGAAAGGGACGGGTACACGGTGAAGGCGTTCGCGATCTGTTCGACCGTCAGATTGTTGTCGACGGCGATCGAGATGGGGTGGATGAGTTCCGAGGCGCGCGGCGCCACGACCACACCGCCGACCACGATCCCCGTGCCCGGACGGCAGAAGATCTTGACGAAGCCGTCCCGGATGCCCTGCATCTTGGCGCGCGGGTTGCGCAGCAGGGGGAGCTTGACGCAGCGGGCGTCGATCTTGCCGGCGTCGACGTCGGCCTGGGTGTAGCCGACGGTGGCGATCTCGGGGTCGGTGAAGACGTTCGAGGAGACCGTCTTCAGGTTCAGCGGGGCCACCGCGTCGCCGAGGAAGTGGTACATGGCGATACGTCCCTGCATGGCGGCCACGGACGCGAGAGCGAAGACACCGGTCACGTCACCGGCGGCGTACACGCCCGGAGCGGTCGTGCGGGAGACCTTGTCGGTCCAGATGTGGCCCGACTCGCGCAGCTTGACGCCGGCCTCCTCCAGGCCGAGCCCCGCGCTGTTGGGGATGGCACCGACGGCCATCAGGCAGTGGGAGCCGGTGATGACCCGGCCGTCGGCGAGGGTGACCTCGACCCGGTCGCCGACGCGCTTGGCGGAGGCGGCGCGGGAGCGGGCCATGACGTTCATGCCGCGGCGGCGGAAGACGTCCTCGAGGACGGCGGCGGCGTCCGGGTCCTCACCCGGCAGCACGCGGTCCCGTGACGACACGAGGGTCACCTTCGACCCGAGCGCCTGGTAGGCACCGGCGAACTCGGCACCGGTGACACCCGATCCGACCACGATGAGCTCCTCGGGAAGCTCGGTGAGGTCGTAGACCTGGGTCCAGTTCAGGATGCGCTCGCCGTCCGGCTTGGCGTCGGGCAGCTCGCGGGGGTGACCGCCGGTCGCGATGAGGACGGCGTCGGCGGTGAGCGTCTCCTCGCTGCCGTCGGCGGCGGTGACGACGACCTTGCGGGAGCCGTCGAGGGCCTGCATGCCCTCCAGCCGCCCGCGCCCGCGCATGACCCGCGCACCGGCCCGCGTCACGGACGCGGTGATGTCGTGCGACTGCGCGAGCGCCAGCCGCTTGACCCGTCGGTTGACCTTGCCGAGGTCCACCCCCACGACCCGGGCGGCCTGCTCCTGCGGCGGGGTGTCGTCCGCGACGATGATGCCCAGTTCCTCGTATGACGAGTCGAAGGTGGTCATCACCTCGGCCGTCGCGATGAGCGTCTTGGACGGCACGCAGTCGGTCAGCACCGACGCCCCGCCCAGACCGTCGCAGTCGACGACGGTCACCTCCGCGCCGAGCTGCGCGGCCACCAGCGCCGCTTCGTATCCGCCGGGTCCACCACCGATGATCACGATCCGAGTCACGTACCCCATTGTCCCGCACTCTTCAAGGTGGTCCTGCCCGGGGGCCATGGCGGGCCCATTCCGTTACCTCTGGGACTCTCTGACACCTCTGGGACCGAAGAGTCGCGGGAGCCGCTGCCGTACGCTCGACCCATGTCGCTCTACGCCGCATACGCCGGCACTCTCGACGCGCGGCTGATGTCCCGCCGCGCCCCGCACTCGCCGCTGCGCGCCACGGGCTGGCTGAACGGCTGGCGCCTGACCTTCGGCGGCGAGCACATGGGCTGGGAGGGCGCCCTCGCGACGATCGTCGAGGACCCGATCTCGCAGGTCTTCGTCGCGCTGTACGACATCGCCCCCATGGATGAGGAGTTTCTGGACCGCTGGGAGGGCGTCGGCCTCGACGTCTACCGGCGGATGCGGGTGCGGGCGCACACGCTGGACGGCGAGGAGCCGGCGTGGGTGTACGTGCTCAACGGTTACGAGGGCGGGCTGCCGTCAGCCCGCTACCTGGGGGAGATCGCCGACGCCGCCGAGTCGGCCGGGGCGCCACACGATTACGTGATGGAGCTGCGCAAGAGGCCTTGCTGAGGCGGTCCGTCCCCTAAATTGGGCTGATCGACGCACGAACGGGAGAGCGCCATGGCCCCCATCGTCACGTACGACGTCTACTACACCGAGCAGGCCGCCGCAGCCCGTGACCGACTCGACGACCAGCAGCGCACCTCGTTCGACAAGGGCATCTCTCTCCTGGCCCGGGACCCCTTCCTTTCGGTTTCCCGCCCCATAAGCTCCACCGGGGACGACCGCACGATCCGGCTCACGCAGAACATCCTGGTGGAGTACACGGTCAGCCGGGGCCGACTGCTGATCTTCATCGTCGAGGTCTTCAACGACAAGGACGTCCTCATCCCGGACGAGGGCTGATCCGAATCCCGGACGAGGGCTGATCCGACTCGGCCCCGGGGCACCGGCTTTCGTCGGAAACGACAAGACAACGATCGCAAACCCGTGACCTCCATCATCTACGCGCGTAGGCCAGAACCGGCTACCCTCATCCGCGTGAACGCATCTCTTCTTCCGGACGACCGCCAGGGCGACCCCCACGCCGCCGCCGACGCCGCCGCCGCGCGCCTGCGCGAACTCACGGGCACCGAGACCCACGACGTCGCCCTCGTGATGGGCTCCGGCTGGGCACCGGCCGTGGACGCCCTCGGCGAGCCCGAGGCGGAGCTCCTGGTCACCGAGCTGCCCGGGTTCCCGCCGCCGGCGGTCGAGGGCCACGGCGGCAAGATCCGCTCGTACGCCATCGGGAACAAGCGCGCGCTGGTCTTCCTGGGCCGCACCCACTACTACGAGGGCCGCGGGGTGGCCGCCGTCGCGCACGGCGTCCGTACGGCCGTCGCCGCCGGCTGCAAGACCGTCGTCCTGACCAACGGCTGCGGTGGCCTGCGCGAGGGCATGCGTCCCGGCCAGCCGGTCCTGATCAGCGACCACATCAACCTCACGGCGACCTCGCCCATCGTCGGCGCCAACTTCGTCGACCTCACCGACCTCTACTCCCCCCGCCTGCGCGCCCTGTGCAAGGAGATCGACCCCACGTTGGAGGAGGGCGTCTACGCCCAGTTCCCCGGCCCGCACTACGAGACGCCGGCCGAGATCCGCATGGCCCGCGTCATCGGGGCGGACCTGGTGGGCATGTCGACGGTCCTGGAAGCGATCGCCGCGCGCGAGGCGGGCGCCGAGGTGCTGGGCATCTCCCTGGTGACCAACCTCGCCGCCGGCATGACCGGGGAGCCGCTGAACCACGAGGAGGTTCTGCAGGCGGGCCGTGACTCGGCGACCCGGATGGGCTCGCTGCTGGCTCAGGTGCTCGGCCGCCTGTAAGGCACCGTGAACTGGGGCCGACTGAGCAGCTGTCAGGCACGTGCGCTGCGGCTGAGGGCCGGGCCCGCGCAACCCGGCGCCACGGGGTGCCTCCCCCGGGGCTCTTCGAGCAGGGGGGTACCGCCGCCCCCATCCGCTGCCCGCGGCTTGACGAGCACGACGGCCATCCGCGGCTGGGCGCGGTGACGGCCGTCGGCGGCTGGGCGGGGTGACGGCCCGGGGCTGCGCAGGCCACGACCGGCCGCGGCTGAACACGCTGCGTCGGGTACTCCGGTGCCACGATGGTGGGAATGCCGCCCGACCACGGGAGCGGGCCGTGGGGGTGCGTCGCAGCCCGCCGTGTACTTCGTCTCTGCCAGGCCCGGCGGCCATGGCAGCGGGCAGCAGTACGCCCGTCCGGCGGCGGGCTCGGCGCACCCCCACGGCCCCTACCCACCCACCGCCCCTGGTCGCAACACACCCCGACCCGCCCGCACCACCGGCACCACAGCACCACCACCGGCACCACCCACCCGCACCACCGGCACCACCGACACCACCCGCACCTAACAACACACCGCACCCCCAACACCACACGGGAGGCTGACCGAACGTGCACGACGATCTCATCGCACGGGCCAAGGCGTGGCTGGCCGAGGACCCCGACGCGGAGACCCGTGAGGAACTCGCCCAGCTCATCGACGCCGGGGACGTCAAGGAGCTCGCCGCGCGCTTCAGCGGCACCCTCCAGTTCGGCACCGCGGGCCTGCGAGGCGAACTCGGCGCCGGCCCCATGCGCATGAACCGTGCCGTCGTCATCCGTGCCGCCGCCGGCCTCGCCGCGTACCTGAAGAAGAAGGGCCGGACCGGCGGAGTCGTCGTCATCGGCTACGACGCCCGCCACAAGTCCACCGACTTCGCCCGCGACACCGCCGCCGTCATGACCGGCGCCGGCCTGCGCGCCGCCGTCCTCCCCCGCCCGCTCCCCACCCCCGTCCTCGCCTTCGCCATCAGGCACCTCGGCGCGGTCGCCGGCGTGGAGGTCACCGCCAGCCACAACCCGCCCCGCGACAACGGCTACAAGGTCTACCTCGGCGACGGATCCCAGATCGTCCCGCCCGCCGACGCGGAGATCGCCGCCGAGATCGACGCGATCAGCAGCCTCACCACCGTTCCCCGCCCGGACGCCGGCTGGGACACCCTCGACGACAGCGTCCTCGACGCCTACCTCGCCCGCACGGACGCCGTCCTCGCCCCTGACTCCCCGCGCACCGCCCGCCCCGTCTACACGGCGATGCACGGCGTCGGCAAGGACGTCCTCCTCGCCGCCTTCGCCCGCGCCGGCTTCCCGGAGCCGACCCTCGTCGCCGAGCAGGCCGACCCCGACCCGGACTTCCCGACCGTCGCCTTCCCCAACCCGGAAGAGCCAGGCGCGATGGACCTGGCCTTCGCCAAGGCCCGCGAGACCGACCCGGACCTGGTCATCGCCAACGACCCGGACGCCGACCGCTGCGCCGTGGCCGTGAAGGACGGCGGCGAGTGGCGCATGCTGCGCGGTGACGAGGTCGGCGCCCTGCTCGCCGCCCACCTGGTCCAGCGCGGAGCGACCGGCACCTTCGCCGAGTCGATCGTCTCCTCCTCGCTCCTCGGCCGCATCGCCGAGAAGGCGGGCCTGCCGTACGAGGAGACCCTCACCGGCTTCAAGTGGATCGCCCGCGTCAAGGGCCTGCGCTACGGCTACGAGGAGGCCCTCGGCTACTGCGTCGACCCCGACGGCGTACGCGACAAGGACGGCATCACCGCGGCCCTCCTGGTCACCGAGCTCGCCTCGCAGCTCAAGTCGGAGGGCCGCACCCTCCTCGACCTCCTCGACGACCTGGCCGTCGAGCACGGCCTGCACGCCACCGACCAGCTCTCGGTCCGCGTCCAGGACCTCTCCCTCATCGCCGACGCGATGCGCCGTCTGCGGGAGCAGCCGCCGACCGAGCTCGCGGGCCTGCCCATCACCCGGTCCGAGGACCTCACGCAGGGCACGGAGAAGCTGCCGCCCACGGACGGCCTGCGCTACACCCTCGACGGCGCGCGCGTCATCGTCCGCCCCAGCGGCACGGAGCCCAAACTGAAGTGCTACCTGGAAGTGGTGGTCCCGGTCGCAACGCACGCCGACCTCCCGGCGGCCCGCGCCAAGGCCACCGACCTGCTGGCGTCGCTCAAGCGGGACCTGTCGGCGGCGGCCGGCATCTGAGCCGTACGGATCGGGATCGGGTGCCCCCCGGCTCAGGGGCCCCATCGGGCGCCCGTCGGGCACCCATCGGCCGTACGCTCCAGCAGCCGCGGGAGGCCGTCCACCATGGGCCTGCTCGGGCCGGTCAGCCCAGGGCACGCGACCGGCGCGTCACGCCACCGCCAGCAGGATCGCCAGCACCACCGCCCCGGCGAGCGCCGGTCCCACGATCTCGTAGGCCCAGCGGACCGTCACCTCGCCCTGGGCCGTCTCGGCGTTCTCCCGGGTTTCCTGGAGCTCGCGCAGATCGTCCATGATCCGGTCGGTCTCGGCGCGGGCGGGCCCGCTCTGCGTGGCGGCGCCACCGCGCAGGCCGCGCCCCGGACCACCGAGGCCGAAGGCACCGGTCCGCGCACCGGCCCTGTCCGCCCCGCGTTCCCCCGCGGCGGCCCGCGCCTCCTGCCGTGCCGCCCTCTTCCGGGCCCGCATCGACACGGGCACCGCCCACAGCTGGTACTTGGTCCCGGACTTGGCGACGACCTCGTTCGAGTAGCCGGACCGCAGCGCGGCGACCTGCCCCCAGGGCAGCACGATCACGCGGAAGGGGTTGCGGATGCGCAGCCGCTCGTCGTTGGCGTACACGGCCGGGCGCAGGGTGAAGGCGACCACGAGCGGCACGACGAGGATCATTGCGGCGAGCGCCAGCCACGGGGTGCGGCCGTGGCCGGTGAACAGGGCGTCGAAGCCCAGCCACGCGACGATGGCGAGCAGCAGGACACCGCCCGCGATGCCTCCGGAGGACCGGTAGATCCGTTCCCTGACCTCGGGGGTCGGCGGCTGCGGCGCTGGTGACTCGTGCTCGGGGGTCGTCATGGTCCCGATTCTGCCCGACGCCTCCGGCGCGCTCAGCCGCCGTGCCCGTGGATGGGATGAGCTCCGGGGGTGTACAGCCGCTACGCGCGTAGATATGCTCGGGTGGTGACCATGCCCACCTCCTCTTCTGCACCCTCGCCCACAGCTGAACGTGTGGGAGGTACCCCCATCGCTCTCAGTGACGTCACCGCGTCCGACAGCACGCTGCGCCGCTTCCTCCACGGGCTGCCCGGCGTCGACGCGGTCGGCCTGGAGGCGCGGGCCGCCTCCCTCGGCACCCGTTCCATCAAGACGACCGCGAAGGCGTACGCCATCGACCTCGCCATCTCGATGGTCGACCTGACGACGCTGGAAGGCGCGGACACCCCGGGCAAGGTCCGGGCGCTCGGCGCCAAGGCGGTCCACCCCGACCCGACGGACCGGACGACCCCCGCCACGGCCGCGGTCTGCGTCTACCCCGACATGGTGGCCGTCGCCAAGGAGGCCGTCGCCGGCTCGGGCGTGAAGGTCGCCTCGGTCGCCACCGCCTTCCCGGCGGGCCGCGCCCCGATCGCCGTCAAGCTGGCCGACGTCCGTGAGGCCGTCGCCGCCGGCGCCGACGAGATCGACATGGTCATCGACCGCGGGGCGTTCCTCGCAGGCAAGTACCTGCAGGTGTACGACGAGATCGTCGCCGTGAAGGAGGCCTGCGGGACGTCCGCCCGCCTGAAGGTCATCTTCGAGACCGGCGAGCTGTCGACGTACGACAACATCCGCCGCGCGAGCTGGCTCGGCATGCTGGCGGGCGCCGACTTCATCAAGACGTCGACCGGCAAGGTCGCGGTGAACGCCACGCCCGCGAACACCCTCCTCATGCTGGAGGCCGTCCGCGACTTCCGGGCGCAGACCGGCGTCCAGGTCGGCGTGAAGCCGGCCGGCGGCATCCGCACCAGCAAGGACGCGATCAAGTTCCTCGTCCTCGTCAACGAGACCGTCGGCGAGGACTGGCTGGACAACCACTGGTTCCGCTTCGGCGCCTCCTCGCTCCTGAACGACCTGCTGATGCAGCGTCAGAAGCTGGCCACCGGCCGCTACTCCGGCCCCGACTACGTGACGGTGGACTGAGACCCCATGACCATGGAAAACCTGGCATCCGCATTCGAGTACGCACCGGCGCCCGAGTCACGCTCGGTCGTCGACATCGCCCCGTCCTACGGCCTGTTCATCGACGGCGAGTTCACCGAGGCGGCCGACGGCAAGGTCTTCAAGACGATCAGCCCGTCCACCGAGGAGGTCCTCTCCGAGGTCGCGCAGGCCGGTGAGCCGGACGTGGACCGCGCGGTGAAGGCCGCCCGCAAGGCCTTCGAGAAGTGGTCCGCGCTGCCCGGCACCGAGCGCGCCAAGTACCTGTTCCGCATCGCCCGCATCATCCAGGAGCGCAGCCGCGAGCTCGCGGTCCTGGAGACGCTGGACAACGGCAAGCCCATCAAGGAGGCCCGCGACACCGACCTCCCCCTGGTCGCCGCGCACTTCTTCTACTACGCGGGCTGGGCCGACAAGCTCGATCACGCGGGCTTCGGGCCGAACCCGAAGCCGCTGGGCGTGGCCGGCCAGGTCATCCCCTGGAACTTCCCCCTGCTGATGCTGGCGTGGAAGATCGCCCCGGCGCTGGCGACCGGCAACACGGTCGTCCTCAAGCCCGCCGAGACGACCCCCCTGTCGGCGCTGTTCTTCGCGGACATCTGCCGCCAGGCGGGCCTGCCCAGGGGCGTCGTCAACATCCTTCCGGGATACGGCGACACGGGCGCCGCCCTCGTCGCGCACCCGGACGTGAACAAGGTCGCGTTCACGGGATCGACGGCCGTGGGCAAGGAGATCGCGCGGACCGTCGCGGGCACGCGCAAGAAGCTCACCCTGGAGCTGGGCGGCAAGGGCGCCAACATCGTCTTCGACGACGCCCCGATCGACCAGGCCGTCGAGGGCATCGTGAACGGCATCTTCTTCAACCAGGGCCAGGTCTGCTGCGCGGGCTCCCGGCTGCTGGTCCAGGAGTCGATCCACGACGAGCTGCTCGACTCCCTCAAGCGCCGCCTGTCGACCCTCCGCCTGGGCGACCCCCTCGACAAGAACACCGACATCGGCGCGATCAACTCCGCCGAGCAGCTGGCCCGGATCACCGCGCTCGCCGAGCAGGGCGAGGCGGAGGGCGCCGAGCGCTGGTCGCCGGCCTGCGAACTGCCCGAGAGCGGCTACTGGTTCGCCCCGACGCTGTTCACGAACGTCACCCAGGCCCACACCATCGCCCGTGACGAGATCTTCGGCCCGGTGCTGTCGGTCCTCACCTTCCGCACGCCCGAAGAGGCCGTCGCCAAGGCCAACAACACCCCGTACGGCCTGTCCGCCGGCATTTGGACCGAGAAGGGCTCGCGGATCCTGGCCGTCGCGAACAAGCTGCGCGCCGGTGTCGTCTGGTCCAACACGTTCAACAAGTTCGACCCGACCTCGCCGTTCGGCGGCTACAAGGAGTCGGGCTTCGGCCGCGAGGGCGGCCGCCACGGCCTGGAGGCGTACCTCGATGTCTGAGAAGTCCGAGAAGGTCGAGAAGACCGCGGAGCGGCTTTCCGTCTTCAAGACCTACAAGCTGTACGTGGGCGGGAAGTTCCCGCGTTCCGAGAGCGGCCGGGTGTACGAGGTGACGGACTTTAAGGGCAAGTGGCTGGCCAACGCGCCGCAGGCCTCCCGCAAGGACGCCCGGGACGCCGTGGTCGCCGCGCGCAAGGCGTTCGGCGCCTGGTCGGGCACGACGGCGTACAACCGCGGGCAGATCCTCTACCGCATCGCCGAGATGCTGGAGGGCCGCCGCGACCAGTTCGTCCGTGAGGTGGCCGACGCGGAGGGCCTGTCGAAGGCGAAGGCGGCGGCCGTGGTCGACGCGGCGATCGACCGCTGGGTCTGGTACGCGGGCTGGACCGACAAGATCGCCCAGGTGGTCGGCGGCGGCAACCCCGTCGCGGGCCCGTACTTCAACCTCTCCACCCCGGAGCCGACCGGCGTCGTAGCCGTCCTGGCCCCGCAGGAGTCGTCCTTCCTGGGCCTGGTCTCGGTGATCGCCCCGGTGATCGCCACCGGCAACACGGCGGTCGTCGTGGCGTCCGAGAAGGCCCCGCTCCCCGCCCTGTCCCTGGGCGAGGTGCTGGCCACCTCCGACCTGCCCGGCGGTGTCGTCAACGTCCTCTCCGGCCGTACGGCGGAGATCGCGGCGCCGCTCGCCGCGCACCAGGACGTCAACGCCATCGACCTCGCGGGTGCCGACGACGTCCTGGCGAAGGAGCTGGAGATCGCGGCGGCGGACAACCTTAAGCGCGTTCTTCGTCCACAGCCTGTGGATTACTTCGCGACTCCCGGCATCGAGCGCCTGACGGTTTTCCTGGAGACGAAGACGGTCTGGCACCCCACGGGGTCGCTGGGCGCGTCCGGTTCGTCGTACTGACGGCCGGGCCACGAACGGAGAGCCGCGCCTCCCCTCCGTCCGGGAGAGGCGCGCGCCTTCTGATGCGCCGAGTAACGACAAGGGCACACAGGGTAGTTGAGAGGCGACGCACGCTTCAAAGCCGACCCGGGGGGTCGGCAGGCGGTCCACCATGCGTCAAACTGGTGTTCCGTGAGCCTTCATCCCCCGCCACCCGCCCGCGTCGTGCTGCTCTGCGGCCCCTCGGGCTCGGGCAAGTCCCTCGTCGCCGCCCGCTCCGGGCTGCCCGTGCTGCGCCTCGACGACTTCTACAAGGAGGGCGACGACCCGACGCTGCCGCTGGTCGCGGGGACTTCGGACATCGACTGGGACCACCCGCAGTCCTGGGACGCGGACGTCGCGGTCGAGGCGATAGCCCGGCTGTGCGCCACGGGCAGCGCGACCGTGCCGGTGTACGACATCGCGCTGAGCGCCCGTAGCGGCGAGAAGACGCTGCACATCGGCCGGTCGCCGCTGTTCATCGCGGAGGGCGTGTTCGCCGCCGAGATCGTGGAACGCTGCCGGGAGCTGGGCGTCCTGGCCGACGCGCTGTGCCTGACGCGCGGGGCGGTCACCACGTTCCGCCGGCGCTTCCTGCGGGACCTGAAGGAGGGCCGCAAGTCGGTACCGTTCCTGCTGCGCCGCGGCTGGCGCCTGATGCGCGCGGAACGCTCCATCGTGGCCCGGCAGACGGCGCTGGGCGCGTACCCCTGCGACCGTGACGAGGCGATGGACCGCCTGGCGGCCGCGGCGGCGGGCCGCCGTGTGACGGCACGGACGACGGCGGCGTAGCCGTCCCGGCCGGCCCACGCGGTGTCGAGCGGGCGCAGGCGGTCCTTGCGCGCCGGGAGGCGGACAAGCGGGCCGGGAGGCGGAGGAAGTAGGCGCACGCGGACACTGGCCCCGCGGGCGCACCGAGGAGATCGCGAAACGAAAAGGAGGCCCGAGGCGAACCCCCCGTCCGCCCGGACCTCCTCTTCTTCCTCCCCCGTGGTCCCCCGTTTTCTTCCCCCGTTGTCCCCCGTGGACCCCCCTGTACTGCTCCCCCGTACCTCCCCCGTTCCCCCCGGACCTTCAGGCGACGAGCTCGCCGAAGGACTCCTCCTCGTCACGGCCGAAGCTGAGGACCTCGTCCTCGCGCAGCCGGCGCAGCGAGCGCCAGATGCTGGACTTGACCGTGCCGACGCTGATGCCGAGGATCTTCGCGATCTCCGGGTCCGTGCGGCCCTCGTAGTAGCGCAGGACCAGCATGGTGCGCTGGAGTTCGGGCAGCCGGGCGAGCGCCTGCCACAGGACCGCGCGCAGCTCGGTGCCGCGCATCGCGTCCGTGTCGCCGGGCGTCTCCGGCAGTTCCTCGGTCGGGTACTCGTTGAGCTTGCGGCGCCGCCAGGCGCTGATGTGCAGGTTCGTCATGGTGCGGCGGAGGTATCCGCCGACGGCCGCCTTGTCGCTGATCCGGTCCCACGCCTTGTACGTCGAGAGCAGCGCGCTCTGCAGCAGGTCCTCGGCCTCGAAGCGGTCGCCGGTGAGGTGGTAGGCGGTTGCGTACAGGGAGGCGCGGCGCTCCTGGACGTAGGCGGTGAACTCCGCTTCCGACAGGGTGCGACGCTCCCCCAAGCCCTCCCCGTGCGCGGCTCCCCCGTGAGCTTCCCCCGTGTGTGCGTCAACCACCGTCATGTACGCGGTGTGCTGACGCCCGGTGCCGCGAGCGCACCCCCGCCCGCTCACGGCACCGGACTGCTCGGAACCCCGGGTCACGTCGTGCAGACGTGTGACGACTGCGCTGGTGCTGGTGCTGTGCGAAGTGCTCATCTCCCGCGCCCCCGTCGTGGACTTCCGGTGTTCGGACCTGCTTCCTTGCCTGTGCCCAAAAGCTTGCAGGGGGGACTTCATGGCCGTGTCCGCCGACTGTCACAGGCGTGTCACAGGGGTCGTTCGCAGCCGCGGCACAGTTCAGTCACCGACAGGAGCGGTACGGCTACGCAGACGTATGTCCGTCGTTGATCATTTGCGGGAGATGTGTGGGAGCGCTCCAAGTGTCGAAACCCCGCCCCGGCATGGGTCAGAATGACCCCCGTGCCTTCCCTGTTGCTGATCGAGGACGACGACGCCATCCGGACGGCCCTGGAGCTCTCACTGACGCGCCAGGGACACCGGGTGGCCACCGCTGCCAGCGGTGAGGACGGTCTGAAGCTGTTGCGCGAGCAGCGGCCGGACCTGATCGTGCTGGACGTGATGCTGCCCGGCATCGACGGGTTCGAGGTGTGCCGGCGCATCCGGCGCACCGACCAGCTGCCGATCATTCTGCTGACCGCGCGCAGCGATGACATCGATGTGGTGGTGGGCCTCGAGTCCGGCGCCGACGACTACGTCGTCAAGCCGGTCCAGGGCCGGGTGCTCGACGCCCGGATCCGGGCCGTGCTGCGGCGCGGGGAACGGGAGGCGAACGACGCGGCGACCTTCGGCAACGTCGTCATCGACCGTGCGGCGATGACGGTGACGAAGAACGGCCAGGACCTCCAGCTGACCCCCACCGAACTGCGGCTGCTGCTCGAACTGAGCCGGCGGCCGGGCCAGGCGCTGTCCCGGCAGCAGCTGCTGCGGCTGGTGTGGGAGCACGACTACCTGGGTGACTCGCGGCTGGTGGACGCCTGTGTGCAGCGGCTGCGCGCCAAGGTCGAGGACGTACCGTCGTCCCCGACGCTGATCCGTACGGTGCGTGGCGTTGGTTACCGCCTGGATGCGCCTCAGTGACCGACGTGCAAGGGGGGGTCCGCGGCTGGGCCGCGGGCCGTAAGGGAGCTTTGTCCCGGCTGCGGTTCACCAGTCTGCGGCTCAGGCTGGTCGTCGTCTTCGGGCTGGTGGCCCTGACCGCTGCCGTGTCCGCGTCCGGGATCGCGTACTGGCTCAACCGCGAGGCGGTGCTCACCCGCACCCAGGACGCGGTGCTGCGCGACTTCCAGCAGGAGATGCAGAACCGCGCGAGCGCCCTGCCGGTGCACCCCACGCAGGACGAGCTGCAGCACACGGCCGGTCAGATGGCGAGCAGCAGCCAGCGCTTCAGCGTGCTGCTGGTCGCCCAGGACGCCGACGGCAAGACGGTGTACGGCAACTCCGGCGCCCTGAACGGCTTCTCACTGGAAAAGGTGCCCAAGTCGCTGCGTGCCGCGGTGAACAACAAGCAGGACGTCTCCGCCGGCAACAAGTCGCCGTACCACCTGTACTGGCAGCGGATCGTCGAGCACGGCACCCCGTATCTCGTGGCCGGCACGCAGGTGATCGGGGGCGGACCGACCGGCTACATGCTCAAGTCGCTCGAGCCGGAGGCCAAGGACCTCAACTCGCTGGCCTGGTCGCTCGGCATCGCCACCGGGCTCGCGCTGATCGGCGCCGCGCTGCTGGCGCAGGCCGCCGCCACGACCGTACTGAAGCCGGTGCACCGGCTGGGTGTCGCCGCGCGCCGGCTCGGCGAGGGCAAGCTAGACACCCGGCTCAGGGTGTCCGGGACCGACGAACTCGCCGACCTCTCCCGGACGTTCAACAACGCGGCCGAGGCGCTGGAGAAGCGGGTCGCCGACATGGCCGCGCGCGACGACGCCTCCCGCCGCTTCGTGGCCGACATGTCCCACGAGCTGCGCACGCCCCTGACCGCCATCACCGCCGTCACGGAGGTGCTGGAGGAGGAGCTGGAGTCCGAGAGCGGCGGCATCGACCCGATGATCGAGCCCGCGGTACGGCTCGTCGTCAGCGAGACCCGGCGGCTGAACGACCTGGTCGAGAACCTGATGGAGGTCACCCGCTTCGACGCGGGCACCGCCCGGCTGGTCCTGGACGACGTCGACATCGCCGACCAGATCACCGCCTGCATCGACGCCCGCGCCTGGCTGGACGCGGTGGACCTGGACGCCGAACGCGGCATCCACGCCCGCCTCGATCCGCGCCGTCTGGACGTCATCCTGGCGAACCTCATCGGCAACGCGCTCAAGCACGGCGGCTCACCGGTGCGGGTCTCCGTGCGGGAGGCGGACGACGAGATCGTCATCGAGGTGCGGGACCACGGGCCCGGCATCCCGGAGGACGTCCTGCCGCACGTCTTCGACCGGTTCTACAAGGCGAGCGCCTCCCGGCCGCGCTCCGAGGGCAGCGGCCTCGGCCTGTCCATCGCGCTGGAGAACGCCCACATCCACGGCGGCGGCATCACCGCCGCCAACTCGCCCGAGGGCGGCGCGGTGTTCACCCTGCGGCTGCCGCGGGACGCCTCCGAGCTCGCCCGGGAGACCGAGGAGAAGGAGAAGGGCGACGGCAAGGGCAACGGCTCGAAGGGGGACGCCCGATGAACGTACGCCGCCTGCTGGCGCTCCCCGTGCTGGCCGCGCTGCTCACCGGCTGCGGGATCCGGGCGACCGAGGTGCCGACGGACTTCGGTGCCGCACCCTCCCGTGTGCCGTGCTCCCTGACCGAGCCGGACATCTCCACGCAGTCCTCGCGCGGAGTCCCGGTCCAGGTCTTCCTGCTGTGCGGCTCGTCGCTGGTGACCGTCGACCGGACCGTGCGCGTGCCGGACGGTACTGCGGACGCGAAGCGGCGCGTGATCGTGGCGCAGGGGCTGCTCGACCAGCTCGCCGAGACGCCGTCGGTCAGCGAGAAGGAGGCCGGGTACACCACGGATGTGCGCGGCGGCATGACGGTGAGCGGCCCGGCCCCCGGGGACCCGGAGGACGCGCTGCGGCTGAGCACCACGCCGAGCGACCTGACGTCGTACGCGCTCGCCCAGATCGTATGCACGTTCTCCGACTCGGCGGCCGCCGAGGGCGACGGCTCGGTGATCCTGGGCGGACCGGCCGGCAAGCCGCTGCGACGGTACGAGTGCACGAGCGAGGTCCGCTCCCGGCCGGGCAGCGCCAAACCGCCGTCGACCGAGGTGTCCGGCAGCTGACCCAGGGCAACCTACGGCGAGTGAGCCGAAGGAGTGCGCCGGTGTCGAGAGGGCAATGGGGGTCCACTTCTCGCGCGAAGCCGAGGGCTTGAGGGAGCGCGGAGGCCCGAGGAGCTGAGCACGGTCGCCCTCTCGACACTGCTTCGGCGCCCCGGAAGCGAATCGAGCCACGAAAAAAATCGAGCCACGAAAAAAGGGGAACCGATCCTGCCGGGGGGCGCGTCTTGGGGGGCGTGCAGCGTCAAGGCTCCATCGGCGGCAGCGCCGCGATCCACGTCCGTGTGACAGGGGGTGTCCTCCTCGTCGCCCACCTCGCGCTCGTCGCCTGGTTCACGCTGCGTCCGCTGGATGTCCCCTGGGTGATGCCGGCCAACCTACGTCCGTTCGCCACCATCCGGGCCGATCTTGCGCTGGGCCTGCCCGAGGCGGCCCGGCGCATCGGGGAGGGGCTCGGGCTGCTCGCGCCGCTGGGCGTGCTGCTGCCGATGGCGCACGGCAGACTCTGCGCCTCACCGATCGTGTCCCTGGTCCGTACGGTCGCGGCGGGCGCCCTGATCTCGCTGGGCATCGCCCTGCTGCAGACCGGAGTGCCCGGCCGGGTCGTGGACGTCGACTCGCCGCTGCTGAACACCGTGGGCGTGGCCCTCGCGCACGTCGCGGTCGTCCCCGCGGGCCGCTCCAGGCTCCGCCGCAGGGCCGAGCGCCGGCACCGGACGGCCGTACGGAAGGAGGAGCCGGCTCAGGGTCGGACCCCGACGATTGCAAGGGTCGGGATCGCCCCGTGGAGCGACGCCTTTCCCCCTTCGTCTCCGTAGCGTGGAGGTCAGACGAGGCAGCCAACCGGGATGCCTCGGACAGACGCTCACGAAGGAGCCCCGATGACCGCCCTTGCCCGCCCGACCCACGGCCGCATGATCGGCGGAGTGTGCGCAGCGCTGGCTCGGCGCTTCGGCACCTCCGCGATGACGATGCGCGTGATCTTCCTGCTCTCCTGCCTGCTGCCGGGCCCGCAGTTCCTGGTCTACATCGCGCTGTGGATCCTGCTGCCCTCGGAGGACAAGGCGCGGACGGCCTGGTAAGCGCCGCGCATACGAACACCGCCGGGGCGCACCCCGGAAGACGGGGTGCGCCCCGGCGGCGCGTTGGCGGCGGTGCGGCTCAGCCCAGCGGGAGCCCGTTCGCGGGCAGGGCCTGCACCGGCAGTCCGCCGAGCAGGCCGGCGCCCGACTTGGCCGCGTCCCCGGCGAGGACCTTCTCGGCGACCGGCTGCGCGGCCGCCAGCCCCGTCTTGGACGGGAGCGACTTGGTGACGGTGCCCAGCGCCTGGGAGGCGTCGGGTACGGCCGGGGCCGCGTTCGCGGCGCCCGCACCGGCAGCGGCGAAGGCGGCACCGAGGGCGGCGACACCGAGGGTCTTGGCGGCAGACTGCTTCATGAAAACGCGTCCTTGAATGGATGGGAACCGAGCGGTCCACGACCGTAAACATCCCGAGCTGCCTGCCGCAAACATCGAAATGCGGACGGGTTGTGAAGCCCACCCGCATCCCGCATCCCCCGATCAGCCCTCCGAGGCCACAGAACCGCTGGTAGACGCGGTCTGTCGAAACAGCCATTCGGATTTCAGCGCCGCATACCCCGGCTTTATCACGTCATTGATCATCGCCAGTCGTTCATCGAAAGGAATGAACGCTGATTTCATCGCGTTGACAGAGAACCACTGCATGTCGTCGAGCGTGTAACCGAATGCCTCGACAAGGTGCTCGAATTCCCGGCTCATGCTGGTGTGGGACATCAGCCGGTTGTCCGTGTTCACCGTGGCCCGGAAGTGCAGTCGGCGCAGCAACCCGATGGGGTGCTCGGCGTACGAGGAGGCGGCGCCGGTCTGGAGGTTGGAGCTGGGGCACAGCTCCAGCGGGATGCGCTTGTCCCGGACGTACGACGCCAGCCGCCCGAGCTTGACCGAGCCGTCCTCGAGGACCTGGATGTCGTCGATGATGCGCACCCCGTGCCCGAGCCGGTCGGCACCGCACCACTGCAGTGCCTGCCAGATGGACGGCAGGCCGAAGGCCTCGCCGGCGTGGATGGTGAAGTGGTTGTTCTCGCGCTTGAGGTACTCGAACGCGTCGAGGTGCCGGGTGGGCGGGTAACCGGCCTCGGCACCGGCGATGTCGAAGCCCACGACTCCCAGGTCGCGGTAGCGGTTGGCGAGTTCGGCGATCTCCAGGGCGCGGGCCGCGTGCCGCATGGCGGTGAGCAGGGCACCGACGCGGATCCGGTGGCCGTTCTGCCAGGCGAGCCGCTCGCCCTCCCGGAAACCCTCGTTGACGGCCTCGACGACCTCCTCCAGGCCCATCCCGCCCTCAAGATGTTGCTCAGGTGCATAACGCACCTCGGCGTAGACGACGCCGTCCTCGGCGAGGTCCTCGGCGCACTCGCGGGCGACCCGGACGAGGGCGTCCCGGGTCTGCATCACGCCGACGGTGTGGGAGAAGGTCTCCAGGTACCGCTTTAGCGAACCGGAGTCGGCGGCCTCGTGGAACCAGAGGCCCAGCTTGTCCGGGTCGGTCTCGGGGAGTGCCGAGTAGCCCGTGGCGCGGGCGAGTTCGACGACGGTCCCGGGACGGAGACCGCCGTCGAGGTGGTCGTGCAGCAGAACCTTGGGCGCCCGGCGGATCTGATCCGAGCTCGGGGTGTTCCCCATGTGGGCAGTCTGGCTCGTCATTTTCGCACTCTAACTCCTACGCGCGTAGATCGCCCCCTGTACACATCCGTCGATACGTAACGGTGACCGCACGGAAGGGTGGCGTACACCGGCGCTTCTGACACTGTTCTGTCATGGCACAGGAAGCGACGCCGGTTCGCAGGGCCCGGCTGGGGAGGACGCTCGGCCCGGAGCCGGCAGCAGTCAGCGGAGTGGTGCTGCTGCTCCCCGGCGGCGAGGAGACCTCGGGCCGCAGACCGTCACCCGTGCTGGCGACCGCCTCCGTGCGCGCACTGGGGCGGCGCCTGGCCCGCGCGGGACGCGACGAGGGCCTGGCCACCCACGTGGTGCACTACCGCTACCGCGGCTGGAACGGAAGCGAGGCCCATCTGGCCCGCGACGCCGCCTGGGCCGTCGACGAGGTCGTACGACGCTACGGCGACGTCCCCGTCTGCCTCGCCGGCATCGACATGGGCGGCCGGGCCGCGCTGCACGCGGGCGGGCACGAGGCCGTCAACTCCGTGGTCGCCATCGCCCCTTGGCTGCCCGAGGAGGACGTGGCCGCGCCACCCGAACCGGTGAAGCAGCTCGTCGGGCGCCGGGTGCTGATCGTGCACGGCACCAACGACGAACGCACCGACCCCGAGTTGTCCTTCCGGCTGGCGGCGCGGGCGAAGAAGGCGAACCGGGACGTGTGCCGGTTCGAAGTCCATGCCGACGGGCACAGGTTGCATCAGTACCGTGACGAAGTCCTCGCTCTGGCCTCGGACTTCGTCATGGGGGCGCTGTTCGGGCGGGCGTTCTCGCGGCCGGTCCAGGATGCGTTGGCGGCTCCGCCTCCTTTGGGGCTGCGGATGCCGTTGGCTGCCGGGTTCGGGCAGACGTTGAGGCGATAGGGGTGGCGGCTCGGGTGATCTTTCGGCTGCCGGTCGTTCGTGGCTGGTCGCGTCCATGCGGCGGAGCCGCGTGATGTCACAGCCCCGCCCCCCTTCACGGCAGCAGATTGCCGCGTCTCGACAGCAGGAACTTCTTGAAGGCGGCCACCGGCGGAGTATCCGGGTGGCCGTCCAGCCAGGCCACCCCGATCTCACGCACCGCGCGCGGGGACGTGACGGTCAGTTCGACGACCCCCGGGCGGGGGACGGCCGGCGGCGGGAGGAGGGCGACGCCCAGGCCCGCCGCGACCAGGCCCCTCAGCGTTTCGGCCTCCTCGCCCTCGAAGGCGATCCGCGGTTTGAAACCGGCCTGGCGGCACAGGTCGTCGGTGATGCGGCGCAGCCCGTAGCCGGGCTCCAGGGTCACGAAGGTCTCGTCGGCGGCCTCGGCGAGACGGATGCGCCGGCGGGCGGCGAGACGGTGGTCGGCCGGGACGACGAGGCGCAGCTTCTGCTCGTCGAGGCGGCGGGCGACGAGGTCGGGGGCGTCCGGGACGGGGGAGGTCAGACACAGGTCCAGCTCGCCGGCGCGCAGCCGCTCCAGCATGGCCTCGCCGTAGTTCTGGACGAGGCTGAAGCGGACGCGGGGGTGGTCGGCGCGGAACGCCTGGATGAGCCCGGGCACGGTCTCGGCGCCCATGGTGTGCAGGAAGCCGAAGGCGACCTTGCCGCCGGCCGGGTCGGCGTCGGCGCGCACCTCGTCGGCGGCGCGCTCGATCTCGGCGAGCGCGCGCTCGACGGAGCCGAGGAAGGTACGTCCGGCGGGGGTGAGGGAGACGGTCCGGCCCCGGCGGGCGAAGAGGTCGACGCCGAGGTCCTGCTCGAGCCGGACCATGGCCCGGGAGAGGGTGGACTGCGGGACCTGCATCTCCTGGGCGGCGCGGGTGACGTGCTCGGTGCGGGCGACGCCGGCGAAATAGGCGAGGCGGGGGGCGAGCAGGACGGCGATGTCCTCGACGTTCTCTTCGATGGATTCTGTGTAACTGGACGGTGACATGCGACCTCGTGACCTCTGCTGATGCACCACGGGAACGATTATGGGGAGTTCATGCATTGGACGGATGAACCGCGGGGTTCCTACGGTCGAAGCATGTCTCCCGCCGATACCGGGGCGTCCACCGGCGTGGGCGCCGCACCCACTGTCCCTGCCGTCGACGCAGCCGACTCCCGTATGACGCCGGGCGGGCCCGGCTACCGCCGGATGAGCCTTGCCCTCTTCCTCGCAGGTGTCGCGACCTTCGCGCTGCTGTACGCCACGCAGGCGCTGCTGCCGCTGGTCTCCGGCGAGTTCGGGGTGGCGGCGAGCGAGGCGAGCTGGACCGTGGCGGCCGCGACGGGCGGCCTGGCGGTGTTCGTCCTGCCGATGAGCGCGCTGTCGGAACGGTTCGGACGGCGTACGGTGATGACCGGGTCGCTGGCGGTCGCGGTGACGGTCGGC
Source organism: Streptomyces sp. NPDC005202 (assembly GCF_040608235.1). Classification (NCBI taxonomy): domain Bacteria; kingdom Bacillati; phylum Actinomycetota; class Actinomycetes; order Kitasatosporales; family Streptomycetaceae; genus Streptomyces; species Streptomyces sp. NPDC005202. Next base: position 408,445 of record NZ_JBEXHW010000004.1, on the reverse strand, counting down.
CTTCTGGTGCCCTTCGCCCCGTCGCTGGGCGCGCTGGTCGCGCTGCGGGCGCTTCAGGGCGCCGCGCTGGCAGGGCTCCCGGCCTCGGCGCAGGCGTACCTGGCAGAGGAGGTCCGCCCCAAGGCGCTGGTCACGGCGATCGGCCTCTTCGTCGCGGGCAACAGCGTCGGCGGCATGAGCGGCCGGGTCATCACCGGCTGGGTCGCCCAGGAATGGGGCTGGCGGGTCGCCGTAGGGGTCATCGGTGTGATCGCGGTGGTGTGTGCGGTGGCCTTCCGCCTGCTGCTCCCCGCACCGCAGCACTTCAAGCCGGGCTCGCTGCGCCCCCGCGTCCTGGCCCGCACGGTCCGCGACCACCTCGCCGATCCGCTGCTGTGCCGTCTGTACGCGATCGGCGCGCTGTTCATGACGGTGTTCGGCGGCGTCTACACGGTGATCGGCTACCGCCTGACGGAAGCGCCCTTCTCGCTCCCCCAGGGCATCATCGGATCGATCTTCCTGGTGTACCTGGTGGGTACGGTCTCGGCGTCGGCGGCGGGCAGGCTGGTGGGCCGCCTGGGCCGCAGGGGCGCGCTCTACCTGGCGGGCGCCACTACGGCGACGGGCCTGCTGCTCTCCCTGGTGGGCTCCCTCCCCCTGGTCCTGCTCGGCCTGGTCCTGATCACGGCGGGCTTCTTCGCGGGCCACGCGGTCGCCTCCTCGGCGGTCAGCAAGACGGCCACCCACGGCCGCGCCCAGGCCTCCGCCCTCTACCAGTCCGCCTACTACATCGGCTCCAGCGCGGGCAGCACGCTGGGCGCCACGGCCTTCCACGCGGAGGGCTGGGCCGGAACGGTCGGGGTCGGTCTGCTGGCGGTCCTGGGCGTCGTGACGATCAACGTGTTCGGGTCGAGGGCGGCGCGGGTCGCCGCGCGACGGGAGCCGGTGACGGCGTAACCCCCTGGGCCGACCTGGCCCTTTCCTCACTCCGGGCGCCATTGTCAGTGCCCTGCGGTAGCTTCCGAAGTGCTGGGCGCAATGACGCGCACCGGACGGGAGCGGCCACAGGGGTGGGTGGACGATGACCAACGGCACGGCGACGACGGACCTCGACGCACAACTGGAGAAGCACCGGGTCGAGCTGACCGGTTACTGCTACCGCATGCTCGGCTCGTCCTTCGAGGCCGAGGACGCGGTCCAGGACACCCTCGTCCGAGCCTGGCGCAGCTACGACAAGTTCGAGGGCCGCTCCAGCCTCCGCTCCTGGCTCTACCGCATCGCGACGAACGTCTGCCTGGACATGCTGACGGCCGGCAACAAGCGCGCCAGGCCGATGGACCTGACCGAGTCGACCCCCCTCGCCCGGGCGGCCCTCTCCCCCCGCCCGGACCACACATGGCTGGAGCCGGCGCCCGACGCCCGTGTGCTGCCGACGGTCGAGGACCCGGCGGAGGCGGCCGTCGCCAAGGAGTCCGTGCGGCTCGCCTTCATGGCCGCCCTGCAGCAGCTCCCGCCCAAGCAGCGGGCAGTGCTGATCCTGCGCGAGGTGCTGGCCTGGAGGGCGAGCGAGGTCGCCGAGCTGCTCGGCACCTCGGTCGCGTCGGTCAACAGCGCCCTGCAGCGGGCGCGCGCGACGCTCGCCGAGCGGGACGACAAGGGCGCAGACGCGGCTGTGTCGGACCCGCTGGACGAGGAGCAGCAAAAGCTCCTGGAGCGCTACGTGAAGGCGTTCGAGGGGTACGACATGACGGCACTGACGGCCCTGCTGCACGAGGACGCCATCATGACGATGCCGCCGTTCGACCTGTGGCTGACCGGCCCGGCGGACATCACCGGCTTCATGACCACGCTCGGCGCCTCCTGCGCGGGCTCCCGTCTGCTGCCGGTCCAGGCCAACGGCCTGCCCGGCTTCGCCCACTACAAGCCGGACCCGGAGAAGGGCGGCTTCACCCCGTGGGCGGTGCAGGTCCTGGAGATCTCAGAGGGCCGGATCACCGGGTTCCACTGCTTCCTCGACACCCAGCGCTGGTTCCCGCTGTTCGGGCTGCCCCTGCGTCTCGAAGCGGAGGCCGACGAGGTCGAGGAGGGCGTGTAGCGCCGGGTCGGGGTCGCGCAGCCGGATGCGGCTCCCGGCCCGCCGGGCGGTGAGCTCCAGCCGCGCCAGCAGGTCGACGACGCCGAGCCCCGGCGGCCCGAGCCCACCCACGTCGCACACCACGGCCCCGGCGCCGCCGGCCTCCAGCAGCACCCGCACCTCGTCGCACAGCCCCGCCACCTCGTCCCGGGTGACGGGGCCGAGGAGCACGAGCACGCGCGGTGTCCTGGCATCCACGATCGGTAGACGGTCCGGGCGGGCACAACTCATCGCGTACGCCGGGACCGGCGTCGTGCCGGGCCGTGCCGGACCCACAATGGATCACATTGACCCGCTGCCCTCCGGCCCCGGAGGGTTGGCTGTATGCCCCACGGATCAGCACCGCCCTGGATACCCGACGGCCTCCTGCCCGCCAAGGAGGCCGAGTGCAGGGGGTGTTGAGCGGATTCGCGGTCATCGCCGTCGTCATCGGCATCGGCTATGTGATCGGGCGGCGCGGCTCGCTCGGCGACCAGGGCCGTGAGGTCCTGACCAGACTGGCCTTCCACGTGGCGTCCCCGGCCCTGCTGTTCACCACGCTCGCCCGGGCCGACCTGTCGGTGATCTTCTCCAGCCGGCTGCTGGTGACGGCGATGAGCACGGCGGCCGCGGGCGTCTTCGTGGCGGTCGGCGCGCTACGGCACTGGGGCGTGGGCCGCACCACGATCGGCGCCCTGTGCTCCAGCTACGTCAACTCGGGCAACCTCGGCATCCCGATCGCGGTGTACGTCCTGGGCGACGCCTCGCTGGTGGCCCCGGTCCTGCTGTTCCAGCAGATCATGGTCACGCCGATCGCGCTCACCGTGCTGGACCTCTCCGGCACGGGGGCGAGAAGGGCCCGCTGTGGCGGTGCCTGCTCACGCCGTTGCGCAACCCGATCGCGGTGGGGTCAGCTGTCCGGGGTGGCGTCTCAGCGATCGGGGTGAAGGTACCGAGCCCGGTCATGGATCCGCTGACCCTGATCGGGAACATGTCGGTGCCCGCGGACATGCCCCCAGCCGCAAATCAGAGAACGAACGTCCCCTTCGCGCGACCAGGCCACGGTTCCGCAGCTCGGCAACAGCGCGGCGCACGGTCCCGAGACTGGCGCGGTTGCGCTTCCGTGGCATGGCTCTAAGCCCCCCTCGGTGAAACCGGATTGAGGGCGGTAGCCTTGCGACTGATAGGTGTTTGGGGGCATCTTCGAGCCCGCGGTTCTGCTTGCCTTCGGCATCTCGCTGTGCGGCACCACTCTGCCGCTGCGCGGCTCCGACCGCTTCCCCGTGCTGCTCTCGGTCGCCCTGAAGTCGGTGGGCCAGCCGGTGACGGCCTGGGCACTGGCGACGGGGGTCTTCGGCCTGCACGGGGCGCCCCTGCTCGACGTGGTGGTGACCTCGGCCCTGCCCGCCGCGCAGAACCTCTTCACGTACGCGAGCCGCTATCGGGTCGGTGAGTCGCTGGCCCGGGAAGCGATCCTGCTGTCGACGGTTGCTTCGGTTGCGGTGCTCGTCGTGGTGGCGGCGTTGCTCGGGTGACTCAGGCTTCGGGGAACTCGCTGGTGTCGATGACGAGATCGAAGGGCGCGGGGAGCTTGATGACCTCGCCGAACTTGACGGCGCTGAGGGGGCGGTAGACGTCACCCTTCGGTTCTCCGTAGAGCGTCGCCGTGGGGCCTTCGGGGGCCCAGCGGTCGACGAGGAGGTAGAGCGGGATCCCTGCGGTGGCGTAGGCGGCGGGCTTACTGATGCGATCGTGGCGGGCGTTGGCCTTGGAGGTGACCTCGACGACGAGTTCGGCGAGGGCGGCCGGAATGTGGGTGTCCGTGTCCGCGCCCTCCCGCACCGGGGCCACCACGATGTCCGGGATGAGCATGCCCAGACGTGACGGCACGGCGATCGCCAGTGTCTGGAAGATTTCCCAGTTCTCGGGGATCACGGAGTAGAGGCGACGCTGGATGCGTGCCGCGATCACGTTGTGGCGGTACGCGGGAGCAGGTGACACGGTGATGATCCCCTCGATGATCTCCACCTTGCTGCCCTCAGGCCATTCCATCTCCTCCCAGAACCGGACGAGGTCGTCCCAGCTCTGCTCGGGGTCGTGGCTGACGGTGAGTGCGCTCATGGCGGTCTCCTATCGGTGCGTCACCGATCCCAGCATGCCGAACGGGACCGGCGGAGGTCCACCGATCCCGTTCACCCGAAAGGGGAAACCCCAGGTCAGGCGATACGTTCCAGCACCACTGGGGACGGCGTGAAGTCCGTACCGGGCGCCGCGATGTCGTACGAGCCCTCCACCGCCTCCAGCGCGTACTCGAAGCGTTCCGGCGTGTCGGTGTGGAGGGTCAGCAGGGGCTGGCCCGCAGTGACCGTGTCGCCCGGCTTGGCGTGCATCTCGACGCCTGCCGCCGCCTGCACCGGGTCCTCCTTGCGGGCGCGGCCGGCGCCCAGACGCCATGCCGCGATGCCGATGTCGTACGCGTCCAGACGGGTCAGGACGCCCGACGTCGCGGCCTTGATCACGTGCTGTTCCCTCGACGTGGGCAGGGGGGCGTCCGGGTCGCCGCCCTGGGCCGCGATCATGCGGCGCCAGACGTCCATCGCCGAGCCGTCGGCCAGGGCCTTCGCCGGGTCCGCGTCCTTCACGCCGGCCGCGTCCAGCATTTCGCGGGCCAGCGCCAGAGTCAGTTCCACCACGTCCGCGGGGCCGCCGCCCGCCAGGACCTCGACCGACTCGCGGACCTCCAGCGCGTTGCCCGCCGTCAGGCCCAGCGGGGTCGACATGTCCGTCAGCAGCGCGACCGTCTTCACCCCGTGGTCCGTGCCCAGGCCGACCATCGTCGATGCCAGTTCCCGCGCGTCCTCGATCGTCTTCATGAAGGCGCCCGTGCCGACCTTCACGTCCAGGACCAGCGAGCCCGTGCCCTCCGCGATCTTCTTGGACATGATGGAGGAGGCGATCAGCGGGATCGCCTCCACCGTGCCGGTCACGTCACGGAGCGCGTAGAGCTTCTTGTCGGCGGGCGCCAGGCCGTCGCCGGCCGCGCAGATCACCGCGCCGACGTTGTCCAGCACGGACAGCATCTCCTCGTTCGACAGCAGCGCCCGCCAGCCCGGGATCGACTCCAGCTTGTCCAGCGTGCCGCCGGTGTGGCCGAGGCCCCGGCCCGACAGCTGCGGGACGGCCGCGCCGCAGGCCGCGACCAGCGGGGCCAGCGGGAGCGTGATCTTGTCGCCGACACCGCCCGTGGAGTGCTTGTCCGCCGTCGGCCGGGACAGGGAAGAGAAGTCCATGCGCTCGCCGGAGGCGATCATCGCGGCCGTCCAGCGGGCGATCTCCCGGCGGTTCATGCCGTTGAGCAGGATGGCCATCGCGAGTGCGGACATCTGCTCGTCGGCGACCTCTCCGCGGGTGTACGCGTCGACGACCCAGTCGATCTGCTCGTCGCTGAGCTCGCCGCGGTCCCGCTTGGTGCGGATGACGGAGATGGCGTCCATGGCCATGGCGTTCCTTCCGAGGTTGCGAAGGTGTGCGGCCCCCCTGAGCCGCGAAGGGCAACTCAGAGGGGCCGCACGGGAGTTACTTGGTGAGATGGTCCGGGCCGAAGGCCTGGGGCAGCATCTCCGACAGCGGCAGGATCCCCGCCGGGGTCTCCAGCAGCAGGTCCGGGCCGCCGAACTCGTACAGCAGCTGGCGGCAGCGCCCGCACGGCACGAGGATGTCGCCGTTGCCGTCCACGCACGTGAAGTGCGTCAGGCGGCCGCCCCCGGTGCGCTGCAGCTCCGACACCAGCCCGCACTCGGCGCACAGGCTGATGCCGTACGAGGCGTTCTCGACGTTGCAGCCGGAGACGATCCGTCCGTTGTCGACCAGAGCCGCGGCGCCGACCGGGTAGCCCGAGTACGGGGCGTACGCGTGGGACATGGCGTCCCGCGCCACCGCACGCAGCGCCTCCCAGTCGACGTCCGCGGGGGAGGTCACTTGCCCTGTCCCTTCCGGTACGGCAGGCCGTCCGCCTTCGGCATCCGCAGGTGCTGCGCGGACAGCGACAGGACCAGCAGGGTGACGATGTACGGGGTCGCCGTCACGACCTGCTTCGGAACCTCGTTCGTGCCGACGTACCAGGCGAACATCAGGGCCGAGACCACGGCCGTGATCACGGCGGGGACGTACTTCTTCTTCCAGGCGAGGTACGCCACCCCGAACACCAGCAGGATCGCCAGCAGCAGGATCAGCGCGTGCACGTTGGTGGTGCCGCCGCGCAGGTTGAGGCTGTCGGTGTAGCCGAACAGGCCCGCGCCGAGGGCGAGGCCGCCCGGCATCCAGTTGCCGAAGATCATCGCGGCGAGACCGATGTAGCCGCGGCCGGCGGTCTGTCCGTCCAGGTAGACGTTCGAGGCCACGATGGACAGGAACGCGCCGCCGAGGCCGGCGAAGCCGCCGGAGATGATCACGGCGATGTACTTGTACTTGTAGACGTTGACGCCCAGCGACTCGGCCGCCACCGGGTTCTCACCGCAGGAGCGCAGGCGCAGACCGAAGGCGGTGCGCCACAGCACCCACCACGTGACCGGTACGAGGGCGACCGCGATGACGGTGAGCGGCGACAGGTCGGTGATCAGACCGCCGAGCAGGCCGGCGATGTCCGAGACCAGGAACCAGTGCCTGCCGTTGAGCGTGTCCAGCGCGCTGGACAGGCCCGGGATGTCGAAACTGCCGAGCGAGTCGATGGGCGGGGACTGCTTGGAGGAGCCCTGCGGGGCGTTCTCGAAGGTGAACTTCGACAGGTAGCGGGTGGTGCCGAGGGCCAGGATGTTGATCGCCACACCGGAGACGATGTGGTTGACGTTGAAGGTCACCGTGGCGATGGCGTGCAGGACCGCGCCGAGCGCACCGCCGATGACGCCGAAGACGACACCGGTCCACGGGCCCCACTGGTAGCCGGCCCAGGCGCCGAACCAGGTGCCGAGGATCATCATGCCCTCGAGGCCGATGTTGACGACGCCCGCGCGCTCGGACCACAGACCGCCGAGGCCCGCGAGGCCGATCGGCACCGCCAGGCGCAGCGCGGTGGACATCTGGCCGGTCGAGGTGATGCCGTCCGCGCCGGTGATCAGGCGGACGATCGAGGTCAGCACGAGTACGCCCGCGATGATCAGCAGGAGTACCGGAAGGGAGACCCGGCGGCTGCCCTTGCCGGGCTGCTTGGCCTGCGGCTTCGCGATGGTCGCGGTGGTCATCGGGCCGCCACCTCCTTCTTCTCGGAGTTGTTCTGGGCGGCCGCGGCGAGCTCCGCACCGACCCGCTTCTGCTGGCGGCGCAGACCCCACTGCCGTACGGCCTCGTAGGAGATGACGACCGCAAAGACGATCAGGCCCTGCATGATCGTGGCGATCTCCTTCTCGTACGCCACCGGGGTCGCGTAGTCGAGGGCGGGAGAGGCCTTGTCGAGGAAGGCGATCAGGAGCGCGGCGAACGCGATGCCGACCGGGTTGTTGCGGCCGAGCAGGGCGATGGTGATACCGGTGAAGCCCAGGCCGGTCGGGAAGCTCAGGCTGTAGGTGTGGGCGTCGCCGAGCAGCAACGGCAGGCCGGACAGGCCCGCGACCGCTCCGGAGATCAGCATCGCGGTGAGCACCATCCGCTTGGCGTCGACGCCAGAGGCCACGGCTGCGGTCTCCGACTCACCGGTGGCGCGCAGGTCGAAGCCGAAGCGGGTGCGGTTGAGGACGATCCAGTAGATGACGCCCATGGCGATGGCGAGGAAGACCAGGCCGTATATCTCACCGACGTCCGCGCCGAGGTCGATGCCCGGGAACCAGCCGGACTTCTTCATGATGCCGGTCGTCATGTTGTTGCCGACCTGCACGCCCCACACGTCGGAGAGGGTCAGGTAGCCGATGAGGCTGGTGGCGATGGCGTTGAGCATGATCGTGGCGACGACCTCGCTCACGCCCCGGGTGACCTTCAGGACGCCCGCGACGCCGGCCCAGAAGGCGCCGGTGAGCATGCCGACGATCAGCAGCAGCGGGATCTGCAGGAAGGCCGGCAGGGCGATGTTGGCGCCGACCACGGCGGTCATCATCGCGGCGAGGCGGTACTGGCCGTCGACGCCGATGTTGAACAGGTTCATGCGGAAGCCGATGGCCACCGCGAGCGCCGCCAGGTAGTACATCGACGCCTGGTTGATGATCAGCACCTGGACGTCGGAATACGTCGCCTGCTGCAGCATCAGGGTGTACGGCTCGATCGGGCTCTTGCCCGAGGCGATCAGCACGACCGAGGTCAGCAGGATCGCCGCGACGAGCGCGATGACCGGACCGGCCACCGCGAGGAGCACCCGCTCCTTGTCGAACTTCTTCATCGGGCCTCGTCCTCCGGACCGGCGTCTGCGTCGCCTTCTGTGGCGTTCTCTACGTGCTCCAGGTGACCGGATGCGGCACCCGTCATGGCCGAACCCAGTTCCTCGGGGGTGATGGTGGCCGGGTCGGCGTCGGCGACCAGCCTGCCGTTGTAGATCACCCGCAGGGTGTCCGACAGACCGATCAGCTCGTCCAGGTCGGCGGAGATCAGCAGCACCGCCAGGCCCTCGCGGCGGGCCTCGCGGATGTGGTCCCAGATCGCGGCCTGCGCGCCGACATCCACACCGCGGGTGGGGTGCGCGGCGATCAGGAACTTCGGGCTGTGGCTCATCTCGCGGCCGACGATCAGCTTCTGCTGGTTGCCGCCGGAGAGGGAGGCGGCGGTGACGTCGATGCCCGGGGTGCGCACGTCGTAGGCCTCGACGATCCGGCGGGTGTCCTCCTGGGCGCCCTTCGGGTCGAGCCAGAAGCCCTTGGCGTTGGGGCGCTCGGTGACGTGGCCGAGGATACGGTTTTCCCACAGCGGGGCCTCGAGGAGCAGGCCGTGCCGGTGGCGGTCCTCGGGGATGTAGCCGATGCCGTGCTCGCGGCGCTTGCGGGTGGGCCAGGCGGTGATGTCCTGGCCGAGGAAGGAGATGCTGCCGGAGTGGGCCGACTTGAGGCCTATGAGCGCCTCGATGAGCTCGGTCTGGCCGTTGCCCTCGACGCCGGCGATGCCCATGACCTCGCCCGCGTGGATGGTGAAGGTGACGTCGTCGAGGATGCGGCGCACCCCGTCGGCCTCGGCCACCTCCTCCGTGAGCAGCCCGGTGCCCGTGGGCTCGGCGAGCTCCCCGAGGGCGGGGGGCCCGCTGGCGTAGACGGTGAGGCCCTTGACCTCGATCACGGGCTTGTCCGTCACCGTCGACTCGGCGGTCTCCGGGGTGGGCAGCTCGCTGCCGACCATCATTTCGGCGAGCTGGCGGGGGGTGGTCTCGGAGGGGACGGCGGTGCCCACGGTCGTACCGCGCCGGATGACGGTGATCTCGTCGGCGACCGACAGGACCTCGCCCAGCTTGTGCGAGATGAAGATGACGGACAGGCCCTCGGCCTTCAGCTCGCGCAGGTTGCCGAAGAGCGCGTCGACCTCCTGCGGGACGAGCACGGCGGTCGGCTCGTCGAGGATGAGGGTCTGGGCGCCGCGGTAGAGCACCTTGAGGATCTCGACGCGCTGCCGGTCGGCGACGCCGAGGTTCTCGACAAGGACGTCCGGGCGGACGTTCAGGCCGTAGCGCTCGGAGATCCCCTTGATCTTCTTGCGGGCGCCGCCGCCGATGCCGTACAGCTTCTCGCTGCCCAGCACGACGTTCTCGAGCACGGTCAGGTTGTCGGCCAGCATGAAGTGCTGGTGAACCATGCCGATGCCACGGGCGATGGCGTCGGCGGGGCTGTGGAAGGTCACCTGCTCGCCGTCGACCGCGATGGTGCCCTCGTCCGGCTTCTGCATGCCGTAGAGGATCTTCATCAGGGTCGACTTGCCGGCGCCGTTCTCGCCGACCAGGGCGTGCACGGTTCCCTTGCGGACCGTCAGGTGGATGTCGTGGTTGGCGACGACACCCGGGAATCGCTTGGTGATGCCCGCCAGCTCTACCGCGACTGTCGACTGAGCGGTGAGCGGAGGGCTGCTGGACGCGTCGATGGCGCACTCTCCTCGGGAAAGGGGCCGCTCTACGCGCGTAGCGCCCCTGCTTTAAATAGTGCCCGGACCTGATCGCACTCGATCCGTTCCGAGCATTCTGCCGCGCGAACGGGGCGCGGGAAGGTCATCCTCCCGGCGCCCCGTTCGGGTGGCCGTAACGCTGCCATTACAGCGCTCTTTTGGCCATGCCTTGGACCGACCGGTCGTTACCGGCACCTGACACGGTCGGGTCAGGAGGACTTCACCTTGATGGTGCCGTTCTTGATGCCTTCCTCGGCCTTCTTCAGCGCGGCCTGCAGGTCGGCGTTGTTCTTGAAGGCCGGGTTGGAGTCGGCCAGGCCGACGCCGCCGTTGGCCAGGGAGCCGCGGATCACGCCGGTCTCGGGCTTGCCGTCCTTGATGACCGACTTGGCGAGGTTGTAGACGGCACCCTCGACGTTCTTGAGGGCCGAGGTCAGGATGTAGTTCTTGTAGTTCGCCAGGGCAGCCTGCTGGTACTGGTCGGAGTCGACCCCGATGGCCCACACCTTGTGCTCGGCAGCGGACTTGATGACGCCCTGACCGGACAGGCCGGCCGCGTGGTAGATGACGTCCGCACCGGCGTCGATCTGGCCGTTCGCCGCGTTCTCGCCCTTGTCGGGGCTGGAGAAGCCGCCCTGGTCGGCCGTCTCCGTCAGGTACTGCTTCTCGACCTTGATCTTCGGGTTGACCGACTGGGCACCCTGGACGAAGCCGGCCTCGAACTTGTGGATCAGCGGGATGTCCACGCCGCCGATGAAGCCGATGTGGTTCTTCTTGGTCGCCTTGGCCGCCGCGACACCGGCCAGGTAGGAGGACTCCTCCTCGTGGAAGACCAGGTCCGCCACATTCTTCGCCTGGACCTTGTCGTCGTCGATGATGCCGAAGGTCACCTTCGGGTACTTGGCCGCGACCTCCTTGACGGCCGGCGCGTACACGAAGCCGACCCCGATGATCGGGTTGTAGCCCGCCTTGACGAGCTGCTCGAGCCGCTGCACCTTGTCGGCGGTGGACTCGCCGTCCTGCGGCTCGATGTCCCGGCCGCTCACCCCGAAGTCCTTCTCGGCCTTCGTCAGGCCCGCGTACGCGGCGTCGTTGAAGGACTGGTCGCCCTTGCCGCCGACGTCGTACGCGAGACCTATGCCCTTGCTCTTGCCGCCCCCGGCGGAAGAGCTGGACGAGCTGCTGCTGCCACAGGCAGACATGGTGACGGCAAGGGCTGCGGTTGCAGCGCCTGCAACCGCGATACGGGACACCCGGCGCATGGAACGAGACTCCTTTGTGCAAGCGCCCATACCAGGCGCTGGTTCCGCCGCAGCGTAACGCGCGTAGACATACCAGAGAACCCCACCTTGCCAGAGTGTTATCCGACCGTTTTGATCCCTCGCGCAAGCAACTCCCCGAAGCGCGGAAGTCGTCCGCTCTGCAAACACGCGGTCGCCGGCCGCGCATCGGCGCGGTGTCAAGTACCAGGCTTCCGCGCCTTCAAGATCCTTCCCAGGTTTGATCTTTTCACCGGTGTCCCTCGGCAGAGTCCGTGATCGAGATGCGCATCCCCGCAAGTCAGACCCGCCTGCGGTATCTCTTGGGGATCCAGGGGAGGATCGTGAAACTCAAGAAGCTCGCCGCCACCGCGGTCGGCACCGGCATCGTCCTGTGGGGCACCGTGGTCGGTATCGCGACACCCGCCATGGCCGCGTCGACCTGCTCGACCTGGGTGTCGGCGGACGGCGCGACCGGCTACGGCAAGTGCACTGGGGGCATCACCGGCTTCAGCAACCACCGCGTCGAGGTGGTGTGCGTCGGGCCGCGCGGCACCACGTCCACCGTCTACGGCAAGTGGGTCAACACCCGCAAGGGCGAGACGTCGAAGGCTGTCTGCACCACCGACCCGGTAAGCTCCGGCGTCGGCGTGTACAAGATCTACATCGAGACGGACGAACCGGTCTGATCCGTCGGTCTCACCGAGCGAGCTCAGCGCTCGCGGACGACCGTGAACGAGGGAGCCCCCGGCCCGCATCGGCCGGGGGCTCCCTCGTCGGCGCTGGGCGGCTCAGGAGACCACTCACTGGGTCTTGACGGTCACCTTGCCGTCGATGATCTCCTGCTTGGCCTTGTCCACGGCGGCGACGACGTCCTTCATCGCCTTGTACTTGGGGTTGGAGTCGCCGAAACCGACGCCGCCCGACTTGAGGTCGCCGCGCACCTCGCCGCTCAGCGGCTTGCCTTCGACGACGGACTTCGTCAGCTCGTACACCGCACCGCCGACGTTCTTGAGGGCCGAGCCGAGGATCCAGTCCTTGTACTTGGCGAGGGCGGCCTGCTGGTACTGGTCGGAGTCCACCCCGATGGCCCACACCTTGTGCTCGGCCGCGGACTGGATGACGCCCTGACCGGACAGGCCGGCCGCGTGGTAGATCACGTCGGCGCCCGCCTCGATCTGGCCGCTCGCCGCGTCCTTGCCCTTGTCCGGGCTGGAGAAGCCGCCCTCCTGGGCCGTCTGGGTCAGGTACTGCGACTCGATCTTGATCTTCGGGTTGACGGACCGGGCACCCTGGTCGAACCCGGCCTCGAACTTGTGGATCAGCGGAATGTCCACGCCGCCGATGAACCCGATGTGGTTCTTCTTGGTCGCCTTGGCGGCGGCGACACCGGCGAGGTAGGAGGCCTGCTCCTCGTGGAAGACCAGGTCGGCGACGTTCTTCGCCTTCACCCTGTCGTCGTCGATGATGCCGAAGGTCACCTTCGGGTACTTGGCCGCGACCTCCTTGACGGCCGGCGCGTACACGAAGCCGACGCCGATGATCGGGTTGTAGCCCGCCTTGGCGAGCTGCTCGAGCCGCTGCACCTTGTCGGCGTCGGACTCGTTGTCGTTCGGCTCGACGTCCCGGCCGCCGATCTTGAATTCTTTCTCGGCCTTCTGGAACCCGGCGAACGCGGCGTCGTTGAAGGACTGGTCGCCCTTGCCGCCGATGTCGTACGCGAGACCTATGCCCTTGCCCGAGTACTTGCCGGACTCGGAGGAGCCGCCGGACGACTCAGTGCTGGACTTGCCGCACCCGGCGGCGGCGAGTGCGATGACCGCTACGGTCACCGCGGCTTGGGAGAACCTGGTCCTCCGAGAGTTCAGACGCACAGCAAGCACCCTTCATCCCCACGGCACCGTCGCCGGCCCGCTTCCCCATGTGCCGCCTCAGGTGGCGATTTCGGCGCACAGTAACGCGCGTAGAAGTGGAGGGGAACGGGGTTTCTCCGGGCCGTTATCGAACCGTGCCGACATCCGGTTACGTTTGCGTGCCGCCGATTACGGCCGGGTGACACAGGCGGACGAAGGGGCACCGATCAGGGCACCCCTCCACCAGCACCTTTCCGCGTGCCATTTGGCGGTAGGCCGAGATCCGTCAGCGGGTCGGATGCAGCAGCGCGGCGGCCGTGAACAGCTCCACGCCCACGGTGATCGCGGACTCGTCGGCGTCGAAGTCGCCCTGGTGCAGGTCGCGCACGGTCCGCTCCCCCGGCGTCCGCACGCCCAGCCGGGCCATGGCGCCGGGCACGCGTTCGAGGTACCAGGAGAAGTCCTCGCCGCCGAGGCTCTGCTCGGTGCCCTCGACGGACCCCTCCCCACGCCGGGCCACCATGGCGTCCCGCAGCAGCTCGGTCACCACCGGGTCGTTGACGACGGGCGGCACCCCGCGCACGTAGGTGATCTCCGACTTGGCCTTGTGCAGGTTGGCGACCTCGTCGATCGCGGCGACCACGATGTCGGGCGCCTGCCGCCAGGCGTCGAGGTCCAGGCAGCGTACGGTGCCGGAGAGCTCTGCGTGCTGCGGGATGACGTTCGGGGCGTGCCCGGACTCGATCCGTCCCCAGGTCACGGCGAGCCCGGCGCGCGTGTCGACCCGCCGGCCGACGAGCGCGGGCACGTCGGTGACGACCCGGGCGGTGGCGGTGACGAGGTCGGTGGTCAGGTGGGGCCGGGCGGTGTGCCCGCCGGGCCCGTCGAGCGCGACCTCGAGCCGGTCGCACGCCGACGTGATGGCCCCCTGCCGCAACCCGATCCTCCCGGCGTCCACCCGGGGGTCGCAGTGCACGGCGATGATCCGCCCCACGCCGTCCAGCACCCCGCACTGGATGGCGTCGGCGGCGCCACCGGGCAGCACCTCCTCGGCGGGCTGGAAGATCAGCCGCACGGGCCGGGGCAGCAGCCCCTGCCGGTGCAGCTCGGCGAGCACGAGCCCGGTACCCATGACGACGGTCGTATGCACGTCATGCCCACACGCATGGGCACGGTCGGGCACGGTGGACCGGTACGGGCACTCACTCTTGGTGTCGGGGATGGGCAAGGCGTCGATGTCCGCGCGCAGGGCGAGCATGTCCGCCCCGCCGCTCCATTCCCCCGTGTCCGCACCGACGTCACAGACGAGTCCGGTCCCGGCGGCGAGCACACGCGGCTTCAGCCCGGCCTTCTCCAGCCGCTCCTTGATCGCGGCGGTGGTGCGGAACTCCTGGTTGCCGAGCTCCGGGTGCATGTGCAGGTCGCGTCGGAACGCGACGAGCTCGGCGCGCAGCGCCTCGGACAGCGTGCCGGGGAGAACGGCATCACCCGGGAGATCGGCCTCGGACTCTGGGGACATCAGTTGCTTCACCCTCTGAAGGGTAGGACGCCTGGACGGTCAACTGACCCGCGATCAACAAAACTTCAGCCCGTTAGGGGAAGAAAACCGGCCGCCCGACGCATGGGTATCAACTGGGATGGGTAAACTCGCCCGGCTTTCCGAGCGAGTGGATCATGAAACCCGACGGAGAGTGACCTCGGTCACACTCCGACACCCTCCCACTTTTTCCTCCTCCACGCATACCACGTGCCGCCCGAGCCACACCGATCTGCTCACCTGCCGGACGGCGCGGCGGCGGGTGGCGGCAGCCGTGAGGCCCGGGGCGAGGGCCCGTACCCACGCCATGGAGGCAAGCGGCTGTGGCGGCCGCTGCAGCTTCGGCTTCGGCTTCGGCTCGGCTGCGGCTGCGGCTGCGGCTGCGGCTGCGGCTGCGGCGAGGAACGGATGCCCGGGACGCTGACGAAGTTCGGCCTACTGGGGTACGGCGGGCCTCAAACCACCCGCCGGCCTCCGCCTGCGCATACCCCTCACCCCCGGGAGCGTGCGGCGCACGGGGCGCGACAATCCCCGAGGAGCGGGCGGCGCCACGGCCACGCCGGTAGGGTGCGCCTGCGTGAGCGCTTCGAACGCCGACTCGACCCCGGACTTCCTGCACGCCACCCGAGCCTCGTACGACGCCATGGCCCACGACTACGCCGACCGCTTCCCGGACGGCCTGGCCGACAAGCCCCTGGACCGAGCCCTCCTCACCGCCTTCGCCGACCTGGTCCGCACCACCGCGACCGCCACCCGCACTGCCCCCTCCCCGGTAGCAGACCTGGGCAGCGGCCCCGGCCACGTCACCGCACGACTCCACGCCCTCGGCCTGCCGGTCTTCGGCGTCGACCTCTCCCCCCGCATGGTCGCCCTGGCCCGCCGAACGCACCCGGGTCTCCGCTTCCACGTGGGTTCGATGACGTCGCTGGACCTCCAGGACGAAACCCTGGCCGGCATAGCCGCCCTCTACTCGATCATCCACATCCCCACCGACCGCCTCCCGCCCACCTTCGCCGAGTTCCACAGGACCCTCCTGCCGGGCGGCTGCGTACTCCTCGCCTTCCAGGCAGGCGACGACGACCACCTGCACCTCTCCGAACGCTTCGGCCACGACATGTCGCTGGACTACTACTTCCGCGCCCCCGACGCCGTGGCCGGCACCCTGGCCGAGGCGGGCTTCGAGCTCCACGCGAAGATCCTCCGCGAACCGAACGAGGACGAAAAACGCCCGCGGGCCTTCATCCTGGCCCGCAAGCCGCCTCCGCCGGCCCCGGAAACCCGCTCAACGGTCGGTCCGGCGTCCGGTTCGGCGGCTACACCACGCTGACCGCCGCCAACCGGTGCACGTCCCGGGCCGTTCCCGTCACCCCCGACAGGAAGCCCTGTGCCCGCGGGGACGCGTGCTCCGTCAGCCAGGTCGGGTCGATGTCGCAGACCGCGACCTTCACCTCGGTGCCGGCCAGGGCCAGCGGGAGCGTGTGGACGACCGTGGAGGGGAAGCTGAGGATCGTACGGCCGATGGGGCCCCGGCGGGCGATCAGTTCCAGGGGGAGGTCGGGGCGGACGACTTCCAGTCCCGTCTCCGCGGCCAGCCTGTGCAGCTTCTCCGCGCGTTCGCGGCGGTGCGCGAAGTAGCGCGTCGCGCCGTGTGCCCTGGCCAGGGTGCGGACGGCCGCCAGGTACCGCTCGCCGTCCACCACGCCCGTCTCGACGAGGGATGTGCCCACCATGTCCGCGCTCCCCGTGATGCGGGGCGGGCCGAAGCGGGCGCGGGTCCAGCCGAAGTCGTTCGCGGTGACCGTCACGCCGTCCGGGGTCTCGTCGATCGGCATCGACGAGAAGATCTCCACCCGGCGGCCCTCCCGTGGCGTCAGGCGGCGACGGGCCGACGACGACACCGGGGCGAAGAGGAGGTCCCGGGGACCCGGGCGGCCGCCCTTGCGGTGCCAGCGGACCAGGCGTTCGCCGCGGGCCAGTTGGGCGACGAACTCCATCGTCGCGGTGCCGTCGTCCACGACGACCAGGTCGCGGGCCTTCGTGATGGTCAGCAGCAGCTGGACGTAGCGGGAGAAGGGGTCGCCCATCACCACCCGGTCGGCTCTGCGCAGCAGCGGGGTCAGGCCGCCGATCGTGTGGAACGGCGCCGTCGTCCCGCCCCGTGCCTCCTCCCAGCGGACCTCGTGACCCTCGTCGCGGGCCAGCTCGGACATGCGCCGCAGCTGGCCGCGGGTCATCGGGTCGGTCGGGGACAGGACGACGAGGGTGAGCCCCGCGCCGGCCGGCGGCGGACCGGGGTCCGCGGTGCGCCGCGTCTGGGCCGGGACCAGCTCCGCACCCGAGGCCGTCCAGTCTGCCTCGAGGGCGTGGGCGTGCGCCCACTCCAGCACGTTGAGCAGCTGTACCGGGCTCTCGACGAAGGCGAGGGTGCGGGAGCTGTGGGGGGTGGTGCCGGCCGACCCGGCGCGGGGGCTCATCGACGTACGACCGTCCCGTCGTAAGTGGCTGGGTCTCACACCGCGACCGGCTCGCCCGCCGCCGCGGCGATCTCCGCCTCGGCGACGACGCCGGCGACACGGCGCAGCTTCTTCATCGGGCCGAGCTCGGACTCGTAGACCTTCTTCACGCCGTCGCCCAGGGACGCCTCGATCGTGCGGATGTCGCGGACGAGGCGCTGGAGGCCCTGCGGCTCCACGGAGGCGGCCTGGTCCGAACCCCACATCGCGCGGTCCAGGGTGATGTGGCGCTCGACGAACACCGCGCCCAGCGCGACCGCCGCCAGCGTGGTCTGCAGGCCGGTCTCGTGGCCGGAGTAGCCGATCGGGACGTTCGGGTACTCCCGCTCCAGCGTGTTGATCACGCGGAGGTTCAGCTCCTCGGCCTTGGCCGGGTAGGTCGACGTGGCGTGGCAGAGCAGGATGTTCTCGCTGCCCAGGACCTCGACCGCGTGGCGGATCTGCTTCGGCGTCGACATGCCGGTGGAGAGGATGATCGTGCGGCCGGTGGCGCGCAGGGCGCGCAGCAGCTCGTCGTCCGTCAGGGACGCGGAGGCCACCTTGTGCGCCGGTACGTCGAACTTCTCCAGGAAGGCGACCGCCTCGGTGTCCCACGGGGACGCGAACCAGGCGATGCCCTTCTGCTTGCAGTACTCGTCGATCTGGCGGTACTCGTCCTCGCCGAACTCCACGCGGTGGCGGTAGTCGATGTAGGTCATCCGGCCCCAGGGGGTGTCGCGCTCGATGTCCCACTGGTCACGCGGGGTGCAGATCTCCGGGGTGCGCTTCTGGAACTTGACGGCGTCGCAGCCGGCCTCGGCGGCCACGTCAATCAGCTTGAAGGCGTTCTCGATGTCGCCGTTGTGGTTGATGCCGATCTCGCCGGTGATGTAGACGGGGCGGCCGGGGCCGACCTCACGCGAACCCAGGGTGCGGATACGGGAGTTGGTGCTCATGGCAGGAGATGTCCTTACTTGGTGAGGGAATCGAGAGAGGGGCCGAGGATCCAGCTGGCGATCTCTCGGATCGCGCCGTCGCCACCGGGGACGGTGGTGACCGCACGTGCGGCGCCGCGCACGACGTCGTGGGCGCTCGCGACCGCCACGGGCCAGCCGACGAGGGCGAAGCACGGGAGGTCATTGACGTCGTTGCCGACGTAGAGCACGCGCTCCGGCGCGATGCCCTGCTCCTCGCACCACTGCTTCAGCGCGAGGTCCTTGCGGTCGATGCCGTGCAGCACCGGGAGCTTCAGCTTCCGGGCGCGGGCGGCGACGACCGGGTTCTGTTCCGTGGACAGGATCAGCATCTTCAGGCCGCTCTTGCGCAGGGCCGCGATGCCGAGGCCGTCCCCGCGGTGCACGGAGACGAACTCCCGTCCGTCGGAGTCGATCAGCACCCTGTCGTCGGTCTGGGTGCCGTCGAAGTCGAGTACGACCGCGTCGATGTCGTCGGCGGTCGGGAGCGAACCGGGCCGGTCCGCGTCGAAGAGGGGGGCCAGCGCCCGCGCGCGGGCGAGGTCGTGCGGGTCGTCGATCTCCAGGACGCGCGCGGGGTCGGTGCGCACGAGTTCCGTACGGCCGAAGAAGCGGTGCCGGTGCTCGCGGAAGCCGGCCGCATCCATCGCGTAGGCGGCGCCGGTCTCCAGCAGGTCCTGGGGGCGGTCCTGGCGACGCGGACGGAAGGACTTGTCGTGGTTGACGCCGTAACCGCCCTCGGTTGCCGTCGAGTTGGTGACCTTCGTGCCGCCGCCGGCCTCGTCGGCACGCGCGGGCTCGACCACTGCCGGGTCGTCGGCCGCGTCCCGCCAGATGAAGCCGTGGAAGGGCGCCACGGTCACCGCGGTGTCGGCGCCGTTCTCGACAACGGCGGCCGCCACTCCGTCGACGTCCTCACGGACGAGGAACGGGCTGGTGCACTGCACGAGCAGGACGACGTCGACCGGGACGCCGTGCAGCGCCTCGTGGGCGTCCATGGCGTGCAGCACGGCGGCCTCGGAGGTGGCGGTGTCGCCGGCGATGGCGGCGGGCCGCAGCACGACCTCGGCGCCGGCCTGGCGGGCGGCGGCCGCGATGGCCTGGTCGTCGGTGGAGACCACGACGTCGGTCACCAGCCGGGCCGCGCGGCACTCGCGCACGGCGCGGGCCACCAGGGGCAGCCCGCCGACGGGGGCGAGGTTCTTCGCGGGCACGCCCTTGGAGCCGCCGCGCGCGGGAATCACCGCGAGCACGCGGCGCACCGGGGCGCCGTGGCCCGCTACCGGGTTGGACATGGGCTCCACTCCTTGACGTGCGATCCGGTCGCTCACAGCTCTCCCAGCCGTCGGATCACGGGCGCCACGCGCTGCACGCCGTGGCGGTAGGCGCCGCGGGCCGCGCGGCGGACGATCTGCCGGACCGGGCCCGGCTCCCTGTCGGCGGCGGGGGCACCCGGCAGCGGGGAGCCGTCGGGACCGAGGTGGTGACGGGCGAGGATTCCGGGCAGGTAGCCGGGCGCCGTCGCGGGTGTGTAGTACGGGGTGAGGGGCGGCAGCCCCCCGGGCCGGTCCAGCAGCTCGGCGATCCGCTTGCGGGCCGCGTCGAAGGCCGTGGTGTACGACCCGTCGGCGGCGACGCCCTGCCGGGCCACCCACTCCTCGTCGGGCGCCGGGCGGTGTCCGGCGTCCAGCTGGTCCCAGGAGGCGAGGCAGCCGGAGCCGACGAAGTGGTGGTTGCCGAGCACCTCGCGCACGCCCAGGTCGGTGAGGACGACGGTGGGGATGCGGCGGTGCAGCGCCTCCAGGGCGGCGGTGGAACTGACCGTCACCAGCAGGTCGGTGCGGTCCAGGACCTCGCCCATGTGTCCATACACCAGGCGGAAGTTGGGCGGCAGGTCGGTCTTCTGCGCCAGCTTCTGGTAGGGCAGTTCCTCGATGTGCGTGGTGTGTTCGCCCGGCTTGGAGCGCAGCTTGAGCAGCACCTCGCGGTTCGGGTGCAGCCGCGCGTGCTGGATCAGCCGGTTCAGCAGGTACGTACGGTCCTTGCGGCTCTCCGGGACGGAGGGCTGCGCGGCGAACACCACGGTGTACGGGTCGTGTTCACCGGTGTAGGGCGCGCCGCCGAGGAACGGCAGCGCCACCTCCGTGACCGCCGAGGCGTCGGCGCCCACCCCCTCGTACACGGCCCGGAAACGGTCCGCGTCCTGGCGGGAGTTGGCGAGCACCAGGTCGGCGCCGTGCCGCAGCAGCAGGCCGTCGGCGAGCTTCTCGTAGACGACGCCGACGTAACCGGTGACGACGACGGGCCGCTCCTTCCGGCCTTCCCACACCCGCTTCAGTCCGTGCAGCATCGCCTGCACGCCGCCGCCCACGAGGGCGAGGACGAGGACGTCGTACGGCTCCTCGCTCGCGGCGCTCTCGGCCATGGCGCGCAGGAACTCGACCGCGGTCACCTCGCGCAGGGAGTCCGCGCGGACGCCGACTTCCTTCAGCTGGCGGGCGGTGGGGGTGGCTCGGCCCCGCAGGAGGTAGCCGTCGAGCCGGATGTCCGGTTCGGAGGAGTCGCGGGCTCCGCCGGAAGCGATGCGGTTCGCGGTGAGCGCGCCCCATTTCCACCGGGTGTCGGAATCCGCGAGGACGGCGACTCGCAGGGCCTTCGTTGCACTTGCTGGCACGTCGAAGACCGTAGGAAGGCATTCCTAGGTTCCGCCCAACCCGAATGCAACAAACGGTTAACAGCACATCGACGAATGGCGAATCGGGCCCGGATCGGCCCACGAAAAGGTCGGGTTCACGGCTTCGCCACGCGTCGTTCACCGAGCATCAAGCTGGAGGTAAAGACGGATGACGGGCTGCCCTTTAACGTCACCTGCGTGGTCAAGCTCTCCGTCATCGTGCCGTTCTACAACGTGCAGCAATACGCGCCCGACACCTTGAAGAGCCTGCGTGCGAACGCACGTGAGGACTTCGAATTCATTCTCGTCGACGACTGCTCGCGCGACGAGACACCGGACATTCTCGCGCGCGCGGAGCGCGAGCTGCCGGGTGCGGTGCATGTCAGACACGAGCAGAACGGAGGGCTGGCGACCGCCCGCAACACCGGGATCGACAAGGCGCGCGGCGAGTACCTGACGTTCCTGGACGGCGACGACTGGCTCGCCCCCGGTTACTACCCCCAACTGCTCGCCGCCATAGAGGAGTTGGGCTGTGACTTCGTGCGCACCGACCATGTGCAGTGCACCGCCCGGGCGCGCACCATCCACCGCGTCCCGCACGGCCGGCGGGGTGTGGTGATGAACCCGCGGGAGGCGATCCTGCCGGCCGACCGGTCCACGTCGGTCGACTACGCGTACGCCTGGGCGGGCATCTATCACCGCCGGCTGGTCGACCGTGGGCTGCTGCACTTCACCGACGGTCTGCGCACGGCCGAGGACCGGCCGTGGATCTGGAAGCTGCACCGGGAGGCGGAATCCTTCGCCACGGTGGGCCTGCTCGGCGTCTACTACCGGCGCGGTGTCGCCTCCTCGCTCACCCAGATCGGGGATGTGCGCCAACTGGATTTCATTCGTGCGTTCGACCAGGTCATCGAGGAAACGGCCCAGGACCGGGACGCGGACAAACTCCTGCCCAAGGCCGTCCGTACATATTGCGCCATCATTTCCCATCATCTGGGTTCCATCGAAAGGTTCGAGCCGCCGGTGGCACGGAAACTGAAGTCGCTCAGCGCGGGCGCCCTGCGGCGCATGCCGCAGGACATCCTCGACGAGGCGCTCGACTCCATGGACGTCCAGCGCGCGACGCGGCTGCGCAGACTGCGCCGCCGTCCGGCCGCCACGGGGGTCGCCGCGTGACCACGCAGATCTTCCTGGCGTCGACGCTGTACGGCACCGCCACCCTCGCCGCCGCCCTCGACTCCGACTGCTTCCGGCCCGCCGACCGCCGCATCCTGCTGGTCTGCAACAACGCGGCGACGCCCGAGACGACCCCGGGCCTGGACGAGATGCCGGGCTTCGAGCGGCTGCGGGAGCGGTTCGACGACGTGGTGTCGTGGAACGAGACCATCTCCCCCTTCCACCCGGGCGGTTGGGCCCCGCGCCTGGACGACGTCCCGCTGTGGGAGCGGCACCTGCGGCTGCTGTGGAATCTCGGCGACGACGACGTGGCGCTGGCCGTCGAGTCGATCCAGGTCAACCCGGCGCTCGGCGTCGCGCAGATCTTCACCGGCGCGCCCATCACCGTCTACGCCGACGGCCTGATGAGCTACGGCCCCACCCGCAACAAGATCGACCCGCTGGTCGGCACCCGCATCGACCGGCTGCTGCACCTGGACCTGGTGCCGGGCCTGAAGCCCGTGCTGCTCACCGAGTTCGGCGTCGAGCCGGAGCTCGTGCCGACGGACGCCTTCGTGAAGGTGCTGGCCGAACTCGTCGACACCGGCGACGACTTGCCCCGGGTCGACGAACCGGCCCTGCTGCTCGGCCAGTACCTCTCCGCGCTCGGCATCCTCACCGCCGAGGAGGAGGAAGAGCTGCACGTGCGGATGCTGAAGGGCGCGGTGCACCTCGGCCACACGCGCGTGGTGTTCAAACCGCACCCCTCGGCCCCGGCCCGCTGGTCACGCGCCCTGGAGAAGGAGGCCGAGAAGCTCGGCGCAGAGCTCACCGTGCTCGACACCCCGGTCCTCGCCGAGGTCCTCTACCAGCGGATGCGTCCCGCGCTGGTCGTCGGCTGCTTCTCCACCGCGCTGCTCACCGCGTCCGCGCTGTACGGCCTGCCGGTCGCCCGCACCGGCACCGGCACGCTCCTGGAGCGGCTGACGCCGTACGAGAACAGCAACCGTGTGCCGGTGACCATCGTCGACGCGCTGCTGCCCGACCTGGGCGAGGGCGCGGCGGTCACCGAGCAGCGGCAGGGCATGGACGTGGAGGCGCTGACCGGCCTCGTGCGGGCCGTCTCCTACGCGATGCAGCCGAAGATCTACCCGGATCTGCGTGCGGACGCGGAGAGGTATCTGTCGCGGCACCTGTCCCCGCGCACCCGGCGCTACTTCAAACGCCGCCGCCTCACCTCCCTGGCCCTGCCCGGCGCCGTCCCCGCGCAGCTGGCCTTCATCCCGCGCAACGCGACGGTACGGCGGGTGGCCCGCCGTGCGCGCTCGCTGGGGCGTGCGGTGGGCCGCTGAGCCGCGCTCCTCGACTGCCACACTCCTCGACACGGGCCGGGTCGCCATGACCCGGCCCGTGATTCCTGCGGCGATTCCGAAGAACCCCGGACACCGAAACGACACCCAGGTGAACTCCTGCGGACGGCCCGTCGAAGGACTCCTTTGTCAACACCCACACGTCAGACAGGCGTTCTAGGGTGCTGTGGACCGTCTGAGTCCCATTGAGGGGAAGCCTGTGATCGACACGCCCGAGGACACCCGAGGGACCTCAACGGGCGCCATGGTCCGCACCGTCCTGCCGCCCGCCGCCGACACGCCTTTGCCGCCGGACCCGCCGAAGCCGCCCAAGCGCCGGGAGACCCGGCTGCGCGCGCTCGACGGGCTGCGACTGGTGGCCGCGCTGATGGTGGCGGCGTACCACTACGGCGGCCGGGACGGCGAGGTCGCGCAGGCCTGGGGCACCTCGCCGAAGCACCAGTTCCCCATGCTGCACCTGCTGTTCGCGTACGGCTGCCTGGGTGTGCAGGTGTTCTTCGTGATCAGCGGCTTCGTCATCTGCATGAGCGGCTGGGGCCGGCCGCTGCGCTCGTTCTTCGCCTCCCGCGCCTCCCGGCTGCTGCCCGCGTACTGGGCGGCGATCATCCTCGTCACGGCGGTCTTCGCACTGCCGGTGGTGACGTACAAGGCGGTGTCGCCGAGCGACGCGCTGGTCAACCTCACGATGCTGCAGCAGCCGCTGGGCGTGGACCGGGTGCTGGGCGTGTGCTGGACCCTGTGGGCGGAGATCCGCTTCTACGCCCTGTTCGCGCTGTGCATCGTGCTGCCGGGCGCGAACCGCCGGCGCGTGATCCTGTTCTGCGCCGGCTGGACACTCGCCGCGGCCATCGCGCAGGGCGCGAAGCAGCCGCTGCTCGACATCGTCCTGATGCCCGAGTACGCACCGTTCTTCATCGGCGGCGTGGGCCTCTACCTCGTCCACCGGGACCGGCGGGACGCGTACGCCTGGGGCATCGTGGCCGTGAGTTGGCTGATCGGCCAGCACTACGCGGTCCAGCGCCTGTGGCACGCCCCAAGCGTCCACGCCTTCTCCTACCGCAGCTCCTACGGCATCGTCCTCGTCGTCACCCTCGGATTCCTCGCCGTCGCCGCGATCGCGCTCGGCTGGCTGAGCTGGGCGAACTGGCGCTGGCTGACGGTCGCGGGCGCACTGACGTACCCCTTCTACCTCGTCCACGAACACCTGGGCTGGGTCGTCATCAAGGCCCTGCACCGGGACCTGGGCATACCGTCGTACGGCACCTTCCTGCTGACGGTCGCCGCGATGCTGCTGCTGGCCTGGCTGCTGAACCGGTACGTGGAGGAGCGGCTGACGCCGAAGCTGCGCACGGCGCTGTCGAAGCCGCGGCTGTAGTCGGCGGCCCGCCGACTGTCCGAAAACCGTCTCCCGGGCCGAACGCTCCCGTACCCGCCCGTCCATAACCGGGTGCGGCCGTCCTCCGTACGGCCGCAGGAGGAGCTGGAGCGTCGCGGGCAAGGACATCACCTGGGACGAGCTGCGCACGCTGCCCACCACACCGGCCGCCCTCAAGGCCCGCCTCGTCGGTAGCAGGCCGCAACCGGGCGTCCGGGAGGCCCTCTTCAACGGCATCGACGCGCTGCTCTCCCGCGCCCCCTCAAGCCCCCGGCCGCGCGCCGCGCTGTACGACCTGCTCGCTCAGATTCCCGGTGTCCGGCTGCGCGGCCCGGCCAGGGACAGCGCCGGCCGCCGGGGAACGGCGGTCGAGCTGGCTGTCGCGGACCGGCGCAGCCACCTGGTCATCGACGAGGACACCTCGCTGCTGCTGGAGACGGGTGTCTTCGAGATCGGCGGCAGGCACGACGGCCGGCTCGTCAGCCGCACCACGTAACTGTCGGCGGGTCCCGCGTGGTCCGCACCCGAACCGAAGGGCACGCCGCACACATGACGCACAGGAATTGGCCCGCAGTTCACCTGGGCGCACGTTTGGCCGAGCTCCTCCGGGCAGGCGCTGTGCAGTTCCGCACAGGTCCGTCCGCGCAAGGGAGTGCTCCGACCTCATGACCGCCGCACCAGAAACGACCCGACCGCCCCGCCGGCTCGACGACGTACCC
The DNA here is from genome assembly GCF_040608235.1 of Streptomyces sp. NPDC005202. NCBI lineage: Bacteria > Bacillati > Actinomycetota > Actinomycetes > Kitasatosporales > Streptomycetaceae > Streptomyces > Streptomyces sp. NPDC005202. The sequence continues at coordinate 382,887 of NZ_JBEXHW010000004.1, read as the reverse complement.
GGCTGGTTCCCCGTCCTCGACCAGACGCTCTTCGACTGGTTCCTGCACCGGCAGGAGTCCGCCGGAGTGCGGGGCGACCTGCTGGAAGTCGGGGTGTACATGGGCAAGAGCGCGATCTTCCTCGGCCGCCGTCTGCGACCGGGCGAGCGTTACACGGTGTGCGACCTCTTCGAGGGCGACGCGCCCGACGACGCCAACCGGGCGGAGTCGGCGAAGTCGTACGGGGCGCTCACCCGGCGGGCGTTCGAGAAGAACTACCTCGCCTTCCACGACGAGCTGCCCCGCGTCCTGCAGGGCCCCAGCTCGCTGGTGCCGGCCGAAGTGGCGCCCCGCTCCTGCCGGTTCGTCCACATCGACGCCTCGCACCTGTACGAGCACGTGTACGACGACATCGGCGCCGCCCGCGAGGCGCTGCTGCCCGGCGGTGTCGTCGTCCTGGACGACTTCCGCTCGGAGCACACGCCCGGCGTCTCCGTCGCCGTCTGGGAGGCCGTGCTCACCAGGGGATTGCGCCCCATCTGTCTGAGCACGCAGAAGCTGTACGGCACCTGGGACGATCCCGGGCCCGTACAGGAGGAGCTGCTGGCGATGGTGCGCGGCCGGGAGGACTGTCACCTGAGCGTGCAGCAGGCGGCCGGGCACCGCATCGTCCGCCTCAAGTCCAAGGGCATGCAGGCCCCGCCCTTCCCGCCCTCCCGGTACGCGGACGCCGAACCCGCTGCGGCCGAGCCGACCGTACGGCAGCAGCCCGCGCCGCCGTCCGCGCCGGCCGTCCCGCAGCAGGCCTCGGGCCGGCCCCGCAGCCGCAGCCGCAGCCGCAGCCGCAGCCGCCGGATCGTCGCCGACCTGCTGCCGCCGGTCCTCACCCGCGCGCTGCGCAACGCCCGCTCCGGCCGGCGCTCGACGGCGCGCTGACCGGAGCGGGCTGACCGAAGCGGACGGACCGACCTGCTCAGTCGATCCCATACCGCGCCTCGATTCCCGCGACCACCAAGGGGGCTTCCGCCTACGCGCTGGCGAGGGACAGCTTCACCGCGAAGCCCAGGAACAGCGCACCCGCCGCCGACGTCGCCCACGCCGACAGGCGCTTGCGGCGGCGGAAGGCGGCGGCCAGCCTGGTACCGCTGAATATCAGCACGCTGAGGTAGAGGAAGCTCGCCAGCTGGGCGAAGGCGCCGAGCACGACGAAGGAGAGGGCCGGGTAGGCGTAGCCCGGGTCGACGAACTGCACGAAGAAGGCGACGAAGAACAGGATCGCCTTCGGATTGAAGAGGCTGATGACGAGGGCGCGGCGGTAGGGCCGCTCCTCGGCGGGAGCGGGGGCGGCCGGAGCCTCGTCGGCGGCGACCCGCTCGTGCCGGGTGCGCCACATCCCCCACGCGGCCCGCAGCATGCCTATGGCGAGCCACGTCAGATATCCGGCCCCGGCGTACTTCACGATCCCGAAGAGCACGGCGTTCGCCTTGAGCAGCGAGGCGACTCCTGCGGCCGACAGCGTCATCAGCACCGTGTCCCCGCACCACACCCCGGCCGCGGCGGTGTACCCGGCCCGGATGCCGCGTCGGGCGGCGACGGAGAGCACGTACAGGGAGTTGGGCCCGGGGAGCAGGACGATGAGGAGGAGGCCCGCCAGGTAGGTGGGGAGATCGATGACGCCGAACATGAAAAGGAGTGTCGCACGCGGGTACGACACTCCGATTCCGGGTTTCGGGTGGCGAGACGGCGCGGTCAGCCGTCGATGAGGGTGTCCACCGCGAGTGCGACGCGGACGCCGACGGTTTCCGGCACGGTCACGCTCTGGCCGCGCTTGAAGCGCTGGGGGTCGGAGTATGTGCCGTCACGAGCCGTCCGGCGGCGGTGTCACAGTGAGCCTCCCCTGGAGAATCTCCACGCGGTGCCCAGGCAGTGCACGGGAGAGCAGGTCGGCGGCCTCGCCCAACGTCAGCTCGTGTTGCAGGACAGCACGGCATCCTCCATTTCGGGGCCCACGAGCGCACCGAGGGCGTGCGGATTCCGCCCCCCGGTCACCCGCACGGACGAATTGCCCAGCTCAGAACGCATCCGACGGCACGTAGTTCCCCCAGACCTCCCGCAGCGCGTTGCACACCTCGCCCACCGTCGCCCGGGCGCGCAGGGCGTCCTTCATCGGGTACAGGACGTTGTCCTCGCCCTCGGCAGCCTTCTTCAGGGCCGCCAGGGCGGAGTCCACCGTCGGCTGGTCCCGCTCCGCGCGCAGCTTCGCGAGCCGCTCCGCCTGCTGGGCCTCGATGGCCGGGTCGACGCGGAGGGGCTCGTACGGCTCCTCCTCGTCGAGCTGGAAGCGGTTGACGCCGACGACCACCCGCTCGCCGCTGTCCGTTTCCTGGGCGATGCGGTACGCGCTGCGCTCGATCTCGTTCTTCTGGAAGCCGCGCTCGATGGCGTTGACCGCGCCGCCGAGGTCCTCGACCTTCTGCATCAGCTCGAGGGCGGCCGCCTCGACGTCGTCCGTCATCTTCTCGATGACGTAGGACCCGGCGAAGGGGTCGACCGTCGCGGTCACGTCCGTCTCGTACGCCAGGACCTGCTGCGTGCGCAGGGCCAGGCGCGCGGACTTGTCGGTCGGGAGGGCGATCGCCTCGTCGAAGGAGTTGGTGTGCAGGGACTGGGTGCCGCCGAGCACCGCCGCCAGGCCCTGGACGGCGACACGGACCAGGTTCACCTCCGGCTGCTGGGCCGTCAGCTGCACGCCCGCCGTCTGCGTGTGGAAGCGCAGCATCTGCGACTTGGGGTTCTTCGCGCCGAACTCCTCCTTCATCACCCGCGCCCAGATCCGGCGGGCCGCGCGGAACTTGGCGACCTCCTCCAGGATCGTCGTACGGGCGACGAAGAAGAACGAAAGACGGGGGGCGAAGTCGTCGACGTCCATGCCGGCCGCGACCGCCGTGCGGACGTACTCGATGCCGTCCGCCAGCGTGAACGCGATCTCCTGCGCGGGGGAGGCACCCGCCTCCGCCATGTGGTAGCCGGAGATCGAAATGGTGTTCCACTTCGGGATCTCGGCCTTGCAGTACTTGAAGATGTCCGCGATCAGACGGAGGGAGGGCTTCGGGGGGAAGATGTATGTTCCCCGCGCGATGTACTCCTTCAGCACGTCGTTCTGGATCGTGCCGGTGAGCTGGCCTGCCGGCACCCCCTGCTCCTCCGCCACCAGCTGGTACAGGAGCAGCAGCAGGGCGGCCGGCGCGTTGATGGTCATCGACGTCGAGACCTTGTCCAGCGGAATGCCGTCGAACAGCACCCGCATGTCGTCGATCGAGTCGATGGCCACGCCCACCTTGCCGACCTCGCCGTGCGCGATGGGCGCGTCGGAGTCGTGACCCATCTGGGTGGGCAGGTCGAAGGCGACGGACAGGCCCATCGTGCCGTTGGCGATCAGCTGCTTGTAGCGGGCGTTGGACTCCACCGCCGTGCCGAAGCCGGCGTACTGGCGCATGGTCCAGGGGCGCCCGGTGTACATCGTGGGGTACACGCCGCGGGTGAACGGGTACGACCCCGGCTCGCCCAGCTTCTCGGCCGGGTCCCAGCCCTCAAGGGCGTCCGGTCCGTAGACCGGCTCGATGGGCAGCCCGGACTCCGACTCGCGCGCCATGGTGTGTGCCTCCGCGTTCTTGGTTACTCGCCAGTACAGCCGACCCTTGCCACGGACTGTAGCTGCGGCCGTGCGTCGGGTGGAGTGCCCCACGCTGGGACCTTGCTCACAGACCGGTTCATCCATGTGTTCCCCACCCTGCACCGTGTGCTCCCCACCCTGCACCGTGTGCTCCCCACCCTGCACCGTGTGCTCCCCACCCTGCACCGTGGTTCGCCGCCCGTCACGCGTGGGGAGACATCCCGGTGTACTAGTGGGCACCGGTGAGACAGCGGGGGGCGGTATGCGTATCGGGGGCATGAGGAGATCGACCGCCGCCATCGCCGCGGCCGTCGCGCTGGCCGCGGTGTACGGCTGTACGGTGCAGGGCCCGGACTCCGACGGCAAACACCGCTCGCCGGTGCACATCGAGATCCCCACCACCCGGCCGCCCACGAGCCGCGCCCCCGCCGGAAGCAGGCCGAGCACCGCCCCGAGCCGCACCGGCGCGCCGGTCGCGCCGGTGCTGTGGTCCCGTGGCGACACCGGCCGCGACGTGCGTGAACTCCAGGCCCGGCTGCGCCAGGTCGACTGGCTGTTCGACGGCCCCACCGGGACGTACGACGACCTGACCGAGCAGGCCGTCAAGGGCTTCCAGGGCAAGCGGGGCCTGCCGCAGACGGGGAGGACCGACACCGTCACCTGGCAGCGGCTGCTGAGGATGACGCACGAGCCGGGCACGTGGGAGCTGTACCTGATGGGCGGACAGCCGGCCGCGCCGCCGGCCCCGCGCTGTCTGACCGGCCGGGTGCTGTGCATCGACAAGACCAGCCGGACGCTGCGCTGGATGATCGACGGGCGGACCGTCTCGACGATGGCGGTCCGGTTCGGCACGCAGTACACGCCCACCCGGGAGGGTGTGTTCCACGTCTACTGGAAGTCGCGCCACCACGTGTCGACGCTTTACCACTCCCCCATGCCGTACGCGATGTTCTTCAGCGGCGGGCAGGCCGTGCACTACTCGTACGACTTCGCGGCCCGCGGCTACGCCGGTGGCTCGCACGGCTGCGTCAACGTGCGGGACGAGGCGGCGATCGCGCAGCTGTTCGCGCAGGTGAGGGTCGGCGACAAGGTCGTCGTCTCCTGGTGACGCCCGACCCGCCGGGAGGCAGGGATGCGGCGCGCGGGCGGGACCGGGGGAACGTGTCCCGCCCGCGCCAGATGCACGAGCCGTGGGTACGGGGGGAACCCCGGCTCTGTGCGACGGCCGATGACCAGTCGGCTCACTCATTACTGCGCCACGGCGGCCGAAAACGTCACACCCGGCGCGAAAAAATTTGGGCGACTGGCAAAACCGCAGGTCACAGGCCTCTGGGGGCAGCGCAGGGTCAGAACGCGCTGTACGTCGGGCTCGGCGAGGGGGCCGGAGAGGCGGACGTCTGCCTTGGCAGCACGGGGCCGAAGGCCGGGGACGAGGGAATGGCGACGCCCTTGCCGGGGCGGTTGCCGCCTATGTCGTGGCCGTCGTCGTCACCGCCCTGGCCTCCCTGGTCGCCCTGACCGCCGCCCCCGCCCTGGCCGTCCCTGTCCTTGCCGTCCTTGCCGTCCTTGCCGTCCTTGCCGTCGTTGCCGTCGTTGCCGTCGTTGCTGTCGTTGCCCTTGCCGTCGTCGCCGGAGCGGGCGTCGGCCGCCTTCAGGATGCCCTTGCAGTACTTCCACACGCGTGACGAGCCGCCCGCCGCGCTCTCCAGGACACGCTTGCGGTCGGAGTCCAGCCCCTTGCCGTCCCTCAGATCGCGGCAGGTGGAAGCGAGGCGGCTCCACCCGCCGCCGGAGGTGCCGGACCTGTCACCGTCGCCGGAGGCGGTGTCGTCGCCGGTGCCCGCGCTGCCGCGGGCCGTGTCGCGGTCAGCGCCCCCGACCAAGGAACCGCCCGGGGTGCCGCCGGGCGCCGGCGAGCCGGAGCCGCCGCCCAGGGTGCCGCCGGGCGAGGGCGAGACCAGCGGGCGGTCGGGCGTCACCGCGGCCGAGGCGGAGGCAGCGGGGCCTGGCTCATCCCTGCGGAACGGCGTCGGCAGCACCCCGGTCGTGGCCGCCGCGGCGACCCCGCCGACCGCACCGACGGCCAGCGCGGCGGACAGCGCGAGGCGTACGGAGCGGCCCCAGTGGGGGCGCCGGGTTCCGGAGGCGTGGGCGGCGATGCGGACGACTCCCGCGTCGGCCGACCCGGCCGGGGCGTGCGGGCCGAGGGCCGTGTGCGCATCGGCCCGCTCCGCGCGCGCCTTGCGGAAGGCGCGCAGCGCGGCCGCCTCGCCGGGGAGTTCGGCGTCGACCGAGGGGGGCTCGACGGACAGGGCGTTCAGCGTCTTGGCGAGCCGTTCTGCCTGGTCACGGGCGGCGGCATCGACGGTGTCCAGTGACTCGCCGCGCAGCAAACGCTCCGCCGTGTCGCGGTCCAGCCATCTGTACTGCTCGTCGGCCATCACATGTCCCTCTGCGTCCGGGCGCGCATATGCGTCACACCGGCGGACGTCACCGCGCGGCCTCGCGGTTCTCTCGGGTGCGGCAGCGCATCGAGCACGTCGGCCGCTTCCGCATCGTCACCGAGCAGCTCCGCGAGCCGCTTCAGACCGCGGTGCGCGGCGGTGCGCACGGCGCCGGGCCGCTTGCCGAGCGCCTCGGCGGCGGTCTTGGCGTCGAGGCCCACGACCACGCGCAGCACGACGGCCTCGGCCTGGTCCTGCGGGAGCTGGGCGATGAGCGAGAGGGTGCTGTCGGTGGCGAGGGCCTCCATGGCCTCGCCCGCGGTGTCCGACTCGGCGGCCTTGCCGGTCAGCTCCGTCTCGTCGCCGCCGATCGCGGGGCGGCGGCCGCGCATCCGTATGTGGTCGAGCGCGCGGTTGCGGGCGATCCGGGCGGCCCAGCCGCGGAACCGGTCGGCGTCCCCGCTGAAGCGCTCCAGGTCACGGGCGATCTGCAGCCAGGCCTCCGACGCCACGTCCTCGGCGTCCGGGTCGCCGACCAGCGTCCGCACGTATCCGAGCAGCCGCGGGTGCACGGCGCGGTACACAGTCCGGAACGCGGTTTCGTCCCCGTCCTGTGCCGCAAGCACCGCGGCGGTCAGCTCCGCGTCGTCCCCCAGCACCCGTGGTTCCTCAGTCGATCGTTGCGGCCGCCAAGCCGCCGGTGGTTGCGGTGATCATGCACCGTCCGCGCCCGGCGCGAAAGGCACGTTACGGCGTGAACCCGTGCTCGTCCATGACCGTACAACGCGCAACTAACTGATGTGGGGTGAGGTGTGACAGAAAACGCACTCATGGCGCTGTAGGAAGTACGGGCCGCCGCGCGGCCCGTACCGCGCGACGGCCGGGGCCTCTCCTGTGGGGGGTGGCGGCCCCGGCCGTTGCCTTGGCAGTGCATGCGCGGGGCCGTGGGCGTGACGCCGGGGCGCCCGTGGTCAGCCCGTTCTTCCGCTGCGGCGGTGACGCCCGCTCCGGTTCGCCAAGGTGTGGTGCCGGCGGAAGGCGCGGTTCGTGAACGGCCGGTCTGCCCGCCCACCCACGCCCGTTGTCAGTGGCGGTCCCCGCCCCGGAGCGGAGTTCGCAGCAGGGCTCGCCCCCTTCGACACCCATCGGTTCCGAGGCCGCTGATGAGCCACGACGAACGGCTCCCGGGCAGCGGAGGCGCGGGCGAGCCGCGCGCCCTCGGGCTCAGCTCGGGGCCGCGCCCATGGCGTCCCGGCAGAGCAACCGCAGGGACCCGTGCCCCGCGAAACAGCGCCGGGCCTCGTCGATCGGGTCCCACAGCCGCCCGTCGGGCGTGCGGACCCAGTGTTCGCCGCCGGTCGCCCACCACTCGGCGCCGGTCTGCCGGACGATCACCTCACCGGCGTACGCGCCGAAGCCGCGCAGCACGCTCTCCACGGCGGCGTACGGTGTGCCCTCCCGGCGTATCTCCTCGATCATCCGGTCGACGCGCCACAGGCTCTGCGCCGAGTAGTCCAGGCGCAGCCGCGCCCCCTCGCGCATCGCCGCCACGGTGTCCGCCGCCCACCGCACCGGTTTCACGGCGGCGTGCGGCCTGGTCTGCTGCTGAGTCGTCACATCCTGCGCTGTCACATGGGTCACGTAGGGAAGAGCGAGGTCAGCGGGCATTCCGTCACCCGGATCCGGCCGCTTTCCGCAACCAGTGCAGGACCGCCGCACCTCGCCCGCAGGACGGTCACAGGACTCTTTCAGGGGCCGGGGTTTACGCCCGCCCCGCGGGCCCGGCGCGACACCACGGCCCGCAGCACTCTGCGCCCCTCCGTCGCCACCTCCAGCGCCTGGCGGAGCCCGGCGGGGCCGTGGCCGGCGAGGAGTTCCAGGACGGTGATCTGGCGGCGCAGTTCGGCGGCGACGAGCGGGGACATGCCCTCCGTACGGCCCTCGCGGCGGGAGTCGACCGGGGCCGCGTCCTCGGCGGGGTCGAGGAGCCGGTGGATCTGGAGCGAGGCGACCGAGCAGGCGTCGTCGGCCCACACCCGCACCTCGGCGGCGGCCCGGGCGGCAGGCGCGGCGGCGAGCATCCGGCGGGCCAGCAGCGCGGCCTCGTCCTCCGCGGGCTCCTCCGGGCCGGCCGCGTCCAGCGCGCCGCGCGCCTGCTCCAGCCGGTCGGCCCAGTCGCCGCCGGCGCCGTCCGCGAGGCTCGCCCACAGCGGCCGCAGCACCTCGTCGTCACCGCCGAGCAGGGGGACACACCGATCCAAACAAGCCAACCCGCTGGCGGCCAGTCCGCGTTCGTCGGCCTGCGCGATCAGTTCCACCAGGCTCATCCACGCCTCCCTCGCCAGGGCGCCGACCTTTACGGAGCCCGCATTTCCCCTTACTGCGTGCGACCGCCCGGTAGTGTCACAGGGGCACCGGACGGAGCCGGGCGAGCAGGGGTGAGCGGAGGTTTTCAGCCAGGCTCACTCCTCGGCGGGTACGGTCAGCCCAGCCGGCCCGCCAGCGCCTTGAACTCCGCCCAGGACAGCGCCGGCTTCCCCGGGTCCCACAGCTTCTGGATCGTCGCCCGCAGCGGCATGCGTATGCCGGCGGCCACCTGGTCCTGGGTCTGCGCGTACGCCCGGTCGGACCACACCGCGAAGGAGCCGCCGAGGATCTGGGCGTCGTACCGGGCGGGCACCGCCTGTGTGCCGCGCAGCACGCGCGGGGTCCACTGCTCGTAGATTCGCTGTCCCGTCGGATAGACGAAGGTCTGCGGCTGGCCGAGGACGTAGTAGAGGTACTCGTCGTTGTAGTTGATCACCTTGCGGCCGGCGCCGAGGTACTCGACGGGCTGGCGGGCGCCGATCTCCTTGCCGGTCCAGTAGGCGACCTCGATCTCCTTGGCGGGCTGCACCGACGTCCCCCGGAAGAAGCCGTCGTTCCAGGCCCGCGGGGTGCGGTCGTGGACGCGGACGGTGTCGGCGCGGTCGTTCAGCCAGCCGGTGGTGAAGTCGGCCACGGTCCCGCCGGAGCCGTAGGCGGCCCGCGCGGCGGCGGCCAACTGCGGATAGGAGGCCTCGGGGTTGCGCACGGTCAGCGCCTGGTACTCGTCGCCGCCGAGGTGCCAGAAGCTGCCGGGGAACAGTCCGGCGTACTCGTCGAGGAGGTCGTCGACGATCGCGGCGGACTGGTCCTTGGAGATGTCGATCGCCCCGCGCGTCGCCACGCCCTGTGCGTTGCGCAGCTGCAGGTCGGGGTGGGCGGCGATCACCGCGCCCAGGTGGCCGGGCGAGTCGATCTCCGGCACGACCGTGATGTGCCGGCTCGTGGCCAGGTCGACCATCTGCTTGACCTGCGCCTTCGTCAGATGGTCTTTGGAGACGATCTCCGGGTGCGTGTCGGACTGGATGCGGAAGCCCTGGTCGTCGGAGAAGTGCAGGCCCAGCTCGTTGAACTTCAGGTCGCCGAGCTCCTTGATGCGGTCCTCGATCCAGGCCGCCGTGTACGGCTTGCGCGCGATGTCCAGCATGAAGCCGCGCCTCGGCTTGGCCGGCTCGTCGCGCACGACGCCCTCCGGGGCCGTACCGCCGCCGTGCACCTCCTGCTTGAGCGTGCGGGTGCCGTAGAAGACGCCCGCGTCGGCCGGCCCGCTGATGGTCACGCGGCCGCCGCGCACGGTCATGGTGTACGACTCCGGGTTCCCGCCCTCGCCGCCGCTCAGCGCCAGCCGTACGTCCCCGGCGCGCACGTCGTTGCGTTCGCCCGCGTACGTCAGGCCCAGCTCGCCGGCGATCAGGCGCCCCTCGTCCGCGAGGTCCGCGTCGCTGACCACGACGCGCTCGCCGTGCGCAGGGCGCCAGCCGGGCCCGCGGGCCGCGGTGTGGGAACGTACGGCGGGGATCGTGCGGGGCGGCCGGGACAGGGCGTAGCTGCGGGTGGGACTCGGGCTCGGCGTGGCCGAGGCGGCGGACCTGGCGGCCGTGGAGCGCTGTGCGGCGCCCGCCGGGCTGCTGTCGTCCCCGGAGGCGGCCCACAGTCCGAGGCCCACGCCTAGCCCGACCGTCGCGGCGAACGCACCGACAGCCAGTGCCCGCCTCTGCCGCACCCTGCTCGCCGACGCCCGGCGCCTTTGCTGACTCACTCCCCCAACCTAAAGCCTTCCGGCACGGGAGGTGTCCACGAGCCGTTCTCAAACTCTCCCGTCCGAGTGAAATCCGGGCATCCGCCGTACAGACTGGTGACCACTCCCGATAACGTGGCGCGCATCTCTCACAACATCCCCTGCCGACAAACACGCGACGTCCACAGGGATGTCGCCGAATCCCACCGCGAGGACCCACGCTGCCCGCGCAGAATCTGGAGCACTTCAACACCGCCTCCGCCGACGAGGCCCACCACACCCTCCTGACCTGCCTGCGCAGCCTGCGCTGGGCCCGGCGGGTCGCCGACCACCGCCCCTACCCGGACCTGGCCGCCCTGCTGGCCGCGGCGGACGAGGCGGCGTACGACCTCCGCCCGGGGGACCTGACGGAGGCGCTGGCGGGAGAGTCGCTGCTGACCCTGCCCGACGACACGTACGTCGCCGCCTCCACGGCACTGAGCGCAGCCCATGCCGCCTACGAGGCGAAATTCGGACATGCGTTCGTCATCTGCCTGGACGACGTCCCGCCCGACGAGGCCCTCGACCGGCTCCTGGCAGCCATCCGGTCACGATTGGCAAACGATCCGGAAGAGGAACGGCTGGTGGCGGCAGAAGAACTACGGCGCCTGGCCAGAGGGCGCCTGATCCGACTGGCCAGAGGCGCGGGGCCGCATCACATGGTGGCTCCGCCGCGGGGCGCGAGCAGCCACGACGCACCTGCACCCGGCGTACATGGCGCGCCCCCGCCCCAGAAGCCGCCCGTCAGTAGCCCGTCCGTGCCCCTTTGATTGCCAGTTTGATCACATCGGTAGGCCCCGTGTAAGCGTTCCGACAGCACGTCGCTACGATGCTGGGGGCCGGTGGACCGTACCCGGCCGGGCCCGACCGACAGTGAAGCCGGCGCGGCCCTAGTCCCCGCTCCCGGAGGGTTCTTCCGTGCCGGCTGGAACGCTGTACCGCGGACGGGAAGGAATGTGGTCCTGGGTGGCTCACCGAGTCACCGGCGTCCTCATCTTCTTCTTCCTGTTCGTACACGTGCTGGACACCGCTCTCGTCCGTGTCTCCCCCGAGGACTACGACAAGGTCGTAGCCACGTACAAGGCGCCGATCGTCGCCGTGCTGGAGTACGGCCTGGTCGCCGCCATCCTCTTCCACGCGCTCAACGGCCTGCGCATCATCGCCGTCGACTTCTGGTGGAAGGGCGCCCGCTACCAGAAGCAGATGCTCTGGTCCGTCGTCGTCGTGTGGGTCGTGCTGATGCTCGGGGCCATCTACCCCGTCCTCGGCCACGCCGCTCGTGTTGTGTTCGGGAGCTGACGCGTATGTCCACCACTGAGACCACCGCTTCCGGTGTCGGCCCGGTCGAGGGCGGCTCCGTCTACAACGTCGACAACCCGGCGCCGCTCATCGAGGCCCCGCGCCAGCGGACCAAGAAGACCCCGAAGTCCACGCGGGGCAACTTCGAGATGTACGGCTGGCTGTTCATGCGCCTGTCCGGCGTGGTGCTGGTCGTCCTGGTCCTCGGCCACCTGCTGATCCAGCTCGTCCTGGACGGCGGCGTCTCCAGGATCGGCTTCGCCTTCGTGGCGGGCCGCTGGGCCTCCCCGTGGTGGCAGGTCTGGGACCTCGCCATGCTGTGGCTCGCGATGCTGCACGGCGCCAACGGCCTGCGCACGGTCATCAACGACTACGCGGAGCGCGCGAACACCCGCCTGTGGCTGAAGGCGCTGCTCTACACCGCCACGGTGTTCACCATCCTGCTGGGCACGCTGGTGATCTTCACCTTCGACCCGAACATCCGCTAGGCCCCGGGACCGAGGTAATCCTGATGAAGATCCACAAGTACGACACCGTCATCGTCGGCGCCGGTGGCGCCGGTATGCGTGCCGCCATCGAGGCGACCAAGCGCAGCCGCACCGCGGTCCTGACCAAGCTCTACCCGACCCGCTCCCACACCGGTGCCGCCCAGGGCGGCATGGCCGCGGCCCTCGCCAACGTCGAGGAGGACAACTGGGAGTGGCACACCTTCGACACGGTCAAGGGCGGTGACTACCTGGTCGACCAGGACGCCGCCGAGATCCTGGCGAAGGAGGCCATCGACTCCGTCCTCGACCTGGAGAAGATGGGCCTGCCGTTCAACCGCACCCCGAACGGCACCATCGACCAGCGCCGCTTCGGCGGTCACAGCCGCAACCACGGCGAGGCCCCGGTCCGCCGCTCCTGCTACGCGGCCGACCGCACCGGCCACATGATCCTCCAGACGCTGTACCAGAACTGCGTCAAGGAGGGCGTGGAGTTCTTCAACGAGTTCTACGTCCTCGACCAGCTGATCACCGAGGTCGACGGCGTCAAGCGCTCGGCCGGCGTCGTGGCCTACGAGCTGGCGACCGGCGAGATCCACATCTTCCAGGCGAAGTCCGTGATCTACGCCTCCGGCGGCTGCGGCAAGTTCTTCAAGGTGACGTCGAACGCGCACACGCTGACCGGTGACGGCCAGGCCGCCGTCTACCGCCGGGGCATCCCGCTGGAGGACATGGAGTTCTTCCAGTTCCACCCGACCGGCATCTGGCGCATGGGCATCCTCCTGACCGAGGGTGCGCGCGGTGAGGGCGGCATCCTCCGCAACAAGGACGGCGAGCGCTTCATGGAGAAGTACGCGCCGGTCATGAAGGACCTCGCCTCCCGCGACGTCGTCTCCCGCTCCATCTACACGGAGATCCGCGAGGGCCGCGGCTGCGGTCCCGAGGGCGACCACGTCTACCTGGACCTCACCCACCTGCCGCCGGAGCAGCTGGACGCCAAGCTGCCGGACATCACCGAGTTCGCGCGGACGTACCTGGGCATCGAGCCGTACACCGACCCGATCCCGATCCAGCCGACCGCGCACTACGCGATGGGCGGCATCCCGACCAACGTCCAGGGCGAGGTGCTCGCGGACAACACCACGGTCGTCCCCGGCCTGTACGCGGCCGGCGAGGTCGCCTGCGTGTCGGTGCACGGCGCCAACCGCCTCGGCACGAACTCCCTGCTGGACATCAACGTGTTCGGCAAGCGGGCCGGCATCGCGGCCGCGGAGTACGCGCAGAAGGCCGACTTCGTGGAGCTGCCGGAGGACCCGGAGTCCTTCGTGGTCGAGCAGATCGAGCGGCTGCGGACCTCCACGGGCACCGAGCGCGTGGCGACCGTCCGCCGCGAGCTTCAGGAGACCATGGACGCCAACGTCATGGTGTTCCGCACCGAGCAGACGATCAAGACGGCGGTCGAGAAGATCGCCGAACTCAAGGAGCGCTACAAGAACGTGGCGATCCAGGACAAGGGCAAGCGGTTCAACACGGACCTGCTGGAGGCCATCGAGCTGGGCAACCTGCTGGACCTGGCCGAGGTCATGGCGGTCTCCGCCCTGGCCCGCAAGGAGTCCCGCGGCGGTCACTACCGCGAGGACTACCCGAACCGTGACGACGTCAACTTCATGCGCCACACCATGGCGTACCGCGAGGTCGGCGCCGACGGGTCCGAAACCGTCCGTCTCGACTACAAGCCGGTCGTCCAGACCCGCTACCAGCCGATGGAGCGTAAGTACTGATGGCTACCCCTGTTCTGGACAAGGTCGAGGCGGAGTCCGCGGCCTCCCCGTACATCACCGTCACCTTCCGGGTCCGCCGCTTCAACCCGGAGGTCTCGGCGGAGGCGACCTGGGAAGACTTCCAGCTGGAGATCGACCCGAAGGAGCGTGTTCTCGACGGCCTGCACAAGATCAAGTGGGAACTGGACGGCACGCTGACGTTCCGCCGCTCCTGCGCCCACGGCATCTGCGGCTCGGACGCCATGCGGATCAATGGCAAGAACCGTCTGGCCTGCAAGACGCTGATCAAGGACATCAACCCCGAGAAGCCGATCACGGTCGAGCCCATAAAGGGCCTCACGGTCCTGAAGGACCTGGTCGTGGACATGGAGCCGTTCTTCCAGGCGTACCGGGACGTCATGCCCTTCCTCGTCACGAAGGACACGAACGAGCCCACGCGGGAGCGGCTGCAGTCGCCGGAGGACCGCGAGCGCTTCGACGACACGACGAAGTGCATCCTCTGCGCGGCCTGCACCTCCTCGTGCCCGGTGTTCTGGAACGACGGCCAGTACTTCGGCCCGGCGGCCATCGTCAACGCGCACCGCTTCATCTTCGACTCGCGTGACGAGGCGGGCGAACAGCGCCTGGAGATCCTCAACGACAAGGACGGCGTCTGGCGCTGCCGCACCATCTTCAACTGCACCGACGCGTGCCCCCGCGGCATCGAGGTGACGAAGGCGATCGCGGAGGTGAAGCGGGCGCTGATCACGCGCCGCCTCTGAGCTCCGAGGTTCTACGGCGGCTGGGCCCCGCCTCCGGTTCTCGTACCGGAGGCGGGGCCCACCTGCGTCTACAGCTGGCTCAGGATCGTCGGATCCGTGATCTTCGTGTCGTCGGCCAGCATCATCGCCTTGCTGAGGATCACCGCCAGCACGCGGTCGCCCTCGAAGGGGAGGTAACCGGCCTGCGGGGCGGCGGGATTCGACTTCGGGACGATGCACAGGTACTGGTCGTTCGGCGTCATCAGGATGTTGCCCGAGCCAAGGTGGATCTTGTACGTGTGGCGTTCGCCCTTCACGTGCAGGAAGCGGCCCTCGAGCGTGCAGCGGTCGGCGATGGCCAGCCGGGGTATCAGGCGCTCCAGCAGCGCGCGGCGCGTCTCGGCGCTCTGGCTCAGCTCGCCGAAGCCGTACGACGTCCAGTAGTCCCGGAAGCGGCCCTCGGGGCCGCCGTCCTGCCAGGTCGGGTCGTTGCCGACGCTTGCGACGCCGACGAACAGGTCGACGTCGCGCAGGACTTCGGACAGCACGAGCGGCGGGATCTCGGTCAGGGGCAGCGCCTCGGCCGGGTCGGCACCGTCGCGCAGCCGCATGCGGTACTCGCCGCCGCAGCAGTGGGCCCAGTTGTCCGGGGCGCCGATCGGGTAGAAGCGGACCTGGTCGGTGCGCAGGCGCAGATAGCTGCCGGAGTCGGTGGTGTCCTCGCCGTAGCCCTCTCCCTCCCCGTGGATCCAGTACTCGGCGCGCAGGCCCCACTGCGGCAGCTCGCGCACGGCGGGCGGGGCCTCGTCGTCGACCATCAGGCGCAGCTTGTTGCGCCAGCCGCGGATCGCGGCCAGCGAGTGGAACTGGTGCTGGCGCAGGATGTGGGCGGCGAACCGGTTGGAGTAGGTGCCCGTCGCGCGCTCGGCGTCCGTCAGCAGGTACACCTCGCGGTGGGCCTGCTTGAACGGCTGGGTGATCCTGTGCCGCTCCAGCCAGTCCCGCCAGGCGACCACTTCGGCGGGCTCGTGGTCGACGGGGTGCCAGAGGCGGACCTCGGTGCCGTCATGTACCGGGTCGTCGGTGAGGGTGCGCAGTTCGCCGTCGGCGTGTCCGACGGTCGTCCCGTCGACCGTCCACAGCAGGCGGCGGGCCAGGGTGCCGACGAGGGGGTGGTCGAGGTAGCGCTCGCGCCAGGCGGCGTACGGCCAGGTGCGGCGGGCCAGGAACTGGCGGTCCAGGCGCTCACTCTGGGCCGTGAGCATCTTGTCGATGTCCTTGACCGCGGCCTTCAGCTCCCTGAGCTCCTCGGCGTGCTCGCGTTTCACGGCGGCCGGCACGCTCTTGACGGCCTTGCCGGCGGCGTTGCGCCAGCCGAGGGCCGCCTTGGAGCCGTGGATCTCCAGTACGGCCGTGACCTCGCCCAGCCGGTGCTCGGCGCGGCCGACGTCCGTCAAGCCGTAGGCGGGCACGGCCAGTTCCTCGATCTCCTCGCGGCTCAGGCCCAGCGCGGTGGCCCGTGTCTCCAGCGCGGTGTCGATGAGCTTGGCGGTGCTCTTGTAGGTCACCCGGGTGGCCAGGCGGGCGAGTTCGGCCAGAGCGGGTTCACCCTCCATACGGGACAGCGCGACGACACCGGCGTTGGCGACCTTCGGGTTGCGCGGGCCGAGGCCGGCGACCTTCTTCAGGGAGGTCCCGACGAGGGCGCCGAGGGCGCGGACGGTGTCCGGATGCGGCGGCAGCAGGGAGAGCAGCCAGGCCAGGCCGCGCAGGGCGTTGGCGTTGTACGGGTCGTAGGTGCTGTTGACGTCGGCTTCGTACTCCCGGCGGTCCAGCTCGAAGGTGCGGCGGCCGACGAGGGCCAGCCAGGGCAGCACGGTCGTACGGACGCGGTCGGCGCCGAGGGCGTCGATCAGGGCGCCGGCCTGCTTGTCCCACTTGGCGGTGGGTTTGGCGGCCGTGGCGGTCGTGGCGTGAAGGAGGAGTGCCTGCCAGTCGGGGCCGGTGGCGTCCCGCATGGCCTGCTCGGCCCACTCCTCGCCGACGTTGAGGACCGGGTCGGTGAGCTTCTTCGCCAGTGCGGTGAGCGTCTCGGAGCGGTAGGCGTCCAGAGCTGTGCGGCGGAACACGGCGACGACGGCGGGTGCGAGGGGGCCGCCGGCGGCGAGCTCGGCCTCGGCGAGGACCTCGTGGCGCTCGCCGTACCACAGGGAGTGCCGGCGGCCGAGTTCGTCGAGCTTCCGCAGCCGGTCCACGGACAGCCGGTCGCCGGGCAGGCCGCGGGAGATCACACCGAGCAGGATCAGGCTGTTGCTTCGGGCGACCGGGCCGGCCTCCTCGGAGTGGTGCTGCGCCACCAGGGCGTCGGCGAGCGCCGCGCGGGTCTGCGACGGCAGCGCGCGCAGTTCGTCCAGCACCTGCTCCCAGAACCCGGCCCAGTTGCCGTTGTCCACGGACGCGGTCTTCAGCAGGTCGACGGCGAGCGCCTGCACGTCACCGTCGGCGGCGCGCTGCCGGATGAGCTCCTTGGTCAGCTGGATCCGTACCACCGTCATCCCCCCACCAGCGGCACGAGCTTGAGGAACGTCACCTCGGTGCCCAGCATCAGCTCGATCTCCTCGTCCAGGTCAGTGACCTGACGGTCCCCCACCAGCACCAGGAAGCCGTTGCCGGCGAAGGCGCGCAGTGCCAGCTCGGTCTGCGCCTCGGGGTCGATGCGGCGGGGCGTGCGCAGCGCGTACCCGTTCAGCACGCGCTCGGCGTCCTGCGGCTGCACGAGCCCCTGGAACACCTGCGGCGTGCGCGCGTTGTACTCGGCGACCTCCTGGAACACCCGGCGCCGGATCAACTCGCGCACGCTGATCCGTTCCTCGGCGATCTCGAGCCCCCAGCCCGCGCCCCGGTCCCCCGATGTCGTCTCGTCGACGAACGTCACGATTGCCATGCCGACGACGGTACGAGACAGCACTGACAACGAGGCCCGAGCGGGCGGAGGTCGCGGCGGCACCGTGCGCGCGAGACGGAAATCGAAGAGCCGTGCGCGCCTGGACCGCCCTGGGGTGCGGGCATGAGCAACTCGACGGCGGCCGCCGTCCTCACCACGCCCGACCTGGCCGAGGCGCTGCGCGCCGTGCACACCCTGCTGGGCATCGCGGACCTCGATTGCGCAGAGGTCGACTTCGAGGCCGTCATCCGATCCCCGCACGGCCGCGGCGTCCTGGTCGCCCAGCGCCCCCCGCAGTGCCCGGGGCCGGGCTCGGACTGATCACGCAGAAGTACGCGTACCTCACGCTGTCCGTGCACTCCCGGGACATCTACCAGGACGAGCCGTCCGCGGATCACACCGTGCACGTCCACGTACGGGGCGAGCAGGACCTGGCCCGCATCCACTGGCTCGCCGCCCAGGCGGGGGGTCGCTTCACCGGCCGGACGGAGTCGGCCCCTCTCTGAGCCGGCCCGTCTCATCACCTCGCCCGGGTGGGTGACCTCACGGTCAGCCCACTTGGCCTGCGTCAGGGCGTACCTAATCTGATGACATGTCAGATGACGAGTCGTACGAGCTGCTCGGGTTCGACAACGTGCTGCTGCCCGTCGGGGATCTCGGCGAGGCCGTGACGTTCTACGAGCGGGCAGGGTTCGCGGTGGGGTTCCGGCTCGACGAGGCGGGGATCGCTCTGCTGAAGGTCGGGGGCGAGACGCCGGGGATTCTGCTGCGCGCGGAGGAGGCGTTCGGCCACTGGCCGCCGCCGTGGCCGTCGACGCCGCGCGTGTGGCTGGAGGTGCCGGACGCCCGGGTGGCGGCGCGAGCGCTGACGGCTGCAGGGATTCCCCTGCTCGACGAGCCGTCCCCGGTGGCGACGGGCTGGACGGTCGAGATCGCCGATCCCTGGGGGAACGTCATCGGGTTCACCGACTACAGCAAGCGGCCCCAGCTGGGGCGCCGCCCCTGACCGCAGGACCGGGTCGCTCCCTCGGCCGGGGCGTGAGCGCGGTGGCGGCCGTCGCCGACCGGGGCCGGGGCGCCGTGCGCGTCCCGGTCCGCGGGCTGACCATCCTGTACGCCGGCGAGTGCTCCCTGTGCACCTTCCTGCGCGACTGGCTGGTGAAGCAACCGCAGCTCGTGCCGGCTGGAGCTGGTGCCGGCCGGTTCGGAGGCGGCACGGCGGCGCTTCCCGGGCCTCGACCACCGGGCCTCCCTGGACGAGGTCACGGTCGTCGGGGACGCCGGGCAGATCCACCGAGGTGCCGCCGCCTGGGTCGTCGTCCGCTGGGCCCTGCGCGACCATGATCAGGACCGCGGAGTTGATGACCCGGCTGGTCTCGGCGAGGCCCACGCGCACCGCGCGGGCGTTGTCCCGCGTGTGCACCCACTCCTCGTGCATGCGGCTGACCAGGAACACCTGGTAGTCCATCGACAGTCCGAAGAGCAGGGACAACATGATGACCGGCAGGAAGTTTCGGCCGTCATTCCCTGCCCTGACCGTCGGTTGCCCAGGCGCGGGCCCGTCAGATCCAGCCGAGTGTCCACAGCCGGAAGATGCCCGTGCCGTCCGTCAGGTACTGGCCGCCGCCGATGGCCTCGCTGCTGACGACGTACTCCTTGCGCTGCCACAGCGGAATCAGCGGCGCGTCGTTCGCCACTTCCGTCTGCAGGGTGTGGAAGTCCTGCGCGACCCGGCTGCGGTCGGCGTACTGCCGGCTGTCCAGGATGAGGTGGTCGACGACCTTGTTGCGGTAGCCGGTGTTCATGGTGCTGCCGGTGCCGACGAGCGGGGCGCCGAAGGTGTCCGGGTCCGGGTAGTCGGCGACCCAGCCGACCGCGTACGCGTCGAGCTTGCCCTTCGCCCACCGCTTCTGGAAGCCGGTCCACTCGTAGCCCTTGACGTCCACCTGGAACAGACCGCTCGCCTCCAGCTGCCGCTTGACCTCCGCGGCCTCCTCGGCTCCGGCGCCGCGCCCCTTGCCGTAGCCGTAGGTGAAGCGCACCGGGACCGACACGCCGGCCTCGGTCAGCAGCGCCCGTGCCCGCTTGGCGTCCTGTGCCGGGTAGGCGTCGAAGAACGACGTCGTGTGGCCCGTGATGCCGGCCGGGATCAGCGAGTACAGCGGCTCGACGGTCCCGTCGTACACCGTGGAGGCCAGCCGTTCGCGGTTGATCAGCCAGGCCAGGGCGCGGCGGACGCGGACGTCGTGCAGCGGCGAGGAGGCGCGGGTGTTGAGGTAGAGGTTGCGGGTCTCGGAGCTGTCGGACTCAAAGACGCGCCGGCCGGGGTCGCTCGGGTTGAGTCCGGAGAGGACCTTCGGCGGCAGCGTGCGGGTGGCGACCGCGACCTGTTCGGCCTTCCAGGCCTTGTCGAGGGCGTCGGCGTCGGCGTAGTAGCGCAGCTCGACCGGCCGGCCGGTGCCGCCGATGGCGCCCTTGTACGTGCCGTTGGGCGCCAGCACCGCGGTCTTGTCCTTCGTATACGCCGTCAGGTCGTACGGTCCGGTGCCGTCGACCTGGGTGCCGGTGCGCAGGGCGTCCTCCGGGTAGCGGGTGTGGTCGACGATGGAACCGGCCCCGGTGGCCACCTTGAACGGGAAGGTGGCGTCCGGCGACGACAGGTGGAAGGTGACGGTCATGCCGGCGCCGTCCACCGAGCCGAGCGTGGAGAGCAGGGACGCCGGGCCGACCTCGGAGTTGATCTTCTTCACCCGGTCGAAGGAGTACTTCACATCCTCGGCGGTCATCGTGCGGCCGCTCGGGAAGGTGAGGCCGTCGCGCAGCTCACAGCGGTAGGTGCGCAGTCCGCTGCCCACGAAACCGCAGCTCTTGGCTGCGTCCGGCACGGGCGAGGCCCCGCCCGGCTCGAAGGTCAGAAGTGACTGGAACACGTTGCCGAACAGGGCCCAGGAACCGGCGTCGTAGGCGCCCGCCGGGTCGAGTGACGTAACGGCGTCCGTCGTGCCGACCGTGATCGTCCTGCCGTTGTTCTCCTGTGACCGCAGCAACTGCCAGCCGCCCACGCCCACGGTCGCCAGGACCAGCAGCAACGTGAGAATCCGCATGCGAACCGATCGCATCGGTGCCCTCCCCGGACCCTGCGCGGGCCCCTGCGCACAAGCCACTCCCCTAGTGGCGCGCACACCTAATCACAGGTGTTTCAACTGGGGGAAGAGGATTCCGGAGAGAAGAAAAAGAACTTGCGGAGAAATGTTTCCCATTCGTTTCACAGCCGATTCTCAGCCAATTCACGGCCCGGCCCACGGCCCGACCCACGGCCCGACCCACCGGTCGCCACCGGGCACGGGGACGACCTCCACGACGACGCCTTCACCACACGGCTGGGCCGGCTCACGCCTGCCGCGACGCCAGTTCCACCACCGTGATGTCGGACGGCGCGCCCACGCGTGTCGGCGGTCCCCAGGCGCCTGCACCCCGGCTGACGTACAACTGGGTGTCGCCGTAGCGCTCCAGGCCCGCGACGGTCGGGTTGGCGGCCGCCGCGACGAAGTTGCCGGGCCAGAGCTGGCCCCCGTGGGTGTGGCCGGAGAGCTGGAGGTCGACGCCGTGGCGGACGGCCTCGTGGATCTGGACCGGCTGGTGGGCCAGGAGCACGCACGCGCGTGCCGTGTCCCGGTCGCCGAGCGCCTTGCTGAAGTCCGGGCCCTGGCCCTCGCTCTCGCCCTGGAGGTCGTTCACCCCGGCCAGGTCGAAGTACGGCAGCTCGGTGCGGGCGTTCTCCAGGGGGTGCAGGCCGAGCCGCCGTACCTCCTCGACCCACTGCTCGGCGCCGGAGAAGTACTCGTGGTTGCCGGTGACGAAGTAGCCGCCGTGGCGGACCCTCAGCTGCGCCAGCGGGGCCGCGGCCGGACCCAGGTCCTTCACGCTGCCGTCCACCAGGTCGCCGACGACCGCGATGAGGTCGGGCTGGGTCGTGTTGATCGTGTCGACGACCTTCTGGGCGAAGCCACGGCCGAGGATCGGGCCCAGGTGGATGTCGCTGACGACCGCGATCCGGAAGCCGTGCGCGGAGCGCGGGAGTTTGGCGAGCGGGACGGTGACCCGCTTCACCCTCGGCCCGCGCAGCACGCCGTACGTGCCGTAGCTGACGGTCCCGACGGCGGCCGCGGCGGCGACGCCGGCGACGACGCGGGAGACGAAGAGGCGGCGGGTGGGAGTGGGCGTGGGCGTGGCGAGCGGCGGCGGTGACGGAGCGGACGCCCGCTCGGAGCCGGGCACCGACGGGCGGCCGAGGGCCGGGGCGGGGTCGAGGGCCGGCTGACGGACCACGGCCGACTCGGAGTCGGGCGCCGGCTGGCGGTCGGAGGCCGGGTCGGGGGCGGGCGTGCGCGCCGGTCCCCAGTCCTTGGTCGCGGTCGCGGGCGCCGTCGCCGTCGCCGTCACCGTCGCCGTCACCGTCGCCGTCGCCGTCGCCGGTGCAGGATCCGCCTGCGGTGCGGTCACGGCGGCGAGTTCCGGCAGCGTTCGCTTGGCGCGCCGCTCGACGAGCTGCCGCAGCAGCGGCCGTACGACCTCACCCGCCACCACACCGAGCAGCAGGTAGATCGACAGCGCCAGCCACAGGTAGCCCGGCCAGGCCAGGGTGCGCTGGAGCCAGAAGGGCGCGCCGGTGCGTTCGGCGACGAGGGCCGCGATGGCCAGCGCCCAGCCGCCGGCGATCACCGCCGCGCCCGCGCGCCGCGCCGTGCCCGGGCCGCGCGTGGTGTCGCGGAACAGTCGGCGCCACATGTACCAGTTGCCCGCCACCACGGCGCCCACCACGAGCAGCGCCACGAGCACGAAGACGACCACCATGCCGCCGTGTCCCCTCCGTCGGTCCCGGTCGGTGTGTCCGGAACGCTATGACGTCCGGCGCAGTGCGCGCAGTCCACGCAACCCGATGACCCCGATGACCGTCCCCAATACGAAGGAAACGACGGCGAGCGTCAGGTGCACCCAGAAGTACGCCGTCGGGTGCCCGTGGTCGAACGCGAGCCCGCTGCTGTCCTTGACGAGATTCTTGACGAAAGTGACCCAGATGACCCAGCTCCACACCCCGAAGGCGAGCAGGAACCAGGAGACGGGGCGGCTGAGCTTCATACGTTCAGTATCGCTGCCGGGCGTCCGGCTCAGTGGCCGGGGTGGGGCGGGAGGCGGGACTTCGGTGTCCGCGGCATGTACGTTCTTGATCGTGCCCGCACCACAGAAGACCGCCATGCGATCCCTACTGGTCACCTCCGCCACCTTGTTGTCCCTTTCATTGACCGCGCCCGCCGCCCTTGCGGCCCCGAGCCCGTCGACGAGTCCGTCGGCCACTCCCCCGGCGCACATGTCGGCCGTGGGCGGCGCCCGCCTCGGCCAGGCCGGCACGCAGGTCAACCTCGGCACCGGTGTGCCCGTGCTGCCGAAGGACCTCACCGCGCGCTCCTGGATCGTGGCCGACGCCGAGTCCGGCCAGGTGCTCGCCGCGCACAACGCGCACTGGCGGCTGCCCCCGGCCAGCACGCTGAAGATGTTGTTCGCCGACACGGTGCTGCCGAAGTTCCCCAAGACACAGACGCACAAGGTCGCCGTCTCCGACCTGGCCGGGATGGGCGCCGGTTCCAGCCTGGTCGGGATAAAGGAGAACGAGACCTACACGGTCCACGACCTGTGGCTGGGCGTCTTCCTGCGCTCCGGCAACGACGCCGTGCACGTGCTGTCCGCGATGAACGGCGGCGTCGAGCAGACCGTGAAGGACATGAACGCGCACGCCCAGGAACTCCAGGCCCTCGACACGCACGTGGTGACCCCGGACGGCTACGACGCGAAGGGCCAGGTCTCGTCGGCGTACGACCTGACGCTGTTCGCCCGCTCCGGGCTGCAGAAGAAGGACTTCCGCGAGTACTGCTCGACCGTGCGGGCGTCGTTCCCGGGGGTGACAAACAAGAGCAAGAAGGGCAAATCGGTCCGTAAGTCCTTCGAGATCCAGAACACCAACCGGCTGCTGACCGGCGACACCGACGTCTCGGTGTACCGGGGCATCGCGGGCGTGAAGAACGGCAACACCACCAACGCGGGCGCCACCTTCACCGGCGTCGCGGAACGGGGCGGCAAGGTACTGCTCGTCACCGTGATGCACCCGGAGAAGAAGGAGCACAACGAGGTCTACAAGGAGACCGCCAAGCTCTTCGACTGGGGCTTCCAGGCGGACGGCAAGGTGCAGCCGGTGGGCGAACTGGTGCCGCCGAAGACCGCCGTCCAGGCGAGCGCACAGCCAAGCACCACACCCTCGTCCGGACAGGCGGGCGGCAGAGAGGGCGGCGGTTCCTCGTCGAAGCCCGTGGCGAGCGCCTCCGCCGGGGACGGCTCCAGCGGCGCCGGGATTGCGCTCGCGGTCACCGGCGGGGTGCTGGCGCTGCTCGCGGCCGGTGCGTTCCTGGTCAACCGCCGCTGGCCGCTGCCGGATCTGATGCGCCGCCGGACTCGTCCCTGAGCTCGGCGAGTTCGACGTCCTTGCTCTGCGTCGCCGTCCACGCGGCGCAGTAAAGCACCAGCTTGGCGGTGAAGTTGATCCACAGCAGCAGGGCGACGGGGACACCGAACGCACCGTACATGCTCTTCGCCGCCACGCCCTGGATGTAGCCGCTGATCAGCAGCTTGAGCAGTTCGAAGCCGACGGCGCCGATCAGCGCGGCGACGACCAGGCGGCGGCGCGGCGGCTCGACGCCGGGCAGCAGGGTGAGGACGTACAACAACACCAGGAAGTCGGCGAGTACGGCGACGGCGAACGCGACGATCCGCAGCAGGACGCTGCCCCAGCCGTGTTCGTCGAGTCCGATCTGCCGGGAGGTCCAGCCGATGGCCGCGGAGGCGACGGTGGAGACGGCGAGCGTGAGGAGCACGGCTCCGCCCAGGCCGACGAGGACACCGGCGTCCTTCAGCTTGCTCAGCAACGGGTTCTCCTCGGGATCGGGCAGCTCCCACACCGCGCGCAGACAGTCGCGCATCTGACCGACCCAGCCGATGCCGGTGAACAGCAGGGCGACGCCCGCGATGAGGCCGACGGTGCCGGCGTTCTGGACCAGGGAGTTGATGTCGAGCTGGCCGGAGACGCCGGGGAACTGCTGGGCGATCTTGTCCTGGAGCTGGTGCTGCTGTTTCGAGCTGAGCGTGGCGGCGGCGATCGCGGCGGCCACCGTCAGCAGCGGGAAGAGGGCGACGAAGCTGATGAACGTCATGGCCGCCGCCAGCCGCGTCCATTTCACCCGGTCCAGACGCTCGTACGACCGCCACGCGTGCGTGGCCATCAGGCGCGCCACCAGCGGACCGATGACGGGTAGGTTCTTCAGCCAGTCCATGATCGGACTGTGCCCGCTCACCGCTCGCGTCAACACCGCGTTTCTGAACCAAACGCTCATAGGTGGGCGATACAGTCGTCTGCCGTGAAGGATGCCTCCGGTCTCCCCCAGTCCCTGCTCGTCCTCGGCGGTACGTCCGAGATCGCGCTGGCCACCGCGCGCCGCCTGATCGCGCGCCGCACCCGCACGGTGTGGCTGGCGGGCCGCCCGTCGCCCGCCCTGGAGGAGGCCGCCGCGCACCTGCGCACCCTGGGGGCGGACGTGCGCACCGTCGCCTTCGACGCGCTCGACGCCGAGTCCCACGAGACCGCGCTCGGCAAGGTCTTCGCCGAGGGCGACGTCGACATGGTGCTGCTGGCCTTCGGGATCCTCGGCGACCAGGCGTACGACGAGCGGGAGCCGTTGAACGCGGTGCGTGTCGCGCAGACCAACTACACCGGGGCGGTCTCCGCGGGCCTGGTGACCGCCCGGGCGCTGCAGACCCAGGGGCACGGCTCCCTCGTGGTGTTCTCCTCGGTCGCCGGCGAACGCGCCCGGCGTGCGGACTTCATCTACGGCTCCAGCAAGGCCGGCCTGGACACCTTCGCGCAGGGCCTGGGCGACGCGCTGCACGGCACCGGCGTGCACGTGATGGTCGTACGCCCCGGGTTCGTACGGTCGAGGAGGACGGCAGGCCTTCACCAGGCCCCGTGCGCGACGACGCCGGAGGAGGTCGCGACGGCCGTCGAACTGGGGCTGCGGCGGCGCTCGGAGACGGTGTGGGTGCCCGGTGCGCTCCGGGTAGTGATGTCGGCGCTGCGGCACCTGCCACGGGCGGTGTACCGGCGGCTGCCGCTGTAGCCGCTACCGCGTCGGCAGCGTGCCGCGGTCCACGTGGGCCGCCTGCGGGGGCACCACCGTACGGCCGCTGAAGGCGAACTCCCGCAGCTTGCGCCACACCCCGTCGGGACCCTGCTCGTAGAGGGCGAAGCCGGTGCACGGCCACTCGGCCTCGTAACCGGCGAGTTCCTCGAAGGCGCGGTCCATCGCCGCGTCGTCGATGCCGTGCGCCACCGTGACGTGCGGGTGGTAGGGGAACTGGAGTTCACGCGCCACGGGCCCGGACTCATCGCGAACCTGCATCTGAAGCCAGCTGCACGCCTCTGCACCCTCGACGACCCGCACGTACACCACCGGCGACAGCGGCCGGAAGGTGCCGGTGCCGGACAGCCGCATCGGGAAGGGGCGCCCGGCCGCGGCGACCTCGGTCAGATGCGCCTCGATGGCCGGCAGGTCGGCGTCCTCGACCTCGGTCGGCGGCAGCAGGGTGACGTGCGTGGGGATGCCGTGAGCCGCGGCGTCGCCGAAGCCCGCGCGCAGCTCCTGGAGCAGGCTGCCGTAGGGCTCCGGGACCGCGATCGACACGCCGATCGTTACGGTCCCCACGTCGTCTCCTGTCGTCGTGTCTGTTTCGTTCTCAGCCGTTTCGTCACGGCCGTCCGGCTATCGACTGTACGACCACGGCTGTGTTGTGGGCAGGCGCAGCCATAGTGATGTGCAGCGCTCTGCCCCGTGCCACGTGTGTGCGGTGGTGCGCCTCAGTGCTTGGCAGGCAGGAAGCCCACCTTGTCGTACGCCTGGGAGAGGGTCTCCGCGGCGACCGTGCGCGCCTTCTCCGCGCCCTTGGCCAGGACCGAGTCGAGGGTCTCCGGGTCGTCCAGGTACTGCTGGGTCCGCTCCCGGAACGGCGTCACGAACTCGACCATGACCTCGGCGAGGTCCGTCTTGAGCGCACCGTAGCCCTTGCCGGCGTACTTCTCCTCCAGTGCGGGGATACCCGCCCCCGTGAGGGTCGAATAGATGGTGAGGAGGTTGCTGACGCCCGGCTTGGCCTCCGGGTCGAAGCGGATGACGGTGTCGGTGTCGGTGACCGCGCTCTTGACCTTCTTCGCGGTGGTCTTCGGCTCGTCGAGGAGGTTGATGAGGCCCTTCGGCGTGGAGGCCGACTTGCTCATCTTGATCGTCGGGTCCTGCAGGTCGTAGATCTTCGCCGTCTCCTTGAGGATGTACGGCTTGGGAACGGTGAAGGTCTGGCCGAAGCGGCCGTTGAAGCGCTCGGCGAGGTCGCGGGTGAGCTCGATGTGCTGCCGCTGGTCCTCGCCGACCGGCACCTCGTTGGCCTGGTAGAGCAGGATGTCGGCGACCTGGAGGATCGGGTAGGTGAACAGGCCGACGGACGCCCGGTCGGCGCCCTGCTTGGCGGACTTGTCCTTGAACTGGGTCATGCGGCTCGCCTCGCCGAAGCCGGTGAGGCAGTTCATGACCCAGGCGAGCTGGGCGTGCTCGGGGACGTGGCTCTGGACGAAGAGCGTGCAGCGCTCCGGGTCGAGCCCGGCGGCCAGCAGCTGCGCGACGGCGAGCCGGGTGTTGGCGCGCAGCTCCTTCGGGTCCTGCGGGACGGTGATCGCGTGCAGGTCGACGACCATGTAGAACGCGTCGTGGGTCTCCTGCAGGTCCACCCACTGGCGGACGGCACCGAGGTAGTTGCCGAGGTGGAACGAGCCTGCGGTGGGCTGGATTCCGGAGAGCACACGGGGTCGGTCAGAAGCCATGCTCACCATTCTCTCAGGTCTGGGACGCCGGTCCGGTACTGGTCGGAAACAGCTGGGAACCGAAGCGTCTCCCGTGGTGTAACAAGGATGTGAGGACGCGGGAGGGGGGCCGCATCGTCGATGAGGCCGCGGTGATCGCACGCGTACGCGCCGGAGAGCCGGAGGCATACGCGGAGCTGGTGCGTGCCCATACAGGCATCGCCCTGCGGGCGGCCGCCGCGCTCGGCGCGGGTGCGGACGCGGAGGACGTGGTGCAGGGCAGGCCTTCGTCAAGGCCTACTGCTCACTGGGGCGCTTCAAGAACGGCGCGGCGTTCAAGCCGTGGCTGCTCGCGATCGTCGCCAATGAGACGAGGAACACAGTGCGCACGGCGGCGCGGCAGCGCACGCTCGCCGGCCGGGAGGCGGCCCTGGTGGAGGCCGAGCCGCTGATACCGGAGTCGGCGGACCCGGCGGTGGCGACTCTGGCGACCGAGCGCCGCGCGGCCCTGCTGGCCGCCCTGGAGCAGCTGAGCGAGGAGCACCGCCTGGTCGTCACCTACCGCTATCTGCTGGAGATGGACGAGTCCGAGACCGCCCAGGCCCTGGGCTGGCCTCGCGGAACGGTGAAGTCCCGGCTCAGCCGCGCCCTGCGGAAGCTCGGCCGACTGCTGCCCGATTTTCGGCCCGGGGAAGGGGGTGAGGAGCGTGAATGAGTCGTACGACGGTGAGGGTGCCGGATCCGCTCGGCAGGCCGGTGATCGAGGCGCCGACGGCCCAGGTCCGCGCGGGCGTGATGCCGACCGGGGTCCGCGGGGACGTGCCGGCGGGCGGGGGCGCGAGGGTGCCTCCCGGCTGCCGGAGGAGCTGCGGGCGCTCGGGCGGTCGCTGGACGCGCCGGGTGCGGCGGGGCCGGAGTTGATGGTCGAGCGGGTGCTGGAGCAGATACTCGCCGAGCAGGTGCCCGTCCCGGTGGCCGGGCCGCCGGGCGCCGGTGAGCGGCTGCAGGCGGTGCGGCGCTGGACGCGGATGCGGTGGCGTTCGCTGACCGCGACGCTGTGCGGTCTGCTGACGGTGCTCGCGCTCACGCCCCCGGTGCGGGCGGCGGTCCTCGACTGGTTCGGCTTCGCCGGGGTCGAGGTGCGCTACGACCCGTCGGCGGTGCCCTCTCCGGGCGCCGAGGTCCCCGACTGCGGCCGGTCGGTGTCGCTGGCGCAGGCCGCGCGACGGGCGGGGTTCGAGCCGCTGGTGCCGGACGTGCTCGGCGTGCCGGACGCGGTGACGGTGACCGGCGAGCCGCGCGGGCGGTTCCTGATGACCCTGTGCTGGCGCGAGCACGGGCGGACGATACGGGTCGACGAGTACGCGGCGCGCCTGGACGTCAGCTTCGTCAAGACCGTGCGTGAGCCACCTGAGTGGGTTCCGCTGGACGCGAAGACCGCGGCCGGCGAGGCGTCGAACCACGCCCTGTGGTTCCCGCGCCCGCACCTGCTGACCTTCTGGCTGGTGGACGCGGACGGGCACCACTTCACGCGCGAGCAGCGGACGGCCGGTCCGACGCTGCTGTGGACCCACGCGGTCCGCGGCGGCGACGTGACGCTCCGGCTGGAAGGCGTGGCGTCGAAGGCCCGGGCTATGCAGATCGCCCGGTCGGGGATCAAGGAGCCCGAGAAGTCCTCGCACTAGTGCGGGCGGGGTGGGAACCCCGGCGGGCCGGGCGGTGTACCAGAAGTGACACGCGGCCCGCGCACGGGCCGCACGGGTTCGGCCGGTTGGGGGTTCGGATGGGCAGGCGGAGGGTTCGTGAACTGGCGGGGCTGATGGGGGCATTACGCTCGCTTTGATGGTGTGGGGCGCGTCCTCCGCGGCGGCGGGCGGTCCGACGAGCGTGCTCGTGACCTCGCCGGGCAGCGGGGAGGCCACCGCGCTGTACTTCTCCGACGAGAAGTACAGCGAGCTGGAGCAGCTCCTCGGCCAGGCGGGCACGGGCAGCCGGGACACGCCTCCCGAGGCCGACCTGGTCAACGCCCGGCAGATCAACGTCACCTGGCTGGCGCACGACATATCCCCCTGGCGGCTCGACCGGGTCTTCCCGGCGACCAGCGGAGACGCTGTCTGGATCCACACGGCGGCGAACGTGCCCGACTCCCCCAACGGCTACTGGCACCGCGCCGAGCAGCCCTCCCGGCTGCGCGCCCTGCTCAAGAAGCTGGGCGTGATGGGCAAGGCCTCGGGGCAGGGATACACCGGCATCTTCCCGGCACCCTGGCAGTCGGACACCGCCACACCGGGCGCGGACGCCGGGGCGGCCACGCCGGACGCGGCCCGGGGGACGGCGACGCCGGATGCGGCCGCGGGGAGGGCGGCGCTACCGTCCGGCGCGCCGGGGACAGGCGACGGGGGCACCGACTGGTGGTGGGCGATACCGGGCGCGGCGGCCGGGGCGGTGCTGGCGGGTCCGTTCACCTCGAGGCTGCCGTTCGAGCGCCTGCGGCGGGGGCAGGACCCGGGGCCGAGGCAAGAGCTGCGGGACGTGTGAGACCTGGGGAGGGGGACGGATGGCACTGCGAGGCAGACGGACGGCGTCGCGGCTCGCCGCTGTGTTACCGGTGTCCGTGGCGGCGGTCCTGTGCGGCATACCGGCGACCGGAGCAGCCGCGGACCGGGAACCGCACGCCGATCCTGCCAATGTGGCGCTGGTCGTCGCGGGCGGCTCGGGGCGGACGTCCGCGCTGTGCTCAGGGGAGCCCGGCTTCGCTCGGCTCTGGCAGTTGCTGCAGCCGACGTATGCGGGGACGGAGCCGGTGTCGGAGGCCTGGTTGCAGGGACGGTATCCGGCAGTGCGGGTGACCGTGGTGTGGGGGTTGTCGGGTGTCGGGGGCTGGCCGCAGACACATCGGGCGCCGGGAGGGGACATGGCCGTCGAGCGGCAGGACCAGCTGATCGTGGCGGAGGACGGCACGCCCTGGGTGCGCACGGATCCGGCGCCGGATGTGGAGGATGACGACATCCGGTGGCACCGGGCGCCGCGCTCGGTCTTCGGGCAGCTGGACCGGGCGGGGCTGCTGGGCGGGGCGGGCGACACGGCCTCCGGGGACGGGTCCGGGGCGGCGGATCGCGCCTGGTGGGCGGCCGCGGGGCTCGCTGTCGCGGTCGGCGGCACGCTGCTGATACGCCGCGCGGCGGCCCGGCGTGGGGCCGGACCGCCGCGGGAGGAGCGACGACAGGAGCTGATCGACTTGTGAGCCCCGGTGCGGGGTGTGTCAGCCGAGGTCGATCTCCGGGTACAGCGGGAAGCCCGCCACCAGGTCCGTCGCCCGGTGGGCGATCTCGTCCGCGATCTTGGGGTCGAGGACGTGCTGGGCCTTGGAGGGCGTGCCCTTGCTGGTCGTGCCCGGTTCGGCAGCCGTCAGGACACGGTCGATGAGGCCGGCGACCTCGTCCATCTCAGCGGTGCCCAGGCCGCGGGTCGTCAGCGCGGGCGTGCCGATGCGGATGCCGGAGGTGTACCAGGCGCCGTTGGGGTCGGCCGGGATCGCGTTGCGGTTGGTGACGATGCCGGACTCGAGCAGCGCGGCCTCGGCCTGGCGGCCGGTGAGGCCGTAGGAGGAGGCGACGTCGATCAGGTTGAGGTGGTTGTCCGTGCCACCCGTCACCAGGGTGGCGCCACGGCGCATCAGGCCCTCGGCGAGGGCGCGGGAGTTGTCGACGATGCGCTGGGCGTAGTCCCGGAAGGAGGGCTGCCGGGCCTCGGCGAGGGCGACGGCCTTGGCGGCCATGACGTGGGGGAGCGGGCCGCCCAGCACCATCGGGCAGCCGCGGTCGACCTGGTCCTTGAGGGAGTCGTCGCACAGGACCATGCCGCCGCGCGGGCCGCGCAGCGACTTGTGGGTGGTGGTCGTGACGATCTGGGCGTGCGGGACCGGGTCGAAGTCGCCGGTGAGGACCTTGCCCGCGACCAGGCCCGCGAAGTGGGCCATGTCGACCATGAGCGTGGCGCCGACCTCGTCGGCGATCTCGCGCATGATCCGGAAGTTCACCAGGCGGGGGTAGGCGGAGTAGCCGGCGACGATGATCAGCGGCTTGAACTCGCGGGCGGAGGTGCGCAGGGCCTCGTAGTCGATGAGGCCGGTGGCGGGGTCGGTGCCGTAGGAGCGCTGGTCGAACATCTTGCCGGAGATGTTCGGGCGGAAGCCGTGGGTGAGGTGGCCGCCGGCGTCCAGGGACATGCCGAGCATGCGCTGGTTGCCGAAGGCGTGGCGCAGCTCGGCCCAGTCGGCCTCGGACAGGTCGTTGACCTGGCGGACGCCGGCCTTCTCCAGGGCGGGGAGCTCGACGCGCTGGGCGAGGACGGCCCAGAAGGCGACGAGGTTGGCGTCGATGCCGGAGTGCGGCTGGACGTAGGCGTGGCGGGCGCCGAAGAGCTCCTTGGCGTGCTCGGCGGCCAGCGACTCGACGGTGTCGACGTTGCGGCAGCCGGCGTAGAAGCGGCGGCCGATGGTGCCCTCGGCGTACTTGTCGCTGAACCAGTTGCCCATCGCGAGGAGGGTGGCCGGGGAGGCGTAGTTCTCGGAGGCGATCAGCTTGAGCATCTCGCGCTGGTCGGCGACCTCCTGGCCGATGGCGTCGGCGACCCGCGGCTCGACCGCGCGGATCACGTCGAGGGCGGCGCGGAAGGCGGTGGACTCGGTGGAGAGGGGCGCAGAGTTCTCAGGCATCAGGACCTCCGGACGTGGCGTTCGGCGTTCACGGTTCGGCCCAGGCGCACGGCACACTTCCCGCTCGGGCCGCTCCCCGATGGTCGGTCCCATCCCAGCGCGCCAGTCACGGCCCGTCGGTCAGCCTACCCGGCGCGCCGCACGGCCGGGTTCGCGCGTCCACCATGCGAGCGAGGATAGGAAGGGGGCATCCTCACCTTCGGGAGCCGCCGTGACCACTACGGAAGACCTCATCGCCACTGCCGACGCCCACAGCGCGCACACCTACCACCCGCTGCCCGTGGTGATTGCCACCGCGGACGGCGCCTGGATGACGGACGTCGAGGGGCGCCGGTATCTCGATCTGCTGGCCGGTTACTCGGCGCTCAATTTCGGGCACGGCAACCGGCGGCTGGTCGAGGCGGCCAGGGCGCAGCTGGAGCGGGTGACGCTGACGTCGCGCGCCTTCCACCACGACCGGTTCGGCGCGTTCTGCGAGCGGCTGGCCGAGTTGTGCGGCATGGAGATGGTGCTGCCGATGAACACGGGCGCGGAGGCGGTGGAGACCGCCGTGAAGACGGCACGGAAGTGGGGCTACCGGGTCAAGGGCGTGCCCGCGGAGATGGCGAAGATCGTCGTCGCGGGGAACAACTTCCACGGCCGGACGACGACGATCATCAGCTTCTCCACCGACCCGGAGGCGCGGGCGGACTTCGGGCCGTACACGCCGGGCTTCGAGATCGTGCCGTACGGGGATCTGACGGCGATGCGGTCGGCGATGACGGAGAACACCGTCGCCGTGCTGCTGGAGCCGATCCAGGGCGAGGCGGGGGTGCTGGTGCCGCCGGCCGGCTATCTGGCGGCGGTGCGGGAGCTGACGCGGGAGCGGAATGTGCTGTTCGTCGCCGACGAGATCCAGTCGGGGCTGGGGCGGACGGGCCGGACCTTCGCGTGCGAGCACGAGGGGGTTGTCCCGGACGTGTACGTCCTCGGGAAGGCGCTCGGCGGCGGGATCGTGCCCGTGTCGGCGGTGGTGTCGTCGCGGGACGTGCTCGGGGTGTTCCGGCCGGGCGAGCACGGGTCGACGTTCGGCGGGAATCCGCTGGCGTGTGCGGTGGCGCTGGAGGTGATCGCGATGCTGCGCTCGGGCGAGTACCAGGCGCGGGCCGCGGAGCTGGGTGAGCACCTGCACCGGGAGCTGGGACTGCTGGCCGGCACCGGACGGGTGACGGCGGTGCGCGGGCGCGGCCTGTGGGCGGGCGTCGACATCGGCCGGGCGTTCGGGACGGGCCGGGAGATCTCCGAGAAGCTGATGGACCGGGGCGTCCTGGTGAAGGACGCCCACGGTTCGACGATCCGGATCGCCCCGCCGCTGGTCATCGGCAAGGAGGACCTGGACTGGGGGCTGGACCAGCTGCGGGCGGTGCTGAACGTCTAGCCGGGCCCGTCCGGTCGTCAGGTTGCGACTCGCGGTGCTCAGAGGATCACGTGCGGCAGGAAACGGGCGTACTCGTCCGTGACCAGGCCCGAGGACTCACGGATGCCGAGCCCGGCGGACTCGTCCTCGACGACCCAGGCGCCGAGGACGACGTGGTTGCTGTCGAAGGCGGGCAGGGGTGCCAACGCCTGGTAGCAGCACGGCTCGTCGCGGACGACGGGGTCCGCCCCCGGCTGGTGGACCGTCACCCCGGCTCCCTCCCGGCCGAGCAGCGGCTTGGCCACGTAACCGGTCGTCGTCGCCAGTTCGCGGGGGCCGTCGAGGTGGGCGGGCAGCAGGTTCGGGTGCCCGGGATACAGCTCCCAGAGGATGGCGAGCAGCGCCTTGTTGCTGAGCAGCATCTTCCAGGCGGGCTCGATCCACAGCGTGCTGCCGGTGCCACCGCCGTTGTCGAGGGTATCGAGGACGTGGCCGGCGAAGCGGTCGGTGGTCAGCCACTCCCACGGGTAGAGCTTGAAGCAGCTGCGGATGAAGCGGAGCTGGTTGTCGACGAACCGTCCGGACAGCGGGTCCCAGCCGATCTCCTCCATGGAGATCCAGTCGGTGTCGAGGCCGGCCTGCTCGGCGGTCTCCTTCAGGTAGGCGACCGTCATGAGGTCCTCGCCGAGCTCGTCGGCGGAGGAGTGCGCGAAGTACAGGGGGCTGCCGGGCGGGAGGAGGGCGGACTGCTTCTTCCAGGCGGCGACGAGGCGTTCGTGGAGGGAGTTCCACTGGTCGGCGCCGGGGAAGCGTTCCTCCATCCAGAACCACTGCGGTGAGGCGGCCTCGACCAGGGAGGTGGGGGTGTCGGCGTTGTACTCCAGGAGCTTCGCCGGGCCGGTGCCGTCGTAGCGGAGGTCGAACCGGCCGTAGACGGACGGGAGTTCGGCACGCCGGTGCCATGCCTCGGCGACGGCCTGCGCGACGCGCGGGTCGGTGATGCCGAGGTCGGCGAAGCGGTTCGCGTCGACGATGTGCGCGGCCGCGGCGAGGCACATGCGGTGGAGGTCCTCGACGGTCTCCTCCAGCGCCTCGACCTCGTCGAGGGTGAAGGCGTAGTACGCGCTCTCGTCCCAGTAGGGGCGCAGGGAGTCGTCGGGGTAGCGGGTGAGCGGGTAGATGAGCCCCTGGGCCTCGACGATCTGCTGCCATCCGGGGCGGGGTTCGATCCTGCGGCGTTCCATCTCTTCCGTCCCCCGTCAGCCGCCGGAGCCGCCCTTGCCGCCGCCGAAGCCGCCACGGTCGACGCCACCGCTGCCGTGGCCGCCGCTCGAGCCGCCGGAGCCGCCCGAGCCCTTGCGGGGCTTGGTGAAGGAGCCGCCGTCGACCCAGCTGCCCTTCTTCTTGTCTTCTTGCCGCCGTAGTACCAGGCGCCGTCGGCGGAGGCCTTGGTGGACTTGCAGTTCTTGTCGGAGACGACCTTGTAACCCCGGGCCGCGGTGTAGCTGTCGCGGTCGACGCAGCGCTTGTCCGGGTCGGAGGAGCAGGCGGTGAGCGCCGCGGCGAGCAGTCCCATGCCGCCGAGTACGACCGTGCCCGAGCGAAGTTGCCGACGTGCGTCCGCCATGTCCGACTCTCCCCGTTGTCCGTTGTTGTCCGTCGGCCGGTTTCCGGTGGCCAGCCTAGAGGTCGGTGTGAGCGCCCGTGCGGGCGGCCCGTGCATCTCCCGCTCCCCTAGAGTCGCTTCGTGCTCTTTGGAATGGTGTGCGCGCTGGGTGCGGCGGTCTGTTTCGGTACGGCGACGGTGCTCCAGGCGATCGCCGCGCGCACCGCAGCCGGCACGGGCGGGGGCGGAGACGCGGCGCTGCTGCTGCGGGCGCTGCGGCAGTGGCGGTACCTGGCGGGGCTCGCGCTCGACGGCCTCGGCTTCCTGCTGCAGATCGCGGCCCTGCGGTCGATTCCGATCTACGCGGTCGGCGCGGCCCTCGCCGCGAGCCTCGCGGTGACGGCGGTGGCTGCGGCCCGGCTGCTGCGGGTGCGGCTGAGCGGGACGGAGTGGGGCGCGGTGGGCGTCGTCTGCGCCGGGCTGGCGATGCTGGGGCTGGCGTCGGGGACGGAGGGCAGCCGGGGCGGGTCGGCGGTGCTCAAGTGGTCGATGCTGGCGACGGCGGTGGCGGTCCTGGTGCTGGGGGCCGTGGGCGGCCGGCTCGCGGGACGCGGACGGGCGCTGCTGCTCGGGCTGGGGGCCGGGTTCGGGTTCGGGGTGGTCGAGGTGACGGTGCGGCTGATCGACTCGCTCGCCCCGTCGGCGCTGCTCACCAATCCGGCGACGTATGCCCTCCTCCTCGGTGGAGGTGCCGCCTTCCTGCTGCTGACCTCGGCCCTGCAACGCGGTTCGGTGACCACCGCCACCGCCGGAATGGTGATCGGGGAGACCCTAGGGCCCGCGGCGGTGGGGGTGGTGTGGCTCGGGGACCGCACCCGGGAGGGGCTGACCTGGCTCGCGGTCCTGGGTTTCGCGGTGGCGGTGGCCGGGGCGCTCTCACTGGCGCGGTTCGGGGAGGCGCCGGTCGAGGAGGGGTGAGGGTTGCGTCGCCAGCAGGTCATGCCTGAATCGAAGCCCAGCTCCCAGGGCCTGTCCGGCGGATCTTGGAGCGACGCGACGTGTCGGCGGCCTGGAGGTGGCGTCGCCCAGGTGATTGATCTGCAGGTACGTGCTGAAAACGGGGATGTGATCGCCCGGGGCAGCTGCGGCTATGAGTGGGACGACAGGATCGAACGGTCAGAGTTTCCGCTGCTGGGCCACGTCTGCCCCTTCACTGACACCATTCACTGACACCATCTTCAACGGCTGGCAGATCCGCTCCCTGCTTGAGGAATTGGCGCGGGTTCCCTCGGAGTGTGACGGCGGGTGGGTAGCCGAGGCACAGCGGTTGAGTGAGCTGGTGCTGAAAAACCCTCACTACTACCTCTGGTTCGTGGGTGCATGAACACTGCCGACTCCGGGTGTGCAGGGTGATGACGGGCGGAGCCATGGCCGGTTGCGGCTGTGGTGACGGTGCCGCCTGGAGGACATAGGCCCTCTTGTCGAAGCGAGTGGCAACGGCCCGGAAGATCTCGAGCCGGTTGGTCGTCCGCCCAACTCGTTGCGACGCTCATAGATCTCGCTGTCGAAACTCGTGGGATCCACCGCCGAGTCTGCGTCCCGGCCCAGCGTTTGGCTGATCGGGTGCGGTGTGGCGGGGGTACCGTCTGAGTGTTGCCGCAGAACGGAGTTCGCCGTGTCCCAGAGCATCGAGGAGCACACCGGCGCTCGGATCGCCCGGATCCGGAAGCAGCGTGGTCTGACACAGCAGGGGCTGGCGATGCGGGCGCATGTGTCGAAGTCGCTGTTGTCGAAGGTCGAGTGCGGACAGAAGCCCGCGTCCCCCGCTCTTGTCGCTGCCTGTGCCCGCGCCCTGGGCGTCTCCACGTCTGAGTTGCTGGGGCAGCCGTATGCCGAGGAGTTGCGTCGGGACCGGATGGATGCGCTGATCCAGCCGATCCGTGAGGGGCTGGAGAACTGGGACATCGCTCTGGACTGGGAGATGGCTCCGCGTCCGACCGCGTTGATCTGGACGGATGTTCAGCGGGCTCTGGAGAAGCGGCGTCAGGCGCAGTACACGGACATGGTGCGCGACCTGCCGGGGCTGATCGATGAGTCGGTGCAGGCCGTTCACACCCATACTGGTCAGGAGCAGCGGCTGGCCTACGAGTGCCTGGCGGAGACGTTCCGGTGTGTCTTCACTGTGGCGTGGAAGCTCGGCTTCCTCGATCTCGCGACCGTCGCGCTGGACCGGCTGGCGTGGACTGCTCCGCGCGCTGATGAGCCGGGGCTGGCCGCCATGCATGCTTTTCTTCGTGCGCAGACCACGTTGTCGTCCGGCCGGTACGACGTCGGTCTGCGGGTAGTCGATCGGGCCCTGCGGGACCTCGACGGCCTGGAATCGCGCCGCCCGGCAGGTATTGAGGCCATGCGGGGCATGCTGCATCTGCGCGCCGCAACGATCGCGGGCCGGATGAAGGACCGGGACCACGCCGACGCCCGTCTGGCCGAGGCCCGAGCTCTCGCCCGGACCACAGGCGAGTTGCCCGACTTCGGCGTCACCTGGGGGCCGGTGAATGTTGGTGTCCACGCTGTCGCCATCGCCTCGGAGATGGACGACTTCGGGCGCGCGATCGAACTCGCTGAGGATGTACGCATTCCGCGCGGCTGGACCCGCTCGCGGGCCGGGCACCACTGGATGGACCTCGGCCGGGCCCACGTCTGGGCAGGCCACCCGGAGCAGGCGCTGGACTGCCTGCACCAGGCCCGGCGCATCGCCCCGCAGCAGACCCGATACCACCCGACCGTTCGGGAGACCGTACTGGCCCTCAAGCGGCAGGAGCGGACGCGCAACGGCTCGCTGGCGCAGTACGCGGAGTGGGTCGGGATCTAGCAGATTCCCAGCAGGAGGAGTTGCACCATTAGGTGCAATTGCCGTGCATCATCCGTCGGCATACTGACGCACAGTCAGGACCCCCGCGACCGGGCGAACGGTCCGGGGGCGTGGCCAACGCTGACAAGGAGCGTCGACATGCCGCACCGTATCGTCCACATCTTCGAGCCGCTGCTGCGGCTGCTCTGGCCCGCGCCTGGGCGCCATCGCAGACCAGATCGCCGCTCTGCCGCACTCGGCGCGGAACTGACGACCGCATGTCCGCCTCGCGTACCTGGTGCCCAGGTACTGCGCGGTGAGGAGATCGGACTGGTCCGCCCATACCTGGTCGCGCACGAGCGGCGGAAGGCCCAGAGGCAGCAAGCTCGCCGGCGCTCGCTGTGGTTGGCTGTGCACGGCATCGACATCGGCCAGGTGCCGATCCCCGAGGTGGAGGTCACCGCATGACGGGCGGGACGGGCCGTTTGCGCCTACTGCCGTGGGCGGGCCCGGAGGGGAAGCCGTGCTATCTCGCGAGTGACGGGGCCGGGTACCTGTCCCGCGTGGCCGACAACGTGGAGTCCGCCCAGCTTTGTCTGGCCGGTGAACTCCTCCAAGAGGCGCAGCGCGTCCTGGCTGGACGCCAGTGGTCCCCTGGCGAACTGCATCTGCTGGCGGTGCAGTTGACCGAGGCTCTCGGCAACATGCACCGCGTCGCAGTGAGCCGGGGCGCACGCCTGCCCGCACCCGCCTGCGACGACCTCGACGCCGTGGGGGAACTGGAGGACGAGCGAGACGAACGGGACAGCCCGCATCCCGTCGCCCGCCGCTGACCCCCACATCGCGGTCTCCCGTTCCGGGCGGCACCCGTCACATCCAGCCGGGCCGCGCATGGGAGTCCCCGGAGATCTGCAGCCCTCCGGGGATTCTCACCGCGTGTCCTTGGGGCGCTTGGCTCCCGCGACGCCGACTCGCCTGTTCCAAGCGCTCCAGGCGTTCGCGCACATCCGCAACGTCTGGCGACCTCCTCCGCCCGATTGCTGTCCGCAGCCTGGGCCATGGCCATGGGGTGAGGTATCCGATTTTCACGAGGTCGCGACTCAAGCGCCGACGCAGCACTGTGTCCCTCGCTCAAGCAACGACCAGCGGGAAAGGACAATGCCATGGCGTCGAGGTCGCACCGGTCAGCACCCCGCCGTGAGCCGTACCGTCAAGACGTATGGACTATGGCCTCTCGAAGGTCTCGACTTTCGAACGGTATGCCAGCTCACCCGGGCGCTCCCGACACAGCCCCTGCACCGCGACCGTCGACCAAAACCGCATCGACACCAACACCTGGATCACCGAACCTGACTTCACCACATCCACCGTCACCTACGCAGACGCGGAATCGATCGTCGCCGTCCCGGACCCGGCCAGTACCACGGAACCGCAAGCACTGAGGCTCGACGCAGACGCGGCTCCCCTGGACTTCGACTCCGGTGACCACGTCAACCTCACCGCCGACGGGTACAGCGCGATCGGCAACGCCTTCGACCTGGCCGCTCTGGGACCGGACACGTAAGGACGCCCGTCACGGCAGCACCCGGCACAACGCGTCCAGCGCCCCCGCCCACGCGTGGTCCGGCGGTGTGCCGTACCCCACGACCAGCGCGTCCACCGGCTCGGCGACCGCCTGTTCGTGGCGGTAGCGGGACAGGCCGTGGACGGCGAGCCCCTGCCACGCCGCCGCCTGGACCACGGTGTGCTCGGTGCCGGGCGGCAGGCGCAGCACCGCGTGCAGGCCGGCGGCGATGCCGGTGGCGCGGACGTCGGGGGCGCGGGCGGTGTGTCCTCAAGGACGCGCACGAGCACGCCCACTGGCTCACCGACGTGCGGTCCGCAGCGGCGGACCAGCTGTTCGTCAACGCCCGCATCGACACCTTCATCCGGGGCGTCGCTGATCCGGAACGGGCCATCGAGCGAGCCGCGCTTACGTCGCCGCGTGCGCCGACTGCATGTATCCGATCGGCGGCGCCCCGGCGGACGTACTGCCGCTGCTGCGGTCCGGGATCCAGGGGCCGCTCAACGTGTTCGCGCGGCTGGACGGCGAGGGCCCCTCGCCCATCCGAACTGGGCGAGCTGGGGGCCACCCGAATCACCTTCGGGCCGGGCCTGCACCGCCGGGCGACGGCGGCGCTGCGGGAGATCGCGGCCGGCCTCCCGGACTGACGGTCAGGACAGCCACGCCCTCCATGTGGACTCGTGGCTGTCCACCCACTTCTTCGCCGCCTCGGCCGGAGTGAGCTTCTGGTCGGCGATCATCAGGGAGACCTCGTTCTGGGCCTCGGTCGTCCACTTGAACTTCTTCAGGAAGGCGGCCGCCCTGCCGCCCTGCCGGGAGAAGTCCGCGTTGAGGTACTTCTGCAGCGGCGTGTGCGGGTAGGCGCAGGCCACCTTCGCCGCGTCCGCGTCGCAGCCCTCCTTGTACGGCGGCAGCTTCACCTCCGTCATCGGCACCTTCTTGAACAGCCACTGCGGCGAGTACCAGTACGTCAGGAAGGGCTTCTTCTCCTTGGCGAACTGCCTCATCTGCGTGATCTGCGCCGCCTCGGAACCGGCGAAGACGACCTGGTAGTTCAGCTTCAGGTTCTTCACCAGCGCCTTGTCGTTGGTGACATAGGAGGGGGAGCCGTCCATCAGCTGGCCCTTGCCGCCGCTCTCCGCGGTGCGGAACAGCGAGGCGTACTTGTTGAGGTTCTTCCAGTTCGTGATGTCGGGGTGCTGCTTGGCCAGGTACGTGGGGACGTACCAGCCGATGTGCCCGGTCACCCCGAGGTCGCCGCCGCGCGCGATCGTCTTCTTGTCCTGGACGTACCGCTTCTCCTGGTCGGGGTGGCCCCAGTCCTCCAGGATCGCGTCCACCCGGCCCTGGCTCAGCGCGTCCCAGGCCGGGACCTCGTCGACCTGGACGGTGTCGACGCGGTAGCCGAGCTTGTGCTCCAGCAGGTACTGGGCGACGGCCACGTTGGACTGTGCGCCCACCCAGGACTGCACGGACAGGGTCACGGTCTTCGAGCCCCGCGCGTTGGCGAAGGGCGAGGCCTGTCTGGTCATGTCGGCGGCGCCGCAGCCGGTGGTCAGCGCCAGGACGGCCACGGCGGCCGTGAGGGTCGTACGGCGGGCCATGTCATGCTCCCTTCTGCGCGCGTGGTTCGGTCGGCTGCGTCACCCGGTCGAGCATCAGGCCGAGGCAGACGATCGCGATCCCGGCCACCAGGCCGGTCGCCAGATCGCCCTGGGCGAGACCGAAGACGACGTCGTAGCCGAGCGCACCGCCGCCGACCAGGCCGCCGATGATGACGACGGCGAGGACGAGGACCACGCCCTGGTTGACCGCCAGCAGCAACGCCGGGCGGGCGAGCGGGAGCTGCACCTGGCGCAGTTGCTGCCCGCTGGTCGCGCCGAGCGAGCGGGCCGACTCCATCGCCGCCGGGTCGACCTGGCGCAGGCCTTGGGCGGTGATCCGGACGACCGCCGGCAGCGCGTACACGATGGCCGCGGCGACGGCGGGGGCGCGGCCCACACCGAACAGCGCGACGACCGGGATCAGGTACACGAACTGCGGCATCGTCTGGAAGACGTCCAGGACCGGGCGCAGCAGCCGTTCGAAGCGGTCGCTGCGGGCGGCCGCGATGCCGGTGGCGAAGCCGACGACGAGAGTGACGGCGACTGCGGCCAGGACCTGGGACAGCGTGTCCAGGGACGGCTTCCACACGCCGAGCACACCGATCGCGGCCATCGCGAGGACGGCGGTCAGCGCGGTGCGCCAGGTCCCGATCAGCCAGGCCAGGGCGGCGACGATCAGCAGCACGGACCACCAGGGCAGCCACTGCAGGCCGGACCGGATCGGGTCCAGGATCCAGGTCGTGAAGTGACCGGCCCAGTCCGCCGTGCCGCCGATGTACGGGACGCCCGAGTACAGGTGGGCGGTCATCCAGTCGACGGCGCGGTTGACCGGCTCGGCGATGCCGACCGTCCAGGCCGGGGGCCAGTCGAGGCGGCCCGCGAGGCGCGCGGCCACGGCGACGGCGACGGTGGCGACGGCCGCGTAGGCCCAGAGGCGGGCGCTGCGCTGCTCCTGCCCGAGCCTCCTCCAAGCTCTCGGCTTCGCTCGAGCAGGGAGGTGCCCCCCTCCCGCCGCTCCGGTCACCCGGTCCAGTACGACGGCCAGCAGCACGATCGGGATGCCGGCCGCCAGCGCCGCGCCCACGTCGACCGATGCCAGCGCCTGGTAGACGCGGTCGCCCAGGCCGCCGGCGCCGATCACGGAGGCGATGACCGCCATGGACAGCCCCATCATGATCGTCTGGTTGACGCCGAGGAGGAGCTCCTTGCGGGCGAGCGGGACGCGGGCGGTCAGCAGGCGCTGGCGTGCGGTGGCGCCCAGGGAGTCGATCGCCTCCAGTACCTCCTTGTCGGCGCCGCGCAGGCCCAGGGCGGTGAGGCGGGCCATGGGCGGGGCGGCGTAGACGACCGTGGCGAGGACGGCGGCGGGGACGCCGATGCCGAAGACCAGGACCGCGGGGAGCAGGTACGCGAACGCCGGGAGCACCTGCATGGTGTCCAGGACCGGGCGCAGGGCGCGGTCCATGCGGTCGGACAGGCCGGCGGCGAGCCCGAGCAGCGCGCCGACGACGACGGAGGCGAGGACCGCGACCACCATCAGGGCGAGCGTCTGGATGGTCGGCACCCACATGCCGAGCAGGCCGCAGGCGAGGAACGCGGCGGCCGTGCCGAGGGCGAGGCGGACGCCGGCGACGCGCCAGGCGACGAGTGCGCCGAGGGCGGTGACGCCGGCCCAGCCCGCGGCGAGCAGGGTGAGGTAGACGGCGCGTACGGACAGGACGACCGCGTTGCTGATGTAGCCGAAGAAGTACAGGAACAGCGGGTGGCTGTCCCGGTTGTCGATGATCCAGTTGCTCGCCC
Organism: Streptomyces sp. NPDC005202; assembly: GCF_040608235.1. Classification (NCBI taxonomy): domain Bacteria; kingdom Bacillati; phylum Actinomycetota; class Actinomycetes; order Kitasatosporales; family Streptomycetaceae; genus Streptomyces; species Streptomyces sp. NPDC005202. The sequence continues at coordinate 339,914 of NZ_JBEXHW010000004.1, read as the reverse complement.
TGGTGAGCGGCTGGGACACGTCGACGGTCAGTTCGTGGGGCCAGCTGCCGCTCGCCCAGCGGGCGTTGAGGACAGGGACCAGGACCGCCGCGACGACCGCGAGCAGCAGCAGCTTGCGGACGGCGCGGTGTTTGAGGACGCCGGGGAGGGCGAGACGGGGGGCGGATGCGATGATCGTCGCCATCAGACCGCCTCCTTGCGCTGCTCCGTTCCGGCCACGACCCCGAGCAGTCGCTCGTGATCGACGACTCCCAGGCAGCGTCCTTTCTCCATCACCCGCGCCGGGGAACCGGTCCGGGCCACCGCCTCGATCGCCTCCGACACGGTGGCGTCCGGGGCGACCGCGGGGCCGTCGGCCGTCTCGCCCGCCGAGGCGGGGCGCATCGCGGTGCGGACCGTCAGGACCTGCTCGCGCGGTACGTCGCGGACGAACTCGCGGACGTAGTCGTCGGCCGGGGAGCCGACGATCTCCTCGGGGGTGCCGAGCTGGACGATGCGGCCGGCGCGCATCAGCGCGATGCGGTCACCGAGTTTGAGGGCCTCGCTCAGGTCGTGGGTGATGAAGACCATCGTGCGGCCCTCCTCGCGGTGCAGCCGGATCACCTCCTCCTGCATGTCCCGCCGGATCAGGGGGTCGAGCGCGCTGAACGGCTCGTCGAAGAGGAGGACTTGCGGGTCGACGGCAAGGGCGCGGGCCAGACCGACGCGCTGCCGCTGGCCGCCGGACAGTTGGCCCGGGCGGCGCTGTTCCATGCCCTCCAGGCCGACCTTCGCCACGATCCCGGCGGCCCTCTCGCGGCGTTCGGCCTTGCCGACACCCTGGATCTCCAGGCCGTACGCCACGTTGTCGAGGACCGTGCGGTGCGGCAGCAGGCCGAAGTGCTGGAAGACCATGGCGGCGCGGTGCCGGCGCAGGGCGCGCAGCCGGGCCTTGTCCATGGCGCGGACGTCCTCGCCGTCGATGGCGATGGCGCCCGCGGTGGGCTCGATCAGCCGGGTCAGACAGCGCACCAGCGTGGACTTGCCGGAGCCGGACAGGCCCATGACGACGAAGACCTCGCCCTTGCGCACGTCGAAGCTCACGTCCCGGACGGCGGCCGTGCAGCCGGTGCGGGCGCGCAGGTCGGCGGGCGCAAGCGCGGTCAGTTCGGGGTCGGCCGGGACGCGGTCGGCCTTCGGGCCGAAGACTTTCCACAGGCCGTTCACCGAGAAGACGGGGGCGCCGGCGGAGTCGTCGGTGGGCGGTTTGCGGGTGGGGACTGTGAGTGCCATCAGGCCTCACCTCCGATCAGGTCGGCGGCCTTCTCCCCGACCATGAGCACCCCGATCATCGGGTTCACGGCGGGCATGGTCGGGAAGACGGAGGCATCGGCGATGCGGAGGCCGTCCAGGCCGCGGACGCGCAACTCGGGGTCGACGACAGCCAGTTCATCGTCGGCGGCGCCCATCCTGCAGGTGCCCGCCGGGTGGTACACGGTGTGCGCGACCTTGCGGGCGTACTCGCTGAGCTCCTCGTCGCCCGTGATGTCGGGGCCGGGGCACACCTCCCGCTTCAGCCAGCCGGCCAGCGGCTCGGTCTTCGCGATCTCGCGGGCGATGCGGATGCCGTCGACGAGGGTACGGCCGTCGTAGTCGTCCTCGTCGGTGAAGTAGCGGAAGTCGAGCGCGGGCTTGACGGACGAGTCGGGGCTGGTGAGGTACAGCCGGCCGCGGCTCTTCGGCTTGGGGATGTTCGGGGTCATCGAGACGCCGAACTCCGGCCGCTCGTAGCCGAGACGCTCCGGATTGTCCGTGAACGGGATCTGGTAGAAGTGGAACATCAGGTCCGGGCCCGCGTGGTGGGGGTCGCGGCGCACGAAGAGGCCCGCGTCGGAGTCCATCGCGGAGTTCTCCGGGATCGGGCCGTGGGTCTCCCACACGATCACCGACTCGGGGTGGTCGAGCAGGTTCTCGCCGACGCCCGGCAGGTCGTGCGCGACGGGTATGCCGAGCTTCTCCAGGTCCGCCTTCGGGCCGATGCCGGAGTGCAGCAGCAGGCGGGGCGAGTCGACGGCGCCGGCGCACAGCAGAACCTCGCGGCGGGCGCGGACGAGGAGTTCCTCGCCGTCCTTGGTGCGCACGTGCACGCCCTCGGCGCGGGTGCCCTTCAGCTCCAGCTTGTACGCCCAGGTCTCGAGGAAGATGCGGAGGTTGGCGCGCTTGTCCATCACCGGGTGCAGGTACGCCACCGACGCCGACGACCGCTTGTTGTTCTCCGGGTGGTAGGCGAGGTCGAAGAAGCCGACGCCCTCGGTGAACGGCTTCTTGTTGAAGCCCTCGATGCGCGGCACGCCGAGCGCCTGCTGGGCGGCGTCGACGAAGTCGCGGGCGATGGCGTTCCGGTCCTTCTCGTCGACCGGGACGATGTTGTTCAGCAGGCGGGCGAAGTACGCCTCCATCGGGACCGCGCCCCAGCCCTTGGCGCCGGCCGCCTCCCACTCGTCCCAGTCGGACGGCAGCGGCTTGAAGGCGATGAGGGTGTTGTGGGAGGAGCAGCCGCCGAGGACGCGGGCGCGGCTGTGCCGGATGTGCGAGTTGCCGCGCGGCTGCTCGGTGGTCGGGTAGTCGTAGTCCAGCTCGCCGCCGAGCAGGCCCATCCAGCGGCGCAGGGTCAGGACATCGTCACGGCCGACGTCGCTGGGGCCGCCCTCGATGACGGCGACGGTGATGTCCGGGTTCTCGGTCAGGCGGGAGGCGATGACGGAGCCTGCGGTTCCGCCGCCGATGACGACGTAGTCGTACTCGTGGGTGTGATCGGACATGGGGGTGGTACTCCAGTGTGGGATCAGGAGTTCGGGGGTCTTCGGAGGTCTTCGGGGGCCTTCGGGGGCCTTCGGGGGCCTTCGGGGTCGGAGAGGTGGGGGACGGTCGGGTCGAGAGGGTGCGGTCCAGCCGGGTCGAGGGGGTGCGGTTCAGCCCGCGAACCAGCGCACCGGCTTGGGCGCGAGGTTCTGGTAGACGTGCTTGGTCTCGCGGTACTCGGCGAGCCCGGCGGGGCCGAGTTCGCGACCGACACCGCTCTTGCCGAAGCCGCCCCACTCCGCCTGCGGGAGGTAGGGGTGGAAGTCGTTGATCCAGACGGTGCCGTGGCGCAGAAGGCCCGCGACCCTGCGGGCACGTCCGGCGTCGGCCGTCCAGACGGCGCCCGCGAGGCCGTACTCGGTGTCGTTGGCGAGCGCTACCGCCTCGGCCTCGGTGCGGAAGGTCTCGACGGTCAGGACGGGGCCGAAGACCTCCTCGCGGACGACCTTCATGTGGCGGTGGCACTGGTCGAGGACGGTCGGTTCGTAGAAGTAGCCGGTGGCGGGCCGCTCCGGCGACGGCTCGGGCCGCTTGCCGCCGGTGCACAGTACCGCTCCCTCCGCCAGCGCGGAGGCGACGTACGCCTCGACCCTGGCGCGCTGCTGCTCGGAGACGAGCGGGCCGCACTCGACGCCGGCCTCGGTGCCGCGGCCCAGGCGGATCCTCTCGGCGCGGCGGGCGAGTTCGGCGACGAAGCGGTCCCGGACCGAGTCCTCGATGATGAGCCGCGCGCCCGCCGAGCAGACCTGGCCGCTGTGGATGAAGGCCGCGTTGAGGGCCTGGTCGACTGCGGTGTCGAAGCCCTCCTCGGTCGCGCAGGCGTCGGCGAAGACGACGTTGGGGTTCTTGCCGCCGAGTTCCAGGGCGACCTTCTTGACGGTCGGGGCGGCGGCCCGGGCCACCTTCGTGCCGCTGGCCAGGCCGCCGGTGAAGGAGACGAGGTCGACGTCGGGGTGCTCGGCGAGCCTGGCGCCGACCGTGTGACCGGGCCCGGTGACGATGTTGGCGACTCCGGCGGGGAGACCTGCTTCAACGAGCAGCTCGATCAGCGCGACCGTGGTCAGCGGAGTGATCTCGCTCGGCTTGATCACGAAGGTGTTGCCGGCCGCGAGAGCCGGGGCGATCTTCCAACTGGCCTGGAGCAGCGGGTAGTTCCAGGGCGTGATCAGCGCGCAGACGCCGACGGGCTCGTACACGACGACGCTGTGGATGTCGGGCGAGCCCGCGTCCACCACCCGGCCGGGGGCCTCGGCCGCCACCAGGTCGGCGAAGTAGCGGAAGGCGTCGGCGACACAGTCGACGTCGACGCGGCCCTCCTCGACGGTCTTGCCGGCGTCGCGGCTCTCCAGCAGGCCGAGCCGTTCGCGGTCGCGCACCAGGAGGTCGGCGACCCGGCGCAGCAGGGCGGCACGCTCGGCGACGGGCGTGCGCGGCCAGGCCCCCTCCCCTCCGTCGAAGGCACGCCGGGCGGCCTCCACCGCCAGGTCCGCGTCCTTCTCGTCACCCTCCGCGACCACGGCGAACGGCGTCGCGTCCGCAGGGTCGAGGATCTCGCGCGTGGCCCCGGAGACCGCTTCCAGCCACTCCCCTCCCGCGTGAATGGTGTTGCGCGCCCGAAGTTCCGTACTGTCCGCCATGATCGGTATTGCCTTCCGTTCCTGTTCAGTACCCCTGTGTCACACGGGTGTGACCCTGGGGGACCGCGAGCGCCTGCCCCCTCCCCTCTCGTCGCATGCGCAATCCACGGCCGAAAGTGCGCTGTATCACCGCAACATGCGGGCAAATAGGGCGAAAAGTATGCTGAACGTGATGCGCACCACGGAGGTGACGCCATGATCAGCAGAGCGCTGCTGTGCACGGCGGCCGGCGCGGCTCTCTTCCTCTCCCGTGCCCTGGCCCCGTCGGCCGCGGCGGACGACGACGGCAACCTCACCGCGAAGCAGCTGGCCGATCAGGCGGACGACAACCTCCGGCACGCCACCTCGATGCACCTGAAGTTCGCGGACCACAGCGCGGGCGTCGCCACCGACGCGAAGAAGCCCACGTCGATGGACCTGTCCCTGGACCGGGACGGCAACTGCGCCGGGACCCTGCGCATGGCCTCGAACGGCGGCACCGTGGAGATCGTCAAGCGGGTCGACCAGGTGTGGATGAAGCCGGACGCGGCCTTCTGGAAGGCCCAGCTGCCCGGCGGCCAGGGCGACGCGGCCGCCGAGCTCTACAAGAACCGCTACATCCACGGCACCACCAACGACAAGCTGCTCGAGGACGTGTCCGGCCTCTGCGAGATGACCACCTACCAGCAGCAGCCCGACGGAGGTGGCGACCTGACCAAGGGCGCCGAGACGACCCTCGACGGCACGAAGGTGATCCCGCTGACGGGCCAGAGGGACGACGGCACACGGACCACCCTCTACGTCACGTCGAGCTCCCCGCACCGCCTGTACGCGACGACCGAGAAGGGCGGCGGGACCGACCGGATTGTGACCTACACGGACTACGACAAGCCGGTGCCGACGAAGACGCCCTCGCCGGGCGAGTCGGTGGACATCGGCAAGCTGGAGCAGCTGCTGAACCAGTAGGTCAGCCGGTCGGCGCGGCGCAGGCGGTGTAGGGCGGGCAGAACCACGCCAACGCCGTGTCGAGCACCTCCCGTTCGTCGGCGCTGCCGTCGGCGTCGGGGCCGTAGGAGGCGATCGCGTAGAGCTTGCCGTCGGCGGCCTGGAAGCGTTCGTCCACGACGTGCCACGTGCCGATGTCGGGCTCGCCCTTGAGGGAGTCGGCGACGTACTCCAGCCGGGAGCCGGTGAAGTCGGCGGTGTCCAGGTTCGCCAGGGAGAGCTTCCGGAAGCCGGGGGGCTTCGGGACCGCCGAGGACAGGTACAGCCCGAACGACTCGTCCGGGGAGGCCTCCGCCACCTCGTACACCTGGAGCCGCCGATCGCCCGCGGAGTCGCGGTAGTTGACGATGTCCATGCCGTACTGGGAGCTCACCGCCGAGCGCTGCCAGCCGTCGGGCACGGCGATCCGGAAGCCCTGCGGATCGTCGTACGTCGTGTAACCGGCCGGGGGCTCGGCGGACGGGGACGGCGTGTCGGTGGTGGATTCCTCGGAGGCGTACGTCGTGGGTGACGACTCGGCGGTCGCGGGCGTGCTGCTCGCGGGGGCGGCGCCCTTGTGGTCGTCCTGCCCGACACCGAATCCGAGGGTCACCACCAGGCTCACCGCGACCCCGACCGCCGCGGCCCCGCCGATCACGGACCCCACCACCCGGCGGCTGTGGCCGCCGACCGTGAGCGGCCCGGACGGCGGGGCCGCCGGGGGCCAGGCGCCACCGGCCCCGTCCGTCGACGGCACCGTCGGGGACGCGTCCGGGTCCCAGATGCGGCCCGGCGGCGGATGCGGTGCGTGGCCCGGGCGGGGCGGCGGCGGAGGGGTCACGGGTGCCGCGCTCTCCGGGCCGTCCTCCCAGCGCTGAGTCTCCTCGTTCCAGTACTGCCCACCCCCGTTGCCCACGGCGCTCTCCCCCTCACATCCCCAGCAGGCCGGCCACCGTGCCGGCCGAGGTGAACAGGGTCAGCACCGTCTGGGCGTCGGTGAGCAGCTCCCGCAGGCGCTGCCGCCTGCTCTCGCCGGTGGTTCCAGTGCGGGTGATCTCGTCCTCGGTATCGGCCAGGGTCTCGTCCAGCGCACGGGTCCGGTCGCTCGCCTGGACGCGTGCGAGGTCGGCGCGCAGTTCGCGTATGGCCTTCAGCAGTTCCTCGGCGGCCTGGTCGCGGCCCGGGCCGGTGCCGTGGTGGCTCTCGGCGTGCGCGTGGCTGCCGATGGCGAAGGTGCTGTGCGAGACGTCACCGATGCTGACGCTGGGTTCATCCGCCGTGGTCATCGGGGCCGGATCCCTTCTGCGGCGCGGGGCCGCCGGTCTTTGCGGAGGAGGCACGGGCGTGCGATCCGACGGCGAACGTGCTGTGTGCCACGGAGTCGATGTGCACGCCGCCGTTGCTGATGTTGACGACCTTCTGCACGAACTCGCCGGTCTGGTAGCCGTGTTCGGCCAGCGCGATGCGGACGCCGTGCGCGATGCGGTCCTGGACGCTCCTGAGGTAGCGGTCGACGTCCATCTGCTGGAAGAGCGACCGGGACCGGGCCGCGCCCAGCTCGCGCACCGACAGTGCCGGGCCGTCCGGCAGCGCGTTGCCGTAGCCGCCGGTGAGCAGCTGCCAGCCGGAGGCCGCGGCCTGGCACAGAGTGACCAGGGAGCGGATCGCGGAGGCGGGCACCTGGCCGGCGGCCCAGGTGGCCTTGCCGAGAAGGCTGTTGTTGCGGAACTGGTGGGCGGCGCGGTCGGCGTCCTTGAAGTCCTCACGGATCGGCATCAGCACGTGCGGGGCGATCTCCAGCATCAGCATGCGGCCCTGGGTGTGGATCCGCACGAAGACGGTGACGACCAGCTCCTCCTCCCAGCCGCCGACGCGCACGCGCAGGAAGTGGCGCCGCTTCTCGGCGCCCTCCTCCACCGCGCGGTCCCGGTGCTCCTCGAAGGCCTCCCGGCTGTAGGGGGCGTCCGAGCGCCGGCTCAGGCCCTCGGCGGGCAGGAACACGCACTCGTCGATCTCCAGCCAGCGCAACCGGTCACGCACCGCGTGACCGGCGTACTCCGGCGGCAGCCGCAGCCCTTCGAGGAGCGGGCGCACGGCGTCCAGCATCGTGCGGTTGCTGAGCGGGCGGGGCCCCTTGGACTCGTCGGCGGGCCGCATCTCGACGGCGAGCACCCAGGTGTCGTAGGCGGAACCGGCCCCGCAGAACGGACGGGCCTCGTGGTACATGATCAGCGGGGCGTGCTGCTCCAGCCGGATGCGCTCCTTCATCCGGTGGAACCGCTCCCCCTGTGCCCGCTCCGCCGGGTCCGAGGCGGCGTCGGGGAAGCGCTCCGGGGACAGCTCGCCGCCCAGGGCCCGGGCGAACTGGCTGCGCTGGGCGCCCGCGCACAGGGCGACGGCCAAGAACAGGACGAGCGCGAGCCACGCCTGCAGCGGACTGACCGTGCCGTCTCCGCCGACCATCCGGGACAGCCCGGGCAGCAGCTCCAGGAGGAAGTCCTTCAAGCCCGGCCCGCCGCCGTAGGGGTCGTACGAGGGCTCGTCGGAGCCGGAGAACGCGGCGACCACCGTGGCCACGAGAAAGAGCGCGAAGACGATGCGGCCCAGCCAGCGGACGGCGACCGCCACGGCCTTCCGGCCGAAGGGCGCACGGTTGTCGTCGCCGCGGACGGAGACACCCACCGCCAGCAGCAGGCTGGGCAGCAGGTAGGTGGCCAGCACGCCGCCGGTCAGCGGCAGCCCGACCACCCACAGCCCCACGATCGCCGCGGCCCAGCCCACCTCGATCCGGCGGGCGCGCAGGGCGTGCGCGAGGACCCGGGCCACGTCGAAGCCGAGGGAGGGCGCCACGATCCGCTGCTCGTTGAGATACAGCTCATCGATGACCCGTTCCCGGAAGGCGGGGTCCAGGTAGGTGCCGGCGCACAGCAGCCGGCTGGCTTCGCTGGCGTGCAGCGGGGTGGGCCGCGCCGGCGGCGGCGGCACGGCCGTCGGCGTCGGTTGTGGTTGGTCTGGTTGGTCTGGTTGCTGTGGCACGTAAGCAGTACTCACGCGACTCCCCCGATGGGACAACTCGTCCCAGAATTAAGCGGGCTGAGAAACCATCAGCTTATAGGGGCCCGTGCGGCCACGGAACGGATTGCGCAAGGACACCCCCGTAAGAGTGAAGCCGCCGGCGGGGCAGAAGGCGGGGCCCGCCGCGCACACGTATGGACTCGCCCGGATCCTTTGACTACCGTCAAAGAAATATGGAGCCAGTCTCGCCGGAGCACGTGGCGGCCTTCCGCCGGTTCAACCGCTACTTCACGCGCCGGATCGGCGCGCTCGACGACCACTACCTCGGCCAGGACCGGCCGCTCGGCGAGGCCCGGCTGCTGTTCGAGGTCTTCCGGAGCCCACACGGGGTGTCCCTGCGCGAGCTGCGCGGCCGGCTCGGCCTGGACGCCGGGTATCTGAGCCGGATGGTGAAGGCGCTTCAGGCTCAGGGGATGGTCCGGGTGAGCGTCCACCCGGACGACAACCGGCTGCGGACGGTCGAGGTGACGCCGGCCGGCCGCGTCGAGGTGAAGGAGCAGAACCGGCGTGCTGACACGCTGGTGGCCGGGCTCCTCGACGGGCTGAGCGCGGACCAGCGCGAGCAGCTGACCGCGGCGTTGGCCACCGCGCAGCGCCTGCTGCGGCTGGCCGGCATCACCGTCGAACTCGTCGACGGCGCCTCACCGGACGCCCGCGCCTGCCTGGACGCCTACGCGGCCGACCTCGACGCGCGCTTCCCCGAGGGGTTCGACCCGTCCGATCTGGTACGGCCGGAGCAGGTGTCCGGGGACGCCGGGGCGTTCTTCGTCGCGTACGAGGAGGGGCGGCCGGTGGGCTGCGGGGCGCTGCGGCGGCTGGAGCCCGGCGTGGGCGAGATCCGGCACGTGTGGGTGCACCCGGACGCCCGGCGGCTCGGGCTCGCCCGGCGGCTGCTCGGCGCGCTGGAGCGGGAGGCCGTCGCGCGGGGGCTCGGCGTCGTACGCCTCGACACGCACGCCGTGCTCACGGAGGCGCAGGCGATGTACCGGGCGTGCGGGTACACGGAGATCCCGGCCTACGCCGACCACGTCTACGCCGGCCACTGGTTCGAGAAACGGCTGACCACCCCTTCCGCCGGCGGCTGACCCCTGCGCCATCAGGCCCCGGACGCACCCGCGCAGCCAGGCGTGCGCCGGGGTTGGAGCAGGGGTGGCAACGGCCCGATCACTGGCCGGCGCACTTCCCGGCCGACGGGCAGAAGGAGTCCAGCGCGGCGGTGAGCGGGGCGCGCAGCAGCTCCGGGTCCAGGTTCTCGGGGCCGCTGACGCGGATCGCGTAGAGCGTGCCGTCGGCCGCCTCGAAGCGGTGGTCGATCACCCGGCGGGGGCCCTTGTCCCGGTCGTCGTAGCGGTAGGTGAGTTCGGACCAGAGGGGGGCCGCGGCGCGGTGCAGGGGGCGGTAGCCGTGCTGCTGGGCGAAGCCGTAGCCGGGGTCGTTCTCGGCGAGTTCCGGGGACGCGGCCGGGGTGTCCTCCGTGACCGTGAAGATCTGCAGCCGGCGGCCGTCGTCCGGGGTGGCGAAAACGGCCACAGGCCCCGTTCCGGAAGGAACCGGAACGGGGCCTGTGCGGGGTCGTGACAGAGCCGTGAAGAGCCGGGCTCAGATGAGGCCGAGGCCGCGGACCGCCTCGCGCTCCTCCTCGAGCTCCTTGACGGAGGCGTCGATGCGGGCGCGGGAGAAGTCGTTGATGTCCAGGCCCTGGACGATCTCGTACTTGCCGTCCTTGCAGGTGACCGGGAAGGAGGAGATCAGGCCCTCGGGGACGCCGTAGGAGCCGTCCGACGGGATGCCCATGGACGTCCAGTCGCCCTCGGCGGTGCCGTTGACCCAGGTGTACACGTGGTCGATGGCGGCGTTGGCGGCGGAGGCGGCCGACGAGGCGCCGCGGGCCTCGATGATGGCGGCGCCGCGCTTGGCGACGGTCGGGATGAAGTCCTCGGCGAGCCACTTCTCGTCGTTCACGACCTCGGCGGCGTTCTTGCCGGCGACGGTGGCGTGGAAGATGTCCGGGTACTGGGTCGCGGAGTGGTTGCCCCAGATCGTCAGGCGCTTGATCTCGGAGACCGGGGTGCCCGTCTTCTTCGACAGCTGGGTCAGCGCGCGGTTGTGGTCCAGACGGGTCATCGCGGTGAAGCGCTCCGCCGGGACGTCCGGGGCGGCGGCCTGCGCGATGAGCGCGTTGGTGTTGGCCGGGTTGCCGACGACGAGGACCTTGATGTCGTCCGCGGCGTGGTCGTTGATGGCCTTGCCCTGCGGCTTGAAGATGCCGCCGTTGGCCTCGAGGAGGTCACCGCGCTCCATGCCCTTGGTGCGCGGGCGGGCGCCCACGAGGAGGGCGACGTTGGCGCCGTCGAAGGCGACGTTCGGGTCGTCCGTGATGTCGATGCCCTGCAGGAGCGGGAACGCGCAGTCGTCCAGCTCCATGGCCGTGCCCTCGGCGGCCTTCAGCGCCTGGGTGATCTCCAGCAGACGCAGCTTGACCGGCACGTCCGCGCCGAGCAGCTGGCCGGAGGCGATGCGGAAGAGCAGGGCGTAACCGATCTGGCCGGCCGCGCCGGTGACGGTGACGTTCACGGGAGTGCGGGTCATGGCGTTCTCCGTATGACAGCTGGCGGTGGGGCGTCCCTGCCCCGGGGTGCGGGATCCACGCCGCCGGCTCGTGACCGGCGGCGCCGCGATGATCGATCACGGGTACGGATGATCGATCTCTTGGCGTCAAGAGAGATCCAGCGGTCAGGCTATCGCGCCTCCGGGATCCCGGACGGCCGGGCCCGTGTGGCCCGTCCCACAAGTCGCTGCCGCTGGGCCCGGCCGACGCAAGAGGCGGCCGCCCGTCCGGGAGAGGGGGGACGAAGGCGGCCGCCGTATGGGGGTTGCCGGAGTACCGGAATCCCGTGGGGGTAACGTCCGCTTGCCCCGTTTGGCGTACGCCATGCCTGTTTCACGCCACTTCTTTCGGGAGCCGTGCGCCACGGCTCCCGTGTCGGCCCCGGCTACTTCGTGCACCCCTTCTGCCCCGACGCCAGCGTCACGCACGCCTTCGCCTGCGCCGCGTCCTTCACGGCGACCATCGGGGTGTACGCGATCGTGTCGCCGGTCGTCGTGATCGTGCCGGTCTCCTTGTGCGCGCCGACCGTGATCTGAACCCCGTCGCCCTGGGCGGCCCGGGTGATGCGGCCCCAGGCGGCGCCGCAGCTCCTGCTGTAGCGGACCTCGACGACGGTCGTGCCGACGGTGGCGCTCTGGGCCGTGGTCACCAGGTCGCCGCTGCACCCCATGCTCTCGGCGTCCTTGCCGGTGCAGCCGGCCCCGCTGCACTTCACGCCGGCCGGCAGGTCGGGGTTGGTGCTGGCGGAGGGGGAGGGCGACTTGGTCGCGCCCTCGGCCTTCTTGCCCCCGCTGCCGTCGGTGAAGAAGAAGACGGCCCCGATCACGACCAGCACGCCGACCCCGCCTGCGAGGAACATCGTCAGCTGCCGCCTGCGCGCCCCGCCACCGCCGGAGCCGGCGGGACGCGGAGCCTGCGGGGGTTCGCCGTACGGACTCGGGGTGCCCGGTGTCCGGGCGGAGCCGTCGGACGGAGACGCCGTGGCCCCGGCGGCGCGGCCGCCGGTCTGCGAGGGCCCCCGGTACCCGGCCATCCCCCACGAGTTGCCGCCCGTCGACGTCGAGGAACCCGAGCCGGTCGAAGAACCCGCGCCGGTCGAAGAACCCGCGCCGGACGAAGAACCCGAGGCAGTCGAGGAACCCGAGGCAGTCGAGGAACCCGAGGCGGACGAAGCGGTCCGCGAGGCGCCCTCGCGCACGTCGGCGTCGGACGCCGTCGGCTGTGGCGGCACCGTCGGGGCCACGCCCGCGGGGCCCGCGCTCCCGGGGGTCGCCGTGGCGCTGCCGCCCTTGCGGACCGCCTGGCCGCCCTTGGCGTCGACGGACGGCGCGGCCGCCCCGAACTCCCCGAGCGCGGCGCGCGCCTGGGCTATCCGGATGGCCTCCATGGTCCTGTCGTGGCGCATCTCCGCCCGGCTCCAGGCCCGCTCGGCGAGCTCCCACATCGTGGTGAGGTGGACGGGATTGGTGCCGGTGACCTCGGCAAGGGCGACGATCGCGCCCTTGGGTGCGAGGAGCCGGCCGTTGAGGTAACGCTCCCAGGACGTCTTGCTGTAGCCCGTGCGGTCGGCGAGCGCGGCGATGCTCAGGCCGCTGCGGTCCACGAGCCGCCGCAGCTGGCTCGCGAACTCCCTGACCTGCGGATCCAGTTCGTCGGGCAAGGCCTTCCAACGAGGCATTGCTTCCCCCCTCTTCCCCCCGGTACGTGCTGGCTGTTGCCCCCGCGCGTGGTGCCCTCTGCCGAGTCCCCGTTCTGGCTACCCACAGGGATGCGCCCAGTCAGGATCTCAGTTCCCGGGGTGGGGGCGCACGGGAGCATTCGGGCCGGGGCGCGCGCCGTTGCGCACCCGCCGGTCCGCGGTCCAGTGTCCCACCGGCATCCCTCTCCGCTGTGAGGAACCCCTGGACGACGATCGGGACGCCCGGGTCGTCCCGATTGCCACGCTAGCCCTGTTGTCGGGCGACTTGGCCGCCCATCCCTGAACTTGTCAACACATCGACACAACGGAGGCACACCCGTGACCTCGGGTGCCACAGGAGTGTTCGGGTCACCCAAGGGCAACGGCGCCGACGACTGCGGTGAGGAGCAGGGCCACAAGGATCAGGACGGCGTACAGCAGGACGCGTCCGGCGGTCCGTGCCGCGGTTCCTCCTCCGGCCGGTCCCACCACGGGACGGTGGGGTCGTCCTCGTACTCCTCGGCCCCGGCGGGTCTCGCGGGCACCGTCACGGGGCGGGGCCAGTCCTGGACGGCCATCTCCCAGCGCACGGTGTGGCGTTCGGCGTTCGGCGTCCGCGCCGGCCAGGCCCGCGACCCGGCACAGCGCGGCGACGGCCTGCCGGGGCGGGGGCTGGGTGGCGTTGAGGTAGCGCTGCCAGGAGGACTTGCTGTACGCGGTGCGCGCGCCATACGAACGCCCCTAACTGCGGATCGTGAAGTGCAGGGCGTCGTCCAGGAACGGTATTTCGAGCCAGGGCTTCGGTTGGGCCATCAGCGCCAGCAGGACGATGACACAGCCCAGAACGCCGTAGGTGACGATGTCCGTGAAGCGGGAGCGGACGGCGAGCATGCCGACGCCGGGCAGGAGCCAGCGCAGCACGGCGCCGCCGAGCAGCGCGACGCCGATCAGTATCGTCCCGATCCGGAACGCGTCGAACGCGGTCAGCAGCAGCCCGAGCCCGACCACGGCCAGCACCGCGAGCATCGGCCACTGCCGCGCGGGAGCCGGGGCGTCGCCGGGAGCGGCCCGGCCGCCGCCCTCGGGGCGCGCCGTGTCCCTGGTGAACAGCGGAAAACGGCGCGTGATCCGCCGCGGCCTGCCCTCGGCGTCCGGCGCGCTGACCGGGTCGCGCACCTCGATCTCCGGCTCCCCGGCCCCGGTGCCCCGCCGGTTGCCCTCCGCCTCAGCCGACACTGCGCTCCGCCGCCTCGACCACGTTGACCAGCAGCTGGGCCCGGGTCATCGGGCCGACACCGCCGGGGTTGGGGGAGAGCCAGCCGGCGACCTCGGCGACGTTCGGGTGGACGTCGCCCACGATCCTGCCCTCGGCGTTGCGGGAGACGCCGACGTCGAGGACGGCCGCGCCCGGCTTGACGTCCTCGGCCCGGATCAGGTGCGGGGAGCCAGCCGCGGCGACGATGATGTCGGCGCGCCTGAGGTGGGCGGACAGGTCGCGGGTACCGGTGTGGCACTGGGTGACCGTGGCGTTCTCACTGCGCCGGGTCAGCAGCAGCGGCATCGGACGGCCGATGGTCACGCCCCGGCCGACGACCACGACCTCGGCGCCCTTGATCTCCACGCCGTAGCGGCGCAGCAGCGTGAGCACGCCGTTGGGGGTGCAGGGCAGGGGGGCCGGCTCGTTCAGGACGAGGCGGCCGAGGTTCATCGGGTGCAGGCCGTCGGCGTCCTTGTCCGGGTCCATCAGCTCGAGGATGCGGTTCTCGTCGATGCCCTTGGGCAGCGGCAGTTGGACGATGTAACCGGTGCAGGCCGCATCCTCGTTCAGCTCCCGGACGACCGCCTCGATCTCCTCCTGCGTCGCGGTGGCCGGCAGCTCGCGCCGAATGGACGCGATGCCCACCTCGGCGCAGTCGCGGTGCTTGCCGGCGACGTACTTCCGGCTGCCGGGGTCGTCCCCGACCAGGATCGTGCCGAGGCCGGGCGTGACGCCCTTCTCCTTCAGCGCCGCCACGCGGGCGGTCAGATCGGACTTGATCGCGGCTGCGGTGGCCTTGCCATCGAGAATCTGGGCGGTCATGGTCCCATCCTCGCGGATGACGGGCTCCCGGTTCCAATCCGGGTGGCCCGCGGCCGTCCCCCCTCGTCCGCGCCCGTGATCAGTGATGTTGCACTTGCACAACACATGCGATAAGCGGCTGGACAAGTAAGACATCAGTCAAGAACGATGAACAGCACAGTGCCGCGGGCAGCTCATCGGGGGGACGGACCGCATCCTGTAGAACTCTCCTCCGTGCGGTGCCGCGCGTCGTCCCCGCACTCGATCGACGGAGGAAAGACCGCCATGAGTTACGGCGACCCGAACAACCCCTACGGCGCCCCGCAGGCGCCGCAGCAGCCCGGCTACGGCTACCCGCAGGGCCAGGCCCCCGGCTACGGCTACCCGCAGGCCCCGCCCGTCCAGCAGTACGGCGCCCCCGTGCCGGAAACGATGCCGGGCAACGTCAGCGCGGCCCGGGTGATGCTGTGGGTGATCGTCGGCCTGCAGGTCCTCGGCGTGGCCCTGTTCGCCTTCAGCGCCGCCACCGTGAACGCCGCGAAGAAGGACAACACCCTCAAGGACGACGCAGCCTTCCAGCGGCTCGCCGACTACTCGACCGGAATGCTGTGGGCGCTGGTGCTGTTCGCGCTGGCCTGGGGCGTGTTCGCGGCGGTGCTCGCGGTGAAGTTCAACACCGGCCGCAACGGCGTCCGTGTCACGACCATGGTCTACGGCATCATCACCGCGATCCTCGGCCTGTACCCGTTCATCATCGTGGGCCTGGTCCACACGGTGCTCGCCATCCTGATCGCCTGCTTCGTCGGCGGCTCCAAGGGCGCGGCGTGGTTCAACCGCCCCCGCTACTGAACACTTCACGCCATTCACTCCAAGGGCCGTGTCTCACCCCGCACAAGGGGGGACACGGCCCTGGTGCGTCGCCCTAGTCTGGGTCCGCAGCCGTCAGGCACGGGGAGACGCACCATGTACAGCATCATCGTGGTACCTCCACCGACCACGGAGGACGAGCGACACGGCACCCAGGTCCGGCTCGCGCCCGGCGAACGGCTCGCCTTCGGGCGGTCCGCGCGGGCAGCCCGCGGCTTGGGCGGGCCGTGCGCCCGCGCGGACGCCGGGCCGGGACCGTGCTCGGCGCGGCGGTCGCCACCGCCGCCCTGGCCGCCCTCGGCCACGGCATCAGCACCTGGGCCGGCCCGGGACCCGACGCCAAGGGCACCCCGGACCGGACCACGAAGGTCGCGCCCGCCACCTACGGCGCCGGCGAACTCCGCACCGACAAGGGCGTCCCGGCCGTCTACCGGCCTCTGATCGTGAACTCGGCGCACGACTGCGCGCAGCCGGACGTCACCCCGGCGCTGATCGCGGCGATGCTCAAGGCGGAGAGCGACTTCGACCCCGACCTGTCCGACCCTGCCAAGGACGAGTACGGCATCGCCCGGTGGACCCCGCGCGTGCTGCGCTGGTGGATGCGGTCCGACGGACAGCCCGCGAAGACGATCCCCAGGCCTCCCCTCTCCCCCGCCGTGTCGATCCCGGCCATGGCCCGCTACCTGTGCTTCATCGAGCCGCGGCTCGAGCCCGGCCTGCCCGGCGACAAACGGGTGCTGATCGCCGCCGCCTACCGCACGTCGTACAGCAAGGTGAACGACGCGGGCGGAGTTCCCCCGAGTACCGCGACTACTGCGCCCGCGTCGCCCACCACCTCAAGGAGTACACCCGCCCGGGAAGAAGTGACCCTGAGACTTCCGAGGCACCGGCAGCCGCGCGCCCTTGGCACGGTGGGACCACTCCGCTTCGGCGGTACGACCACATCCGTGCTCACGGCACATGGGGGAACGTCAGTGAACGTGAAGAAGCCCGCCGCGCTGCTCGTCGCGGCCACCGCCCTGCTCGCCGGTTCCACCGTCTCGGCCGCCGCGGCCGAGACGGGCAACCGCGTCGTCCACACCCGGTCCACCGCCGCAGCGTCCGATGTGCAGCAGCGCATCGACGCCGTGCTCGCCGCCCAGCCCGGCGGCCGGCAGGTCTCCGCCAACAAGGTCCACTACGACGGCCTCGACGTCACCGTGTACCCCGCGAGCAAGGCGAACCAGGCCAAGGCCGCCGCGCTCGCCTGCGACTACGGCTGGCTGTGCATGAACGTCCGCGGCACCGTCTTCAAGTACTACAAGTGCCAGCTCTGGTCCGTCTCGAACTGGTACGGCGACGGCGACTTCGTCAACAACCAGATGCCCGGCACGGTCGCCCGCTTCTACAACAAGGACGGCCGCGTGCGCTGGACGTCCACGGCCTACGCCGCGCCACGTGGGACCCGATCTATTACGTCCGTCTATTACGTCCGTCCGTGCTGACGTGACGCACCGGCGGTGGTCCCCGGCCCCTCTCGGGGGAGGGCCGGGGACCACCGCCGTCACGCGTACCGGCTCGGCGTCAGTGGAAGAAGTGGCGGGTCCCGGTGAAGTACATCGTGACGCCCGCCTTCTTCGCGGCCTCGACGACCAGCTCGTCACGGATCGAACCGCCCGGCTGGACGATGGCCTTCACGCCCGCGGCGATCAGAATCTCCGGGCCGTCGGGGAAGGGGAAGAAGGCGTCCGAGGCGGCGTACGAACCGCGCGCCCGCTCCTCGCCCGCCCGTTCCACGGCGAGCTTGCAGGAGTCCACCCGGTTGACCTGCCCCATGCCGACACCGACGGAGGCGCCGTCCTTGGCGAGCAGGATCGCGTTGGACTTCACGGCGCGGCAGGCCTTCCAGGCGAAGGCGAGCTGCTGGAGGTCCTCCGGGCCGAGCGCCTCGCCCGCCGCGAGGGTCCAGTTGGCGGGGTCGTCGCCGTCGGCCTGCAGCCGGTCGGTGACCTGGAGCAGCGCGCCGCCGTCGATGGCCTTGACCTCGACCGGGTTGGACGGGCCCGCGGGGCAGCGCAGCACCCGGATGTTCTTCTTCTTGGTGAGGGCCTCCAGGGCCCCCTCCTCGTAGTCGGGCGCGACGATGACCTCGGTGAAGATCTCCGCGACCTGCTCGGCCATCTCCTTGCTGACCGGCCGGTTCACGGCGATCACACCGCCGAACGCGGACAGCGGGTCGCAGGCGTGTGCCTTGCGGTGCGCCTCGGCGACGTCGGCGCCGATCGCGATGCCGCACGGGTTGGCGTGCTTGATGATCGCGACGCACGGCTCGTCGTGGTCGTACGCGGCACGGCGGGCGGCGTCCGTGTCCGTGTAGTTGTTGTACGACATCTCCTTGCCGTGCAGCTGCTCGGCCTCCGCCAGGCCGCCGCCCGCGGCGGAGCCGCTGATGGATGCTGTCGAGGTGTAGAGGGCGGCGGGCTGGTGCGGGTTCTCGCCGTAGCGCAGGGTGTGCGCGCGCTCCCAGGTGGCGCCGAGGAAGTCGGGGAACTGCGAGTCGTCGACCGGCGCGTAGGACGAGGCGAACCAGGAGGCGACGGCGACGTCGTAGGCGGCCGTGTGCTGGAAGGCCTCGGCGGCGAGCCGCTTGCGGGTGGCGAGGTCGAAGCCGCCGTCCTTCACCGCGGCCAGGACGTCGGCGTAGCGGGCGGGGCTGGTGACGACCGCCACGGAGGGGTGGTTCTTGGCGGCGGCGCGGACCATCGAGGGACCGCCGATGTCGATCTGCTCGACGCACTCGTCGGGCGTGGCGCCGGAGGCGACGGTCTCACGGAACGGGTAGAGGTTGACGACGACGAGGTCGAACGGCTCGACGCCCAGCTCCTGCAGCTGCCGCTGGTGGTCCTCCAGGCGCAGGTCGGCGAGGATGCCGGCGTGGACCTTCGGGTGCAGGGTCTTGACGCGGCCGTCCAGGCACTCGGGGAAACCGGTGAGGTCCTCGACCTTGGTGACGGGCACGCCGGCCGCGGCGATCCGCGCGGCGGTGGAGCCGGTGGAGACGAGTTCGACGCCGGCCTCGTGCAGCCCGCGCGCGAGCTCCTCCAGCCCGGTCTTGTCGTAGACGCTGACGAGCGCGCGCCGGATGGGCCGCTTGTTGCTCTCGGCGGTCACTGGATAACTACCTTTCGTCCCTCGATGCGATAGCCGTTGCGGGCGAGCCGCCCCACGACCTCGACGAGCAGCCTTCGCTCGACTTCCTTGATGCGCTCGTGCAGCGCGCTCTCGTCGTCCTCGTCCCGGACCTCCACCACGCCCTGAGCGATGATCGGCCCGGTGTCGACGCCGTCGTCGACGAAGTGGACGGTGCAGCCGGTGACCTTGGCGCCGTACGCAAGCGCGTCACGTACGCCGTGGGCTCCCGGAAAACTGGGCAACAGGGCGGGGTGGGTGTTGATGAACCGCCCGCCGAACCGCGCGAGGAACTCCTTCCCCACGATCTTCATGAATCCGGCGGACACGACGAGGTCGGGCTCACGGGCGGCGACGGCCTCGGCGAGCGCCGCGTCCCACTCCTGTCGTGTCCCGTAGTCCTTGACCTTCCGCACGAAGGTCGGCACCCCGGCGCGCTCCGCGCGCGCGAGCCCCTCGATGCCGTCGCGGTCGGCGCCTACGGCGACGATCTCGGCGCCGTAGACCTCGGGGCCGTGCTCGGCGATCGCGTCGAGGAGCGCCTGCAGATTGGTGCCGGATCCGGAGACCAGCACGACGAGGCGCTTGGCCACGGGCTTGGCGGCCACGGTGGGGCCCTTTCTCGGGGGAAGCTGTTTGTGCGGTCGTACGAATGCTTCGCGCCCGCGGATACGGGGAAGCCTACGAAGCGGTCGACCGTCAGCAACGATACCGGCACTCCGGACGGCCCCCATGGGACGGGGGCGTGGCCGGAAGGTAGCGTCTGAGGGGAGCTGGTACGGGAACGCGCTCCGTGCACCGTGCGTTCACGGGATGGCGGACCCGAGTCCCTGGGCCTTCGAGCGCTTTCGGGACGCTCCAGATCAGTCGTGACTCACCAAGGGGAAGACGCTCACTTGATGCCGGACCGCAGCCTGCGACTCCTCACACTCCCCCCGCAGTCGTCCCAGGGAGGGGAGCGCGGCGTCGTGCTGCTGCGGGAGCGCCCCGCCTCGCCGCCCGACGCTCCCTCGGGCGGGAAGAACGGCGACAAGCAGGGTGGCGCGGCCCCGGACGACAACCCCTTCGCGCCGCCGCCGGAGGGCACGCCCGACAGCCCGTGGCGGCCGCGGCACCCGTCCGGCGGGGACTCCTCCGACGACACGCCCGATGACGGCGGCGGCCGCTCCCCCTGGGGCAGCCAGTGGAGCGACCGTCAGCCCGGCCGCTCCCCCGGCGGCTTCGGCGAGCGGCCCCAGGTGCCCGGCGGCGGCCCCGAGGGGCCGGGCGGCGGCGGTCCCGGAGCGGGCCCGCGCTGGGACCCCACGGACCCCGCCCAGCGCCGCGCGCGGTACGCCCTGCTGTGCGGCATGTGGGCCTTCTTCTTCGCGCTGTTCAGCTGGCCGTACGTGGCACTGCTGCTGGGCGCGCTGTCCCTGTACTGGGGCATCAGCTCCCTGCGCACCAAGCCGCGCACCCCCGACCCCAACACCCCGGCCCCCGACAGCCGGCCCCAGACGACGGCGGCGGTCAGCGGCCTCGTCACCGCGAGCCTGGCCCTCGCCCTGGTCGCCGCGACCTTCACCGCGCAGCTGGTCTACAGCGACTACTACTCCTGCACCAACGACGCCCTCACCAACGAGGCGAAGCAGGCCTGCGACCAGCATCTGCCGAAGGAGCTGCGGGGGGTGCTGGGGGTCAACGGCTGAGGGGCGGCTTCCCGGTCCTCCTCCCGGTCCCAGCCGATGTGCCGGGGGTCCGTCAGGGGGTGTCCGGGGGGTCAGAGCGCTCCGGGGTGTCCGGCGTTTCAGGGGGTTCCGTCGGCCCCTTCGGTTCCGTCGGCTCCGTGGAATTCGGCGGCTTCTCGAGTTCCCTCGGCTTCTCGAGTTCCCTCGACTCCGCGGAACCCGTCGGCTCCGCGGGATCCACCGCCACCGCCATCAGCGCCGCCCAGCGGGCCTCGCGTGCGGCGTCACCGTTCCAGAGGGATGGTTCGGGGGCCGGCGGGGAATCGGCGGGCAGGAGGTCGTACGGCTCGAGGGCGGGGTCAGGGTCGTAGGGGACGTATACGGCATCGGTCTCCGAGGGCTGCGGGGCCGGTGCCTTCGTCCGGGTGAACCAGCCCCGCACCGACCGCACCGGGAGCCGGCGTCCACGCCCGTCGGCGTCCGGCCGCTCGGCCGCCTCCGCCCCGCCTTCCCGCGGTTGTCCGATCCGCGGCTGCGCCCCCGGGCCCTTCCCCGGCTTCCCGACCCGCCGCTCCGGTTTCCGGCCCTCGCCGACCCGCGGCTGCGCCCCCGAGACCTCCCCCGGCTTCCCGAACCGCCGCTCCGGTTTCCCGCCCTCCCCCAACTTCCCGACCCGCGGCTGCGCCCCCGAGACCTCCCCCGGCTTCCCGAACCGCCGCTCCGGTTTCCGG